>CAYXWW010000056.1:14215-16555 GCA_964468905.1 uncultured Rhodoferax sp. | reverse complement strand
TAACCCTCTCCAAACCTGCGCGAACAGCTCTGAAAACTGTAGCATCTCCGTCCAGAATGGGTTCTTGTGCCACGTACGAGATACGCGTGCCGGTTTGCACCTGCAGCGTGCCATCGTCGGGCTTTTCCATGCCGCCCAAAATTTTGAGCATGGAGGATTTGCCAGCGCCGTTGCGGCCAATCAGGCCCACGCGCTCTTGGGTTTCGAGGGAAAAGTCAGCGTGATCGAGAAGCGGGACGTGCCCGAATGCCAGCTGGGCGTCAAGTAAAGTGATAAGTGCCATGTGGGCAGGATTATCCCTTGTGCCTGCAAAACCCTCTTTGGTTTTCCCATTGGGGCACTATTTGCTACTCGGAAAGCTAAACACTGCCCCCTCCCGCACCGCACTGGACGGCCAGCGCTGCGTAACCGTTTTGCGCTTGGTATAAAAGCGCACGGCGTCCGGCCCATAGGCGTGCAGGTCGCCAAACAGACTGCGCTTCCAGCCCCCAAACGAGTGGTAGGCCACGGGCACTGGCAAGGGCACGTTGACACCCACCATGCCGACCTGGATGTTGTCGGTGAAGTAGCGGGCAGCTTCGCCGTCGCGGGTGAAGATGCAGGTGCCGTTGCCGTATTCATGGGCGTCGATCAGGTCCATGGCTTCTTGCAGTGTTTGCACGCGCACCACCCCCAACACGGGGCCGAAGATTTCTTCCTGGTAGATCACCATGCCGGGCTCCACGTGGTCAAACAGACAGGGACCGAGGAAATAGCCACCCGCGTGGCCAACTACCGCAATGCCACGCCCATCCACCACAAGCGTGGCACCTTCCTTGACACCCTGGTCCACATACGCCTTGACCTTTTGAAGGTGGGGCAGGGTCACCAGCGGCCCCATGTCGCTGGACGCATCCGTGCCGGGACCGACCTTCATTTTGGCAATCTCGACTTTTATAGCCGCAACCACGGCGTCTGCCGTGGCATCCCCCACAGCGACGACCAACGGGATGGCCATGCAGCGCTCGCCACACGAGCCGTAGGCGGCACCCATGAGGGCGGTAACCGCATTGGCAATGTCGGCGTCCGGCATGACGACCGCGTGGTTCTTGGCACCACCGAGTGCCTGTACTCGTTTGCCGTGGGCGCAGCCAGTGGCGTAGATGGTTTGGGCGATAGGTGTCGAACCCACAAAGCTCACGGCCTTGATGCGCGGGTCGGCTAGCAGCAGGTCCACGGCCTCCTTGTCACCATTGACCACATTGAGCACGCCCGGTGGCAACCCGGCTTGTAGGGCCAGCTGAGCAATGCGCAAGGCGCTACTGGGGTCGCGCTCTGAGGGCTTCAGGACAAAGCAATTGCCGCAGGCCACGGCCATCGGCCACATCCACAAGGGCACCATGGCGGGGAAATTGAAGGGGGTGATGCCAACCACCACGCCTAACGGCTGGAACTCGCTCCAGCTGTCAATCGCGGGGCCGACGTTCTTGCTGTGTTCCCCCTTGAGCAGCTCGGGCGCGTAGCTGGCGTATTCCACGTTTTCAATGCCGCGTTGCAGCTCACCCAGCGAATCGGCCAGGACCTTCCCATGCTCGGCGGTGATGAGGGCGCAAATTTCATCGGCGTGTTGCTCCAGCAAGACCTTCAGGTTGGCCATAACCCGTGCGCGCTTGAGTGGCGGTGTGTTGCGCCAGCCCGCGAACGCCGCTTGCGCCGACGCAATGGCCTGCTCGACCGTGGCCTTGTCGGCCAACAACACCCGCTTCTCGGCGCGGCCGGTGGCCGGGTTGAACACGTCTTGTGAGCGGGTGCCAGGTGCGACAGTCGCGACGATCTCGCCGTCGATCAGGTGTCCGATGGTGGGGAGTGGATTCATGGGGTTTCCAGAATAGTTATAAACACTTTTGGCCACTAGCCCTCGTGAACAGGGCACAGGTAGCTGTCAATATAAGAGCACTTGAATATCAAGGTGTGGCGTGAAGTGCGTCACCCAGCGCGTTGACCAGGCTATCAATTTCGTGCTTTTCGATGATGAAGGGGGGAGCAAGCTGGATGGTGTCGCCGCCATAGCGCACGTAGAAGCCTTTGTCGAGGCAGCGCATGGCGACTTCATAAGGGCGTCGGGCCGGTTCACCGGGGTGTGCGGCAAGCGTAATGCCTGCGGCCAAGCCGTAGTTGCGGATGTCAGCCACATGGGGTGCACTGCGCAGGCCGTGCACTGCTTGCTCAAAGTAGGGGACCATTGCGACCACGCGTTCGATCATGTTCTCTTGCACCAGCACGTCCAGCGCTGCAATGCCCGCCGCGCACGCCACCGGGTGGGCCGAGTAGGTGTAGCCGTGGGGAAACTCCCGCAGGTAG
>CAYXWW010000056.1:5187-14205 GCA_964468905.1 uncultured Rhodoferax sp. | reverse complement strand
CCTGGCGTCCCGCCGGCCCGCCACTGCTGCCCGTGCTGACGTCGCTTCCAGCGCCGCCGGCGCCGCTCGTGGCATCAGTCGCGCCCGCCGAGCGCGCCACACGATCGCGCACCCGCTGAACCGCGTTTTCTTGCTGCAACAGCGCCAAGCTCGCCAAACCGGCGGCGCAGGCCACAGGGTGGGCCGAATAGGTGTAGCCGTGGGGAAACTCCAGCAGGTAGTCGGGGCCGCCTTGGTCCATGAAGGCGTTGTAGATATCGGTCTTGACCACGACCGCACCCAAGGGCTGCGCGCCGTTGGTGATTTGCTTGGCCACGTTCATGATGTCGGGTGTCACCCCAAAAGCCGCTGCGCCACTGTAGGCACCCATGCGGCCAAAGCCAGTAATGACCTCATCAAAGATCAGCAGGATATTGTTGGCAGTGCAAATCTCGCGCAGACGCTGTAAATACCCCACCGGTGGCACCACCACACCGGCGGAACCCGCCATGGGCTCTACGATGACGGCGGCGATGTTGGACGCATCGTGCAAGGCAATGAGGGCCAGCAGCTCGTCGGCCAGCGCCGCGCCCGTCGGCGGCTGGCCTTTGTGGAAGGCACCTGCAGGGGGCTGGGTGTGAGGCAGGTGATCCGACTCAATACCTTGGCCGAATGTCTTGCGGTTGCCCGGGATGCCGCCCACCGAGATGCCCCCAAAATTGACGCCGTGGTAGCCCTTTTCGCGGCCGATCAGGCGTGTCTTGGTGCCTTGCCCTTTGGCCCGCCAGTAGGCGCGGGCCATTTTGAGTGATGTGTCGGCAGATTCTGAACCGGAGCCCGTGAAAAACACATGGTCTAACCCGTCCGGGGTTAGTGCGCAAATCTTGTTGGCCAACTCAAACGACAAAGGGTGGCCGTATTGAAATGCAGGGGAATAGTCGAGTGTGGCGATCTGTCGACTGACTGCCTCGGTGATCTCTGCACGGCCATGACCGAGACCACAACACCACAGGCCTGAGAGGCCATCCAGAATTTTGCGCCCTGCACTGTCGGTGTAGTAGGCGCCTTTGGCACTCACCATCATGCGCGGATGCGCCTTGAAGTTGCGGTTGGCGGTGAATGGCATCCAATGTGCCTCCATCCACGCCGGGTTCACTGCGAATTCGCTGGTGCTGGTCACTGCTGGCGAGGGTTTGTTTTCCATGGTGTTGCGTGGCGTGCGGCGGGGACGTTGTGGCATTGTGTCCCATCGCGTGCGCCAATGCACGGTTTATGCGGCGTGGGCTACTACTCGTTGCAGATCGTAGTCCGTCCGCACCTACGGATAGTTCGCAAGGCGTCAAGGCGCCAGGGTTTGACCAGACAGCGATTGCCACGCTGATTGTGCCGGGGGGATTTTTGGGCTTTTTTTGCCCGACCACTACGCCAAAGGCTTTGTACTAGCCGGGCAGATGGGTAGGATCAACTCTGCACTGCTGCGGTATGCGTGCGAGTTTTGCGCCTTAAAAGGCGCGCGCCGCAGCCAGCAAGGACTGCGCGTGCACTTGAAGACTATTGGGCCGAGGCGCGTGCTTTGGCCCTTGTCTTTCAGTGATCAGCCGCCTTTTTTGGAGCGCTTGCCAGGGTTCTTCTTGCTGCGTGTGGCGACACCGCGCTCCAGGCTCACGCGTTGACCGCGTCCGCCGGTTGGCAAGGTGAAGCCTGGCAGGGTTGCAGGACGGGGTGTAGCTTTGCGATCTGCTTCAGTGACGATTTGATTGCCCATGATTTTCTTTCTAGAGATAAGAGGAGAAGTCAGCGCACTGTTGCGTTGCAAAGCAGGCTGACCCACACGATTTAGGTTTTTGCAAAGGCAGTATTAGGCCATAAACTGCGACCCGTTTCAAAACGCGTGGCGGTAGGGGGTGGCAGGCCGGGTTCAACCAGGGCACATTTGCCCTACTTGTTGCTGCTTTATAGCCTGGTTGTTACTCCTCGGTCATAAATTGGTCGCCACATGTTTTTTCCGACGTGAGCGGCTAAACTGTGGCCATGTCTTCCATCTCCGCGCCCAAGGTTTCGTTCAAATCACAAATGCTGGTTGCCCGTGAGGACGCCATCATCCGGGTGGTGAACCACTTGTTGGCACACAAGGGCTTTGAAGCCATGACGGTGGACGAGGTGGCGGCCGAAGTGGGCATTGCCAAGGCAAGCCTCTACAAGCATTTTTCCAGTAAGGAAGAGCTAGCTGCTGCCGCGATGGTGCGTGTCATGCGGCGTGCGCAAGCCTTCCTTCTAGACTTGCCGGCTGCACTGGGTCCGCTGGAGAAATTGCAAAGTGTGGTGCGGTGGACGATGGGTCTGAAGTTGGCGGGAGAGATGCCTTCACTGCCGAGCCAGAACTCCAGCTTGCGGGCCGCACTGGTGGCGAACCACGACTATATGGACGGCCTTATCGAAGTCAGCGATCGACTAGGTGCCTGGATTGAAGAGGCGCAGGCCCTGGGCCAAATCAGTTCGCAACTGCCCGCCATTGCCGTTTTGTACACCTTGTTCGCCAGGGCGTGTGACCCGGTGCTGGAGTTTTTGCAAATGGGTGGTCAGCATAGCGACGCGGAAATCATCGACTTTGTCATGTCGACGTGCTTTAACGGTTTGAACGCCCGTTAGCGGACCAGCAGAACGGGTACTTTGCAGTGGGCCAACACCTGATTGGCCACTGAGCCCATCACCATATTGACGACCGCGCCATGACCGTGCGACCCCATGACCACCAGGTCAAAGTTTCCGGTGGTTGCAAAGTTTGCAATCGCAGTGCCTGCCGGGCCGACCTTCCAGGTTGATGTGGCATTGATCCCATGACGCAACAGAAATTTGGTGACCGGTGCCAACACTTTTTCACTCTCTTCAGCGTAATAAGCATCGACTACGCCCTTACCTACGGCACTGCGTGCACGCGGCGGCAGCGCAGGCGGGGCGGTGAAGACGGTGTAAGTGTTGCTTCCATTGAGCAGATTCTCGTGCGTGCTGAGGTAAGCCAGCATTTTCTTGCTGTACGGACTGCCGTCTACGGCTAAAAGAATCTTCATGGATCACTCCTCGGTGCTTGGGTTGTCAGTGTAGCGACGGTCTGGTCACGAATGTTTATCGCATGTGCTGGCAGAAATGCTGCCTGTTCGTTTTTGCGTGCATAGCCCAGCGGATTGGCAACAACCCTGCAGCCTTGTGATGTGTAGTTGCTCGGGGCGTGCAAGTGGCCGTGGAGCCACCATTGGGCCATGGGCAGCAGTTCGTCCAGTGCATTGCAGAAGCCGGCTGTGCCAGGGGTTAGCCCGTATCGTGGGTCGGCGCTCAGTAGGCTTGGCGCAAAGTGCGTAACGACCACTGTCGTTCCGTCAAAATGTTGGTCCAGTGCGTTTCGGAGCCAGGCTTGGCACACCAAGGCCTGCTCGCGAATGCCTTCTGCAAGCCAGGGCTCGCCGTGGCGGGTGGTCATGGTTTTGCGAAGGTAGTAGTTTGCGGCTCTAAAGGCTTTTTCGCGTAACTTAAGTGTTTGTGCCAGTAGATTCGGGTGGCCTGAACCGACTGGCTGCGTCTTCGTCTGAGGCGCTCCTGGCCCGAGTGCGTCAAAGTCCGTCCATAGCGTGGTGCCAATGAAGCGCACCCCATGAAGCAGCTTGATTTCGCGTTCCAACCAAATGATTCCGAGTCGATCGCAAGTTTCTTGCAATCGCGCATGCGCCTCGTCGAAATCCATGCCATCGTATTCATGGTTTCCCGGTACAAAGAGAACCGGGGTGGGCCAGCCATGGTTTGGTGAAAACTGGGTAAGACCGAAGTCTGGGTCCGTCAGTCTTGACCCTGGCTGGTAAGAGCCAATATCGCCTGCGAGCACCAGCAATTCGGCTTCAGGCGCAGCTTGTGCTGCCCAGTGGGGTGCGACCTCAAGGTGCAGGTCAGACAGGAGTTGTAATTTCATGGGATGAACGCCTGGTCAGCTAACTGCACGATTTGTCCACGCAACCAAGCATGCGCCTTGGAGCTGGCCTGGCGCTGGTGCCACAAGGAGTCTACCTGAATGGTGAGAGCGGGAAAGGGTAATTCTCGCAACACCAGTTGTTTGGCAAAACCGGTGACTTTGAGGAAATGGCGCGGCAAAACGGTTAACAAGTCGGACTGCGCAACGACTTTTCCCGCGGTAAAGAATTGGTTCACTGTGAGCACCACATGGCGTGTACGGCCCAAGGTGGCCAGCGCATCATCCACAAAGCCCTGTTGTCTACCGGAAAAGCTAACGCGCATGTGGCGCGCACTGCAGTATCGGTCTAAGTTGAGCGCGACCTTTGCCAGTGGGTGGCCTTTGCGCATGACGCAGACGTAGTCGCTCTGAAACAGGCGATGGTGTGCGTAGGCGACTGGTTCGCTAGCCGCTTCTCGTGCGCGCAGTTCAGCCATGACGGCTGGAAAGTGGCCTATAGCGAGGTCGGCCTGTCCTTCGTCGAGCGACCGGCGCGGATCGCGCGTGGTGAGCGGTATGACACGGAGTGACACTCCTGGCGCGTGCGTATCGATTCGTGCCACGAGCGCTGGCATCAGCTCACTGGCGGTTGCGTCAGCCATGGTTAGTACGAAGCTTGTGTTGGCCGTGGTCGGCTCAAACACGCTGGGCTCCAGCGCGCCCTGCAATCGCTTCATGCTGTCGCGCACGGCCTGCCACAGATCTGTTGCACGCGGCGTTGGCTCGAGGTACCTGCCGTTGCGCACGAGGAGATCGTCGTCCAGGGCTTCACGCAATCGTCGCATGGCATTGCTGACTGCTGGTTGGGTGAGCGAGAGCTGTTGTGCTGCGCGGGTCAGGCTGCGTTCGGCCATGACCACATCGAACACTTTGAGGAGGTTGAGGTCAAGGTTGCGCAAGTTGGTCAATGGCATGGCTCAATCATAACTTTGGTGAATGTTTTACATCACTAACATAAAGTTGAACAACCTAGGTAAAAACCCTAGTATTGAGCCCGTGGTTGAGACAAATTGTTTGCCTTAACCCTTGTTTAGGAGATTTGCCATGACACTACCTGTTCACCCGTACTTTGTTCCCTCCGCGGCAAAGCGGTCATTCGACCAAACGGTTTTGGGCGGTTGGATCAAGCGCGGTCTGTATCGCTCACGCGCGTTGGCTGCCATTTTCACGGCAGTTTTCGTCGCCGTCTTGTTGGTGACCGATCAATTGGTGGAGACGTGGGAAGACGGCAACCTGTTTGCCGTGTGGGTAGCGCTGTGGGTGATTGCGTTTGCAATTCCGGCGCTGCTGTCCTCTCGTGACGAGTGATTCGCGCCAGTAACAGGGCCCTCCACGCTGCGTGGGAAGGCCCTGTTGGGTCCCTCTTGTGGTTAGTTGCCCGTAATCAGCTGCTGCAGCCGGGCTTTGGTCTCCATCAGTGCCACTGGCAAGTGATGCGCTAGCTGTGTGAATAGCGCGTCATGCAATGAAAACTCGTGGGTCCATGCTGCCACATCGAGGCTGGTCACGCTGTCGAACTGCGCCTTGCTGAAGTCCAATCCGGTCCAAGTGATTTCTGCGTAGTTTGGGGTCACGCCAAATCCGGTTTCCATGCCGTTGGTGGTTCCTTCCATGCGATCGATCATCCATTTCAGAACGCGCATGTTTTCACCATAGCCGGGCCAGACGAACTTGCCATCGTCACCCTTTCGGAACCAATTGACGCAGAATATTTTGGGCAATGCATGGCCGCGTCCCTTGAGTGCGGGTTCCATATCGAGCCAGTGCTGAAAGTAGTCGCTCATGTTGTAGCCGCAAAATGGCAACATGGCAAAAGGGTCTCGGCGGACAACGCCCATTTGGCCCACAGCTGCCGCGGTAGTTTCCGAGCCCATGGTTGCGGCCATGTAGACGCCTTCGGTCCAGGTACGTGCTTCGGTTACTAAGGGTACGGTGTTGGAGCGGCGGCCACCAAATATGAATGCGTCAATCGTCACACCTGCAGCATCATCCCATTGGGCGTCCAATGCAGGGTTGTTGTTGGCGGGCACGGTGAACCGTGCATTGGGATGCGCTGCTTTTGCGCCTGTTCGCTGTGCGATTTCTGGTGTCCAATCGTTACCCTGCCAATCGATCAGGTGTGCTGGCAAGCCGCCACCGTCAGCCTCCATACCCTCCCACCATATATCGCCGTCGTCCGTCAGCGCTACGTTGGTGTAGATTGCGTTCGTGTAGAGGCTGGCCATACAGTTCGGATTCGTCTGAAAGTTGGTTCCTGGCGCAACGCCAAAGTAACCAGCCTCAGGATTGATAGCGACCATTTTGCCGTCGGCAGTGGGTTTAATCCACGCGATGTCGTCGCCAATTGTGGTGACATTCCATCCTTCAAATCCGCGCGGGGGCACCAGCATGGAGAAGTTGGTTTTGCCACAGGCACTCGGGAAGGCTGCAGCAACGTGGTATTTCTTGCCTTGCGGATTGGTCACACCCAAGATCAACATGTGTTCTGCCAGCCACCCCTGGTCGCGCCCCATTGAAGACGCAATCCGCAGCGCAAAGCACTTTTTGCCCAGCAATGCGTTGCCGCCGTAGCCCGAGCCATACGACCAGATCTCGCGCGTTTCGGGGTAGTGCACGATGTATTTGGTGTTGTTACATGGCCATTTCACATCTTTTTGGCCCGGCTGCAGTGGTGCGCCCACGGTGTGCATGCAGGGTACGAACGGGCCATCAGCGCCCAGCACCTCATAGACCTGTTTGCCCATGCGGGTCATGATTTTCTGATTGACCACAACATAGGGGCTGTCGGTCAGTTCAATCCCGATGTGCGCAATCGGCGAGCCCAACGGCCCCATGGAAAAAGGCACGACATACATGGTTCGCCCCTTCATGCAGCCGTCAAACAAGGCGGGCATGCCGTTGGCCTGCCCGTATTGCAGCAGTGCACGCATCTGCGTCGGCGGCATCCAATTGTTGGTTGGGCCAGCATCCTCTGGCCGCGCGCTGCAGATGTAGGTGCGGTCTTCGACGCGCGCCACATCGCTTGGGTCCGAGTTGGCCAAATAGCTATTGGGCCGCTTGACGGGGTTGAGTCGCTTGAAGGTTCCCGCCTCGACCAACTGCTGGCACAGGCGCTGGTACTCTTCTTCCGAACCATCGCACCAGTAGATGGCGTCAGGTTTCGTCAAAATCGCCATATCCGCCACCCACGCCAGAAGGTGTGGATTTTTGACATAGCTTGGTGCATTGAGGGTCAAGCCCTTCATCACGGGTGCGTTCATACAGTGGCTCCTAGTTTAAAAATCGACTTTTCAAAGTGAAGCTGCTTTTTGACTTTGAAAAGGCGACTGTTTGCGTCCCAGCCATGCGTCACATTCTAGGAACGCAATCCGGAGTTACATAGTGGTTACCAAATTACTTCATGCAAATGAAGCATTAGGTTATGTTGGCCATGCGAATGGCATGCCGAGACGACGCGCTTCATTGCGTGGGAGTCTTATTGGCTGAAGCCGGGGATTTATGAAGGGCGGTGCACAGAGCCGCACCTCTGCAACGAGTGCAATGACAAGTCAAGTCAGGTGCCAGCCGACGAGCATGACTTCATCAGCAATAGGCCACTAACTCGCCGACCCGCCGAGCTATGGCAATTCGAGAAAGGTCAATCGTGTGGGAAACCGTCGATGCGGCTAAACGAACCGCATGCGAGCCGCACTTACAGCCGCATGCACAAAACCAAAGGGCGCTGAGGCGGCCCTTACGCCATAAATACGGCAATAAACGCCAGCAAAAATATCAAAACACCACCAACCACTGGCAATACGAAGGGAATCAACGGAACGATGGCCTCAACGGGATCAACGTCATGGGTTGGCGTAGGCGCAGGATTAGAAGGAGCAGACATGTGATTCTTTCTTTGCTTGAAACGGGTTTTGTCGCCATTTTACCAACAGGCCACTCGCAATACCGCGAAATCTGCGCCGCACTTTTGAAGTCTGCGGTCTACCCAGCTCTGCACAGTGGTCTGCTTTTGTACCCAGACCCAACAGAATTCCACTTTATATGACTTCCCACTTGCGCCAGACTGTTGTATGGTGACCCCGTAAACAACTGTGCGGGAGGCGGTGAATGGCCAAGCGTTTGTTGTCCCAGCCATTGGGCGGGCACTTAATTCCCTCTCCGGGCCTTTTAGAGGCGCCGGTGTTGGACTTGATGTGCTCACATTTTGTCCTTACGCTGGCAGCCCGCCAGGGGGCAAGCCTCAACGTGCGCCGCGATTTCAACAGCATTGTGGGCCTGGCAGGTCGCCACTTGGTATGGCCGGTGTCGGTACTAGGCCGCTTGCGTGAATTTCTGGCACGGCGCTGTGTCAGCAATGAGCTATGGCGTGGCCATGAAAGCTTGGACGCAACAGAATTTCTGGAGCGCCACGGCGCATGGCGTGGCCCATACGACGAAGCAACGCTGTATTTCTTCCTGGACGAATACGCAAAAGACCAACCCAAGGACCTCATCTCGGTACTGGCGCAAACTGGCGAGTGGTTACGCCACACGCTCAGACACCAATCGACACTGGTCGAAAAGAACATCAACGCGTTGGCCAGCCTGCTGCAACTGAACAAAGCCGAACGCGCCTTGTTGCTCTATGGAACACTGGCACGCTACCAGCGCGATATGCGCAGTATTTTGGTCGAGTTCAAAGTGAACAATGCACCGGAAGCCTACGCAGCCATTGCAGAGCTTGCTGGTGTCAACCCCGATCAAGTGGCGGAAGCCTTGCGCGCAGGCTCCAGACTGGAGCGCATTGGCTTGGTTGAAAACCTCATTTCCGAACACAACATTACGGACTTGGCCGACCTTATGAAGGTTAGCGAAAAACTGCCCCCCGTATTGATGCGCCAATACCGCGACCAGGCGGAGTTGATGGCCGTCTTCACCCGCGTTTCAGCCAAAAGCACGCTACGCCTAGACGACTTCGGGTTTGTGGCTGAAGACGCACAAGTCATGTGCAATCTGTTGGCCAATGCGGTCGCCCGCAAGGAACTGGGCATCAATGTGCTCCTCTA
>CAYXWW010000056.1:0-5177 GCA_964468905.1 uncultured Rhodoferax sp. | reverse complement strand
CGGGCAAGACCGAGTTGGCCAAGGTGGTGGCCCAATCCGCCGGACTGGAACTATTTGAAGTGGAATATGCTGACCGCGATGGGAACTCACTGAGTGGCCGGGACCGCTACCGATCCTTGCAAATTGCACAAGTTTTCCTTAAAGGCAGTGCACAAGCGGCCCTGCTATTTGATGAAGTGGAAGATGTCTTTCCACCCATCTCCAGCGAAACAGCCCAGTGGATCGCCCGCAATGACGCCAAAGCAACCATCCATAGTGGCAGCGTCAGCGGCAAGGCCTGGGTCAACCAGGTACTCGAGTCCAATGTGGTCCCTACGATTTGGGTCACCAACCGGATTGAGCAAATTGACCCCGCCTTTCGCCGCCGCTTTGCCTACCACCTGGAGCTGAAATCACCACCGCCCGGTGCCCGGGAGGAGTTGGTGCGCAAGACCTTGCAGGGCGTTGCCGTATCAGACGCATTTGTCGCCCGACTCACCCAGCGCAGAGGACTCACCCCCGCCCAAATTCGCACGGCGGTGCGGTTTGCTGGCCTGGCACACACTTCTACAAGTGATGCAAAACACCCAAACCTGGAGTTTTTGATCGAGCGCCAGCTGAAAAATGCTGACCATGCGCTGGGCAACCGCACCCAAGAGGGCGCACGCCAGTTGGCTTCCAGCCCCTACGAAACGGACCTTTTGAACGTAGAAAGCCGCTTCGAAATCCCCCGCATTGTCCAGGCACTACAGGCGCGTGGCCACGGTTCGATGTGCTTCTACGGCCCACCCGGTACTGGCAAAACAGCCCTTGCAGAGCACATTGCCGCAACCCTTGGTCAGCCACTGCATGTGCGCCAGGCCAGTGACCTGATGAGCAAATACGTGGGAGAAACCGAGCAAAACATGGCCACCATGTTCCGCGAGGCTGCCGCAGAAAACGCCATCTTGCTGCTGGACGAGGCGGACAGCTACCTGCAGGACCGCAGGGGTGCACAGCGCAACCACGAAATCAGTGAAGTCAACGAAATGCTACAGGGCATGGAGCGATTCCACGGCATCTTTATCTGCACCACCAATTTGATGGACCATATTGACCAGGCGGCGTTGCGTCGGTTCACCTTCAAAATCCAATTCAAACCGCTCACCCGTGCGCAGAGGCAGTCTTTGTTTCTGGCCGACGCCTGTTCGGCGGATCCCGCCAAATTGACGCCAGACTTGGAAAAACGCCTTTTGCAGTTGGACCAACTGTGTGTTGGGGACTTTGCGGCTGTCCGGCGGCAGGCCACCATTCTGGACACCAAGCTCGATCCTGGCGAATTTTTGGAACAGCTGGAAGCAGAACACCGCATCAAACCCGAGGTCCGCGACGCCCGCGGCATGGGTTTCTTTAAGTAGTTTCCCTAGTATCTGTAAGAAATTCAAACAGAGTGTCAACCGTTTAAACCGGTCAAACGTGATATCTACATGCGGACGCCATCAGGCGCCGGCCCGTTGGAAAAAGCGGCCAGGCGACCCGGAAAGTGTCCATTTATCTTCATTTTGACCTGTAGATATGAACAAAGAGACAATCAAGGTACCAGAAAAAGGCACTTACCAATGGCAACTGTTTGACTACTGGTCAGACGAATTCCGCCAAACCAATGCAGACCATTCAGCCTATATTGCACTGAATTTTGCGGGTGTCTTGGATGCCTGCCGCAGCAAGCTGCAGACCTTGATCCAACGCCACAGCCAACACCTGTGCGATGCAAAGGGTGCCACGCGCCATAGACGCGCAATCGCCCGCTTGCAGAACACCATGTCGGGTGCTGCCATGTCTTACGAATCGTGCTTCCGCCACGGCTCCATCGCGTAATCGGCGACAGCAGACCCAAAACCAGCGCGGCACAGTCCGCGCTTTTTTGTCGCCATTGCTTTTTTCGCGGTTATTCCGTTTCCAAAGCATTTGTGTCTAGGCGCGAAACCGCAGGCAGTGCTGAAGCACGACAAGGTGAAGCAACAACGACACGGATGATTTGGAAATGGAATTACGCCAGCGTTACAACACGCAAAACCTCTTGGGCGTAGGCCTCGAGCTTCTTCGCACCAATACCACTGATACCCTGCAGGTCATCCAATGTCTGTGGTGCCCGCTTGGCGATAGCAGCCAGCGTGGCGTCATGAAAGATCACATAAGCAGGCAGATTGTGTTCACGCGCCACCTCTGCGCGCCATGCCTTGAGGGCTGCGTAGCGCAGCAAGCCCTCGCCATCCAGCGCAATGGGTGCCTTGATGACAGCCGAACCTGCCCCAGGGCGTTTGCTTTTGCGACTGGCGGGCGTTGACACCGATTCGCGCAGTTGCACGGGCACTTCGCCCCGCAGCACGGCCCGTGACTGGGCGGTCAACTGCAGCGTGTTGAAGGCCTGCGCATCCACCGCCACAGCGCCCAGCGCGATCAACTGGCGCAACACGCCGCGCAACTGAATTTCACTCAGGTCAGCGCCAATGCCAAAAGTACTCAAGGCCGCGTGACCATACTGCGTCACTTTCTCGGTGGTCTTCCCCCGCACAATATCCATGACGTGCCCCGCACCAAACGACATGCCACTGGTCTGCTGTATGCGGTAAATGGTGCTGAGCAGCTTGCGCGCGGCGTCAGTGCCGTCCCATATGTCAGGCGGGTTCAGGCAGTTGTCGCAGTTCTGGCACCGGTAGCGTATTCCCGTGCCGGGTGCTCCGTCCGCACGTTGGCCGGCCTCTGGGCTGGTGCTCGCATAGTCTTCACCAAAGTACGCCAATAGCCGCACACGACGGCAATCCGTGGCTTCGGCCAGGCCCAACAGTGCGTCCAACTTGCCCCGCAGGCCTTGCTTGAACTCTTCGCCAGCCGGACTTTCGTCGATCATGCGGCGCTGGTTGACAACATCTTGCAGTCCGTATGCCATCCAAGCATAGGCAGGCAGGCCGTCCCGCCCGGCGCGACCCGTTTCCTGGTAGTACCCCTCAATATTCTTGGGCATGTCCAGGTGCGCGACAAAGCGCACGTCAGGCTTGTCGATCCCCATGCCAAAGGCAATCGTAGCCACCATCACCACGCCCTCATCACGCAAGAACCGGTTCTGATGGTCTTGGCGCACCCTGTTGTCCAGCCCAGCGTGGTACGGCAAGGCGCGGATACCGGCGTCGACCAGTGTTTGGGCAACCTCTTCCACTCGCTTGCGGGACTGGCAGTAGACGATACCGGCATCGCCCTCATGTTCCCGCTCAATAAAACGCAAAAGCTGTTGTACGGCTTCGCGCTTTTCCACAATCGTGTAACGGATGTTGGGCCGGTCAAAGCTGCTGACAAAAGCGCGCGCCTCTTGCAGTTGTAGGCGCTCCAAAATGTCGTCCTGAGTGAGCGCATCGGCTGTGGCGGTCAACGCCATGCGCGGCACACCGGCAAAGCGCTCGTGCAAAACGGTCAGCGCCCGGTACTCGGGGCGAAAGTCATGCCCCCACTGGCTCACACAATGCGCCTCGTCAATGGCAAAGAGGCTCAGCTGGTGCCGGTCGTACAGTGAATCCAACAGGGCCAGAAACCGAGGGTTTGTCACCCGCTCTGGCGCGGCATACAACAAGGTGATGTCGCAGCGCAGCATGCGCTGTTCGACCTGGTAGGCCTCTTCCCCGCTCAAGGTTGAGTTTAAAAATGCGGCGCTCACGCCGGCCTCGTGCAGCGCGCCCACCTGGTCGTGCATCAACGCAATCAACGGTGAGACGACGATGCTGACGCCATGCCCCGCACGATGGCGTGCGATCGCCGGAATCTGGTAACACAGCGATTTGCCACCCCCGGTGGGCATGAGCACCAGCGCATCACCGCCGTTGGCCACGTGCGCGATGATGGCTTGCTGAGGCCCACGAAACTGCGCATAGCCAAACACTTCTTGCAGGATGGCGTGGCAGGTCTGGCTGGAAACGGTCGATTCAGTTGCTATCAAAATAGTAGCTGCTTGCGCAATGTATTCGAGGGCCACACCCCGAAAACGCTGCAAACCATTGCGCAAAAGGGCTGTGTAGAAACCCTATTGTCGGGCATGGGCACCATAGGGTCGGCTGCACGGGGTGCCCGCGGTGGACTAAAATCGACGCTTCCCAAGGAGCGCTGCAGCAGCCCCGGCCACCGTAGAACACGGTTTGCCACAGGTTGCCAGGCTTGGGTTTGTCAACCGCGCTCACTTGTCTAACGAGAAAGTGAGCCGCATCCCATGACCCAAAACACCCGTTCATACACTCGTGGCCAGGCCCTGCCCGGCATATTGGCCAACCGCATCGCCATTCTGGACGGCGCCATGGGCACCATGATCCAGCGCTTCAAACTCGGCGAGGCGCAGTACCGTGGTGCTGGCTACACCGGGCCGGGCGCGCAGGGCGCACGTTTCACCGATTTCCCGCGCGACGTCAAAGGCAATAACGAACTGCTGAGCCTGACGCGCCCCGACGTCATTACCGACATCCACGAACGCTACCTGGCCGCTGGTGCCGACCTGATTGAAACCAACACCTTTGGCGCGACCACGGTGGCCCAGGCCGACTACGACATGACCGATCTGGCGGTGGAGATGAACCTGGTATCCGCCAAACTGGCGCGTGCTGCCTGCGACAAGTTCTCTACGCCTGACAAGCCGCGCTTTGTGGCAGGTGCCCTCGGCCCCACGCCCAAAACGGCCAGCATCAGCCCCGATGTGAACGACCCGGGCGCACGCAACGTAAGCTTTGACGAGCTACGCCAAGCCTATTTCGACCAGACCAAAGCCTTGGTCGAGGGTGGCAGCGACGTACTGCTGGTTGAAACGATATTTGACACGCTGAACGCCAAAGCCGCGCTGTTTGCCATCGACGAATACTTTGAGGCCAGTGGTGAGCGCCTGCCCATCATCATCAGTGGTACGGTGACCGATGCCTCGGGCCGCATCCTGAGTGGCCAAACGGTTACCGCTTTCTGGCACAGCGTGCGCCACGCCCAGCCCCTGGCCATTGGCCTGAACTGCGCGCTGGGTGCGGCACTGATGCGCCCCTATATCCAGGAGCTCAACCGCGTGGCACCCGACACGTTTATCAGCTGCTACCCCAACGCGGGCCTGCCCAACCCCATGAGCGACACCGGCTTTGACGAAACGCCCGACGTCACCAGCCGATTGGTGCACGAGTTCGCGGCCGAAGGCTTGGTCA
>CAYXWW010000055.1:0-19882 GCA_964468905.1 uncultured Rhodoferax sp. | reverse complement strand
GTAGTTCAATGGATAGAACGGCCCCCTCCTAAGGGGCAGATACAGGTTCGATTCCTGTCGGGGGCACCAGCCTTCAGAATGCCGGAACGGTTTAAAGCCCTCCGGCCTTTTGCTTTCCATCTATAGCTAAAACCCGCTTTTAACGCCCGCCAACTTCTAGAGAAAATGTGTCACATTTTGGTATCCGACCCTCCAAACAATGACACATCCGCTGCATTGCAACAGTAGCAACCAAAGCATTTTGATAGCAGAAAGATCGTTCAAATGAAACCTTCAAAGTTGAGAAATCGGCTGTGTGCAATCGCACCGGTCCTATTTCTGATTGCCACAACCCCTTCCATTGGACATGCAAGCTTTGAGTCCGGTTGGGCAGCCTATAGCAGGCAAAACTTCTCAGAGGCACTGAACGAATGGATACCGCTTGCACAACAAGGTGACGTCAGAGCCCAGTCAAATCTAGGTTTGATGTATGCCAATGGTCAAGGTGTCACGCAAGACTATAGAGAAGCTATCAAGTGGTTCCTACTCGCGGCCAGTAAGGGCTTCGCCGACGCCCAATACAACTTGGGCCTGATGTCAGACAACGGCCGGGGCGTTGTTCAAGACTTTGCACAAGCCGCAAAGTGGTACCGACTCGCTGCCGATCAGAGCCATCTTAAAGCGCAGTTCAACCTGGCCTTGTTGTACGCCAACGGTCAAGGCGTCCCACAAAGCTATGAAGAGGCTGTCAAATTGTCCCGCTTCGCGGCGGACCAAGGCTTTGCAACAGCTCAATTCAACCTAGGCCTTCTGTACGACAAGGGTCAAGGCGTCGAACAAGATGATCAAGAAGCGGTGAGATGGTACAGAGTGGCTGCCAGTCAGGGAGATGCGAGTGCGCAGGCAAATCTCGGAATCATGTATGCCAGTGGCAAAGGTGTTTCGCAAGACTTTGTAGAAGCGGTTAAATGGTTCCAGCGCTCCGCTGAACAGGGGAATGTTGGCGCGCAGTTCAACTTGGGGATGACTTTTCATCAAGGAAAAGGCGTATCGCGAGATTACGCGGAAGCGATCAAGTGGTATCGACTAGCCGCAAGCCAAGGTGATGACAAGGCCCGACTCAACCTCGGCGTAATGTATGACCGTGGCCTGGGCGTTGGATCGAGCTCGGTAGCCGCGTATGCTTTGTACAGCTTGCTAACGTCAACTGCATCCTCCTTAGAGAGCATGGCTCTCAACTATCGCAATAAGCTCGTTCTCAAAATGTCGGCCCAAGAACTTGGGGCCGCGCAAGAGCTGGGCAAAGAAATGATTAAGCCCAATAACTTTCTTACAGCTTTGGACAACTATCTGCCGAAGCGACTGGGCAGATAGATCAACGCCCGACAAGCTTGGTGTAGAGGAGGTGAAGCCAGAGCCGTCTATTGTGGTGCTGCTCCCCAACGTGTGGACCATCGGGCCAGTGCTACTTCAAGCAAGAAGGCGGTGCGTCCTCCTGATAATTACTACGTTATAAATAGCGATGCAAGCCCTATCCACGAGGGTTAGCGCCCGATTTTTCTTAATCCCTCTACTACTCAACCCGAACGTAAGTTGGCTAGTTGCCCTGCTTTTACTGGGCTATCTTTCGAATGGCTGCATTGCGCGAGTCAGTAACGTATACGTTGCCTGCGCCGTCAACCGCAACACCTAGGGGTCCGTAGAACCGCGCTGTGCTGCCTGGGCCGTCAGCGCGTCCGGAGGTACTCCCTCCGGCTATGACCGTAACGACGCCATCGTTGGTAACTTTACTAACTGAACCGGCCCCAACGGGGGAGGTCTCGCCCCCAGCCCAGAAATAAGCATCCCCTATTGCATAGACAATCCCCGCGCCGTCAACAGCCACATCCACGGGGCCGCTCACACCAAATGGTCCGTTCGCCACCAAGGTTGTTACTTGACCTTGGGGCGATATTTTCCGAATGGCGTAGTTGCGGGAATCAGCAACGTAAACGTTGCCAGCGGAGTCCAATGCAACACCCCGGGGGGCATTAAAGCGCGCTGCAGCGCCCACGCCGTCAACCGAACCTGCGCTGTCGTTTCCAGCCAAGACTGTGACCACGCCAGCAGTCGACATGGTGAGCACTGAATTTTTTGTCGTAATGTAAATCGTGCCGTTGCCATCTACTGCGACCCCTTGTGCGTTCGCGACCTGCTGCAGGGTTGTGGTCTCACCGGTTGGCGATATCTTGCGAATCGCACCGTCGTCGGTGACGTACACGTTGCCCGCAGAGTCTGCAGCAATCCGACTTGGTGATGTGAACTGTGCAGCGGCTGCAGTTGCGTCGACATTGCCCGCGCGAACACCCCCCGCCAAGGTCGTGGTCACGCCTGAAGGCGTTATCTTGCGAATCGCGTATCCATTCTGGTCAGCAACGTACAAATTGCCAGCTCCATCGATTGCAACCCCAGCCGGAAAACCAAATCGCGCAGAAGTACCGACCGCATCGACCAAGGCAGATACAGGCCCTTGGCCAGCAATGGTGGTAACTACGCCAGTGGACGATACGGCTCGAATGGCTCGATTGCGGCTGTCTGCGACCAAAATACTACCAGCAGCATTGACGATAGGACTCGTAGGATTGGTAAAGCGCGCAGCCACGCCGGTGCCATCGGCGTAGCCTATAGTGCCGCCAGCCAACGTAGTAACCGTCGCGTCAGAGGCTACTAGACGCACAGCATTGTTGTTCAGGTCTGACACATAAAGATTGCCCAATCCGTCGACCGCTACCGCATTGGGCTGGTCAAACTTTGCAATGGACCCGGCTCCGTCCAGATAACCGGCTGTGCCGGGTTTTCCCGCCACCGTAGTCACAACACCCAATGGCGTTATCTTTCGCACGACGTAATTGGATCTGTCCGCAACATATACGTTGCCTACGCCATCAACGGCTAGTCCGGTCGGCGAGCTAAAGTGTGCGGCTCCACCGGTGCCATCTGCGTAACCATGCGTGCCGCCCGCCAGCGTGCTCACCACACCACCAGGCGTAATTTTGCGAATTGCGTCGTTCCATGAGTCCGCAACGTACACGTTGCCCGCACCATCAACAGCGACCCCACTTGGATTGGCAAATCGCGCTGCGGTGCCCGCACCGTCGACAAAACCTTGTGGGCCATTGCCGGCCAAAGTTGTCACTACGCCAGTTGGGGAAATCTTGCGAATCGCGTTGTTTGCCCAATCCGCAACATATAGGTTGTCGGAACCGTCAATGGCTAACGCAAGGGAGCCTGCAAATTTTGCGCTGGCACCCGCGCCATTTACAAAGCCTCGCTCACCATTACCAGCCAATGTTGTAACAACACCTGATGGCGATACTTTGCGAATGGTGTAGATATCGGCAACATACATATTGCCAGTGCTATCCATTGCGACGGATGTCGTAGTCCCAAAACGTGCCGAGGCACCCACACCGTCAACGTAGGTCTGCCCGTCATCTCCTGCAAAGGTGCTCACCGTATAGGGGCCGTTGCGCTGCACGGGTGCGCAACCAACCTTGATGGATTGGATGTCGGCAAGCGCCACCGTTCCACTGGCATTGCTGACGGTACAAGTGGCACCCGAGGGCTGGCTGCCTATGCTTACGCTGAACGTGGCGTTTTGCAGAACCTTGTTGGTAAATGTAAAAGACATTGCGCCAGCGCCAACGGGCAGCGTTTCTGAACCGTTGATCAATGTGAGTCCATTGGAGTTGCCCAAACCGACAACACTACCGCCGACACTGAATGAAGGGGTGGGTGTCGGTGCGGCTGCCGCAACCGGAGTCGGCGCTGTGCTCGTACCACCACCGCCACCGCCACCGCCACAAGCCACCAATACTACAAATACAGAGGTCAGCGCGGTGGTACCGCAGAATTTCAATAGATTCATTATTCAGCAATATTTAGTTTTCGAGGCAGCTTCGGATCACTTTCTATTCACATGATCCCCACAGCCTGCGGGACGTCCAGTCACTGTCTCAAAGTATTGCACATTGAAGCTCAAGTAGTGCTAGCGGCTTGGCGCACTTGGTGGTTCTGTTGCAGTAGCGCGCATCAGAATGCTGGCATACCATTCTATGAAGCGTTTGGCAATTCTTCCCCACCCACTCCATTATTGCGGTTAATTCTTAGCACCACCCTCAACGAGATCACCGGCGCGCAGTTCACCAGTAGTGAGGGCACAGCAGTTCGTCCAACGGGTGGGTAAACTTAACCCCTCCCGCCCCGGCCACGAATGAATAAGGTAGCAGACCAATGAAACTCCCTCTGCTTATCGCAGCATCACTTTCCGCCCTGCTCTCCTCCCCCGCCCAAGCCCAAACCATCAAATGCACCGCCCCCGACGGCAAGGTGACCTACAGCAATGTCGCGTGCCCAGACAGCACGCAGTCCGTAAAGCCCGTGGACACGAGTGGCAACACCATAGACAGCTCCAGCCTGCGCGAGCAGGCTCAAAAGGACAAGGCCGCCGCCACGCAGGCCGAAGTCTCGGAGCGCGAGCGTGCGGCGCTTGAAGCTGGCAACCGACAGCGGGCGCAAGTACACGCCGCTGCCACCGCGAAGCAAGAGGCGCAGCGGGCCCAGAGTGATGAGGCCGCATACACCAACTGCGTGCGTGATGTGGAGCGCCTGTCCATTACCGAGGACCTTCGGGCCGAGCTATTTGCGGCGTGCCGCACGGCGGGTGCCAGCCAGCGCCACAGCGGTATGACGGATGCGGCCCTTCGCGAATGTGTGCGCAACGTGGAGCGAACTGCTGCCTACCCCAACGACAAGGCGCGGCAGATTGCGATGTGCCATGGCGCGGATGTGAAGCCCGAGCCGCCGATCGTGGTGCTGCGCCCCAGCGTGCGGACCATGGGGCCGCCACGGATCACCACCTGCAGTGGCAACCAGTGCTCGGACGACGCAGGCCAGCGCTACTTCAAGCAACAGGGTTCCGGATTGTTGCGACAGGACGGCAAGTTCTGCCAACTGGCCAATGGCAATACGGTACGGTGCCCCTGAATGTACAACCCCATTCAGGATGGCATAGAGAAGACGGTAAGGTCTGTTCGATACACAGAGGCGAAGCCGCCAGGTCATTTGTCAGGTTTGGTACATTGTTTTTGGGAGCTCAAAACCGATAGCGCGCTTGCAGACGATTTCCTGCTTCATGCGCTGCCCGATGCCTGCGTGAATATTCTGTTCAATCAAGAGGACACAAACATAGCTGGAGTAACGGCGCTCCGCACAACTTTTGAGGTGCTTAATCTTGGCAAGTCGTTTCACTATGTCGGTATACAGCTTTTGCCCGGAGTGTGGCAGGGCAATCGGCAGGAGATTGCCGATCGCTTTGTGGGTACGCCATACCTGGGAAATTTGCCGCTGGTTCAAACAAGCAGAGAACTTGCCAAACTGGACTTCTTAGCCAAACAGCAAGTCATGTCGGCACTGGTGCAGTGGTTTATTAACGCAGAGCTTGTGGTGGCCAACGTTGTAACTGAAAAAATACTAACAAACATTGCCGATGTTCATACCGTTGCCGACATGGCCACTGTTGCGGGCTTGTCGCCTCGCCAACTACAACGGTCACTCAAACGGATGACGGGTTTTTCGCCGCACGACCTGCTCAAAGTGCTGCGCATGCAGCAATCGTTTAAGCAACATTACTTGGATTTGTACGCCGACCAATCACACTTCATTCATGCGTTTCGCAAGATCACGGGCTACACACCGGCGAAGTACGTCGACAAATTTGATGTCTGATTTATACAATACATACACCATGCCGCTGCCTAAACTGACTGCTTCTTAGTTAACAAAGGAGTGCTGTATGGCAAAGTCGAATGCAATTGGGTGGTTTGATATTTACGTCAATGACATGGATCGAGCGGTCGCGTTTTATGAGGGGGTGCTAAAGCAAAAGCTTGAAAGAATTGGCGACCCGACAAGTGAAACACAGATGATGAGTTTCCCTGCAGATATGAATGCGTATGGCGCATCGGGTGCCTTGGTGAAATCGAACCATTCGCGCCCGGGGCCGGGCGGCACCATGGTGTATTTCAGTGTGGAAGATTGTGCGGTAGAGGAATCACGCGTAGCCGCCGCCGGGGGCAAAATAGCCAGGCCCAAATTCTCCATTGGAGAATTCGGCTGGGTAACGCTGTGTGAGGACACCGAGGGCAACATGTTCGGTCTCAGCTCATTGAAATAGCCCTTTCGCTATAGAAGTCCAGAGTAAATCTGACACTCCCCGCTTACTTACTGGGCTGTGCAACCCCGAGCGGGAAGGGTCTAAATCAGAAACGATGGAAAGACTTGCTATGCCGCACGCAACACGCCACTATGCAGTGGAAATTCACTATGTTATTTGTAGCAAACTGCGCTTATTCCACGAGGGCTAACGCTCAAAATGCTAACCCCCTCCGCTCACCCACTGCAAATTGGCACCCGAAACAGTTACTTTCTTTCTGTTGCGATTGACGGCATCAAAACCAGAGCGCCCACCGTTGGTAATGCTTGCCAGTAGCGCAACAATCTCCTTGGCTTCCAATGCTTCCAGATCCGGCCTGAATTTCTTCAGTGCCAGTGCAAGCACCTCGCGTGGCACATTCGTGTGGGTGGCCACTACTGCGTGCAAAGCATCAAACAACTCGGGCAAATGCTGGCAGATCGATTTAATGCGCGCCAAGGCTTTTGCTGGAGCGGCCTTGTGAGATGGCGCCATCCACGACATATCCAAAGCTTGCAGTTCCAACTCTTGCATCACTTCATTGATGCACGATTCAAGATAGTCCTGTGCTAGGGGCAGCATATCAGGAGGCTCAGCCGCCGACGATGCGTTCAGTTGCGCAGCAATTGGATGGTCCGCAAATTCTGCATCCAAGCTGTCCATAGCTTCAGACTTACTCATAGCGACACCGTAATCGTTTCATAAAACTTTGGGGAAATACAAGCAAAACGCGGGCCAGTTGTATTGCACAAGAATATACCAAAGCCATTTGACGATACAAGTCGCAAACAATTGAGTGTCCGAAATTGACAGGCGTGGCATGGACGGTCCGCACTCACTCCCGGTGTCGCCCGGCCAACTTCCCAAACCGTTCGTGGCTAGATATTGACGCTCCACGCGCACCAGCGCCAAACAGTGCAAGGCCGCATCAATGGCATGATCAGCATCCTTCGGCCAAGGCCACCACGCAGGAAAAATCGCCCCGTTCCAAGTCGTCTTCATGAATCATGAAATAGAGCATGCCGCTATCAGTCCCCCACATAAACACATCATCGGAATCCAATTGCAGCAGCAATTGCCATGCGGCCAGCGACACGTCGCTGCGGGCCCCCATGCGTTGGGTCGCAACAGTCGCTTCTTGCGCCTGCCATTCCAGCGAATTGGACTGTAGGAGATGCGGGTAGCCTCCCAACCGATGGCCAGCCTGAGCACCACCGGGTAAGACGTCTTCATACTGAACGCGATAGCGCTCAAAGTCTTCATCTGAGAGTTGGGCCGCAGTGACGATTGCAGCATCAGGCTGCGGCATATCGCTTGCACTAGCTGCAAATTGGATGAATTGCTCGGGCACCTCCGCGTGGCCAAGCTGCATATCCTGCACGGTGGCATGGGAACCCAACTCTGGGAGCCACAAGACGCGCACGGCAACCGGGTTGAATGCGTCGTCTAGCGCGGGTTCACCGTCATCGTCGATCGCAACGAAGAAAAGCAAACCACCTTGCTGTGGAAGCCTGCCCTGTGGCAACACGCCTGCGAGCTCGGCCAGATCTATTTGGCACAACAGCAGCATCGGCTTGCCCGCATGGAGCGGCCATGCACAACCTTGGGGCAGGTATGGTAATCCATAGAGCTTGCTACGCCCCGCCGGTGTGGGTCGCGCTGACAATAGTGCAGCCGCTGGTCTTTTCCACTGCGTCAGCAGCGGTGGCAGTCGAGACGGATTGCGCTTGCCCGAAGTAGGCTTGCCATCTCCCGCGGACGCGAACGGTTGCCAGTCCAATGCATCGTGCGCCGTATGCGTCAACACCTGGTTCACCAATACATAACCACCTCGCTCGGTGCTAGCCCATCGGCTGCGGTAAGCCACCGTGGGCGAAAACCGCATGCGATCAATGTCCACCGAACCATCCGGCAACGATACACGTGCGATGCGCATCTCTTGCAAGTCGATCAGGGCAGGAGAAGAGCCATCATCAACCAGCAAATAGCGGCCCGCCGCACGCAAGTGGACGCCCAAGCAGTCTTTGCCGCTTGCCCTTACATAGGGGCGTACCACCCGCTGTTGCCTACCCGAAACATCGACGATTTCGATGGTTCCTCCTGGATGAGACAGTGCAAATAGATCGGCACTTGGGCCGCTTGCCAGCATAGGCACACCTTTTTTGCGCAGCGGACTCTCATAGACCACCACGTTTTCCGGATTCTCCAAGCTGCCGATATGCACACGTCCGGTCTCTCGCTCACACATCACCAGCACAGTCCTGGCCAGTGCGGCGTCACACCCGGCCCATTGACTTATCAAGGGTGTATCGATCTTTCCAATGCCGATTTTGTCGATTTGCAGAAGATGGCAGGTGTCACCCAAA
Source organism: uncultured Rhodoferax sp. (assembly GCA_964468905.1). GTDB lineage: Bacteria > Pseudomonadota > Gammaproteobacteria > Burkholderiales > Burkholderiaceae_C > Allorhodoferax. Next base: position 11,305 of record CAYXWW010000055.1, on the reverse strand, counting down.
TAGATGACCAAATGTCGCGCCCCGTTGGCATACACCACAGGCGCATCCATTGCGAACTGCTGCATGTAGGCGGGCACTTTGATCTGCAGTCGCTGGCGCAGATCAGCCACGGTCTCTTCCCAAAGCACCTGCGCCTTGGCTACATCAACCAAGCGAAACGCATGCGGTGGCATCGACGAAAACAAAAGCAAAACGCAGCCGTCGGCTATGGCAAACGCGGCGGTGGGGGCCTCCCAATAGGGGGCTCGCGCTTGTGCTTCAAGCCATTGCAATCGACCCGTGACAGACGCTACAGCGTGCCGCATCTGCTCTTGCCGCTCGCGCACTGCCAGTCGCAGTTCCTCCGCTGCAACCAGCCGGGTGCATAACTCAAGGCGATCCGCCGCAGGAGATCCCCCGGGGCCATGCCATGTTGCAAACCCGTACGCTTGTGCAGGCAGCGGAAGCTCACCCGACACGCCAAGCGCCAGGGCCAAGACGCCGTGATTGTCAAGATCAAGAATCACTTGGTCAAAGATCAGCGACATGTGGGGTTGGTCCTTTCCTGTGGGCGGGTTGGTGCGGTTCCCAAGGCAACGGATAGAAGCTTGGTGCGAGGGCTAAAGGCATGTATGACCACTATTTCCTCTGCCCAACGCCCCCACTCCGCAGTGTCCGACTCAGCAGCATCACCGGGATCAACCCCACCAGCACCAACGCCAAACACGGCAATGCCGCTTCACCCAGCCGCTCGTCACGGGCCAGCTGGTAGGCCACCACAGCCAGGGTGTCGCTATTAAAGGGGCGTAGCACCAACGTGGCTGGCAGCTCTTTCATGACGTCCACAAATACCAACAGGGCCGCAGCTGCGACCGAGCGCCGTAAGAGTGGCCAGTGCACCCGGGACAGCATTTGAAAGCCGGTAGCGCCCAGCATGCGTGCCGATTCATCCAGACTGGTAGGCAGGCGTGCATACCCGCTTTGCACGGCTTGCAGCGCCACCGCACAAAAGCGCACCATGTAAGCCCACACTAACCCTAAGGCAGTTGCCGTGATCCAGTAGCCCACCTGCCAGTCTGGTGCCCAGGTTTGGACAAGACCCACCGGCAGCAAGAGGCCAACCACCACCACCGCGCCAGGTATCGCGTAGCCAAGGCTGGCCACTTGGGCCGCAGCGCGCACCGACCAGTGCTTGCTCTGGCGCACGTTAAACGCCAAGACCAGTGCCACGCCTATGGCCATAGCGGAGGTAATGGCACCTAGCCGCACACTGTTGAGCGCCCATTCACCGAAGCGCTGCCACGGCAGAGAGGCCCAGTCGGCGGTCAAGGGGCGCAGCATGAACAGCACCGGCAAGACAAAACCCATCAAGACTGGCGTGGCACACAAAGCCCAAACAAGGGCACGCTGGTGCCCCACCAAGACCACAGCCTGCGCATCACCGCCACCAGAGCGTGCGCCCTTGGTGACCGCAAAGCGCATGCGACGCTGCGCGCTGTGTTCCAACTTCAAAAGCACCGCCACCAGTATCAGCAACATGGTTGCCAACTGGGCAGCAGCAATGCGGTTGTCCATCGACAGCCAGGCTTTGTAGATGCCAGCGGTAAAAGTCTGGATACCAAAATAACTGGATACACCGTAGTCGGCCAATGTCTCCATCAGCGCCAAGGCAATGCCAGCGGCCACCGCGGGTCGCGCCAGTGGCAACGCCACTTCGCGCATGCGCCGGCGCAGGGGGGCACCCATCAACCGGGCCGCTTCCATCAAGTGCACGGCGCGCTCACTGAGTGCCGAGCGCGCCAGCAAATAAACGTAGGGGTAGAGGGCGAAAGTGAAGACCCATGCTGCGCCCATGACGTTGCGCACTTCGGGAAACACCCGGCCTTGCACACCCAACGTGTTGCGCACAACCGTTTGCAAAGGACCACTGAACTGCAAAAAATCGGTGTAGGCATAGGCCACCACGTACGCTGGCATGGCCAAGGGCAACAACAATGCCCACTCAAACAACCGCCGCCCGGGAAACTCGAATAACGTGACGGCTGCCGCTGTGGATAGCCCCACCACCGCCACACCCACGGTGACCATGCTGCACAGTAGCAGCGTGGTGCCCACGTAGTCGGGCAAAACGGTGGTAGCCATTTCCCGCAAGATGGCCATGGCCTGCCCAGACGCATCGCCCACTGGAACCCAAGACGCAAACACAGCCAGCACCGGCAGCATGAGTGCTGCAATGAAGAGCAGCAATGCCCAGCGGAACAGGATGGAGAGGGGGACTGTGTTGTGCATGGTGGCCTGTGGCCCTGGCTAAATGAGAATTGTAGTCATCTAGAATCGACCGCATGTTCCTGAAGCTCTCGCACCTGCATGTCCAATACCCCGGCAGAGACCGGGCCGCTGTGCACGATGTATCGCTGGGCCTGCGCGCTGGCGACATTGGTGTATTGATTGGGCCATCGGGTTGCGGCAAGACGACTTTGCTGCGCGCCGTGGCCGGTCTGGAGCGGGCCAGCGGTGGGCAGGTCACGTTGGGTGGGCACCTAGTCAGTGGTGATGGCACCCATGTACCGGCAGAGCAGCGCCGCATTGGCATGGTGTTCCAGGATTACGCCTTGTTTCCCCATCTGGATGTTGGCCGCAATGTGGCCTTTGGCATCCACGACTGGCCGGTGGCAGAGCGCACAGCACGAATCAACGAGGTGTTGGAATGGGTGGGCCTGCGTGACGTGCTCAATCGCTACCCACATGAGCTCTCCGGCGGGCAGCAGCAGCGCGTCGCTTTGGCGCGCGCGCTGGCACCCAAGCCACAGCTCTTGCTGTTGGATGAACCGTTTTCGAATCTGGATGTTGACCTGCGCGAGCGCCTAGCGCACGAGATGCGGGCGATTCTGAAGGCCGCAGGCGCGACAGCCCTGTTTGTCACCCACGACCAGCTCGAAGCCTTTGCCATCGGCGACATGATTGGCGTCATGCACAAGGGCGCGCTGCACCAGTGGGACGACGCCTACACGCTGTACCACCGCCCGGCTACGCGCTTTGTGGCCGAGTTCATTGGGCATGGGGTGTTTGCACCGGCCACGCTCGTGCAGTTGAATGGCCAAACCGTGGTGCAAACGCCGTTGGGTGAACTCAGCAACGTGGAAGAGTGCCCATTGCCAACTGCTTACCCAGCAGGCCTGTGCGATGTATTGCTGCGCGCTGACGACATCGTGCACGATGACGACGCCCCGGTCAAAGCAGAGATTATTCGCAAAGCGTTTCGCGGATCAGAATTTTTGTACACCATGCGCTTGGCTGGCGGACAAACGGTGCAGGCCCATGTACCCAGTCACCACGACCACCGGCTGGGTGAGTGGATTGGCATTCGCGCCCAAGTGGACCACGTGGTGACGTTCAAGCGAGAAGCCTGACAAGAGCAGCCAATCAAGCTTTTTGCAGCGTGGCTATTCGCAAACCATTGCTATATATTTTATAGCTACTTGTGCAATAAATACGAGGGCTATCGCCCTATTTCCAACAGTTCTCCTGCCGGCGCACGTCGTTGTGCACCCAATACTCCGCACCGCCAGCAAACTTCATGTCACCACTGAGGCCACTTGCATTGGCCATGCTGTAGCCCGCACCCAAAGATTTCACGCAGGCCTCGTCTGCTGCACTATGGGTATCCAGGCTGGCACCGCGAAAGTCGTCTACCGTAGCTGCAATCTCATAGCGACGCGTGTTGCCATCAACCACTACTCGCCCACACGCGAGAGGGCGCAGCGTGACACAGCTTTGGGGTTTGACACACTGAAAGCCACAACGATTCAGCTCTGCTGCAGTGGCCGGCACAACGACAACACTGCCCGTTGCCGTACCGGCAGCTAGGTCCACACCCGATGCACTGACCACGGGCGGCAAATCGCGAATCACTTGCGCGTTTGCTTGGAGCTGCGCAGAAACATCTGCCATGCGCTTGACGGACTCACCATAGCAAAAGCGCCCCACATGGATGGCCGCTGTGTCGCTAACGCAGTCGTAATAGACAGCAGTGGCCGAGCGCACCACAGGCACATAGACCAACTGCACTGCGCGGCCATCGACCTTGGCGTCCAGTTCAACCACCACCGTGCTATTGGCTTGCACGGACCATTTCTTCACGCCACTCTTTGGGGGCACAGGCGGCAAGACAACATCTCCTGCCGCAGCAAGTTTCTGGTGCCTTAAATAGTGTTCGGTCAGGGGCCGCATGAGCGCACCACTGTCGGCAGCAGTCCAATCTGAGTAGCGGTCCATCTGGATGCGGGCAGTTTCCCCACCCAGACGGGACCAGCTCAATACGATCAGAAGGGGCAACGCAATGGCCAGAAGCCATCCCCACCCTGAAAGCTTCTTCATGGGCTGGCCTTGGCTTTGGCCGCCTGCTTGCTCCGCACATGCTCCATGATGTTGACAAAGCTGTCCGTCCACAAGCGTTTGCGGTTGCGCGCCAGGTAGTCCAGCAGCTTGTCGTGTGCCTCGCGGCTGACATGCATGTATTCGGCACCGACACCGTGGAAGAGCAGGACCGCCATGGTCTTGGATGCAGCGGCACGTTCCACCAGTGCAATCATTTGCTCAGCAGTCCAGCCATCAATAAAAATCACGGGCACGGCATAGGGGTCCAGTGCCGTCATGTCGGTGATCTCACCGACGCCGGAGCGGTAGGCAACAAAGTGCTGCTTGAGTGCGCCGACAAAATCCTGGTCCGCAGTTTTGAGGTCCAGGCAGGGTGGTGTAAAGGTGCGCCGTGTGCGCCCATCGAGTGCCTGCAACCAGGTGTTGGCAGCAACAACCTGCTCTTGCACGTTGACCGGCATCAAGCGATCCAGATCACGCTCGGGTTTGACCCAATCGCGCCCTTTGGCCGAGCAATCATGGAAGAGGCTATGGTTGCCCAGCTCGTGCCCGGCTGCGGCTGCAGCGCGCCATTCGTTTTGGCGCGCCGGCAGCGTGGGGCCATTGATAGGTACATAAAAGCTGGCCTTGAGCTTGTGCTTGTTCAGTGCCGGAACCACGTAGTCGAGCTGGCTGTTGAGCCCGTCGTCATAGCCCAGGCTGACCGCTGCTACGGCACCTTTGGGCCAATCGAAAGCCATCGCATGCCCGCACAGACCCAGGGCCACACTTGCCACGGCGCTCCAGCGCGTTACGCATTTGATCCAGTGGTTCATCGCTATCTCCTATTCAGTTAGCCACACATTGCTGTTGACGCCACGTGGGTAGTACTTGGCAGCATACAGCACGCCGTCTACCACCTGCTCGCTCCAGCACCAAGCACTCAGTTCCGGGTGTAGTTGCCAGTTGGCATGTGCGATGTCAGCGCGGCGGTTGATGGCGTCAATGGGCAAGCGCAGTACATGGCGCGCTGCAAACTGGCAGACATACACTTTGGCCGGAAAAGTATTGGCACTGGTGGAACTGATGCGCCAACCACCGTCTGCATAGAGGCAGGTGTCGTCGCGCAACACATGTTCCATCATGTGGCGGCTTAAGGCCTTGAAGTAGTCGGCGAACTCGCCGTCCAATGCCAGCGCTTCGTGCGCCCCACCGAAATGGGCGTAAGCCAAGCCTTCTATGACGGGCAAGATGATAGCTTCGGTGCGGCCTTCCAGCAAAGCAGGGATACGGCCGTCGGCTCCAGCAGCGGCCGTAATGGTGGCCGCTGCCAGCCGAGCCTGGTGCTTGGCACGTGCAAGTCCGTCGGATTCTGACACCCGCTCAAACAGACGCGCCAACACCACGCTTGCTGCCCAGAGCTTGCCGCCCAGATAGGTATTGCCACTGGCCTGACCCAGCGACAAGTCAATGCAATCGTAGGTGGTGATTTCGCGGCCCGTACCACAGCGCGTGCTGTCCCAGCGCATCACCCCCACGCGCTGTGCGGCATCGGGGTGGTCACGTCGCTCCATACTTTGCAGGCATTGCAACAAGACCGGTGTATTTTTCTTCAGCCAGCCCAAGTCTTCGGACGCCTGCACATACAAGCCAGCTGTCAGCACCCAGTTCAAGAGCTCCTCCATCGTCATCTGGGAAAAGCAGCCTGTGAGATTGACACGTTCATACGCAGAGGTGGCGGGCGGCATAAACACGGCCGCCGCACCCATATCGTGGGTGAAGGAGATGCCGCCATCCACCGTTTCACCCCGCCACGTGATGCTGTCGGTAAAGCTATAGCGTGCGGTGTATTGGTCCAACACGTTGCGCACGGTCCAGGGGTGCTGCTGCACTTCGTACAACGAATGGTCGGGCACGAGATCCAGCGTGTTGATCATGTTGTACTCGCCCTCGTTCACATTCCACAAGGGTTGGCCGTTTTGCTCCAGCATTTGCGTTGAGAACAAATACGAACGGGTGGCGTGTGCTACGGTGAACTTTTGTGCATCGCTCAAGGCACTGTTGCGCAACTTCTCATCGGCGCGCAATGCACGTTGCTTGGCATCGTCAAACTCGCGCAAAGCAAAGCGGCCCACGGCCTCTGTGGAATCAAACCAGCGGTTGTACAAATAGCGGGTAGCCATGCCACCGGTGGCCACGCCCGCGCGGTGGAAGCAATAGGCAAAGCGCAGGGTTACGCTGGTGTGGGCAGGCACGTCAAAGCCCACCATGCCTTGTCCACCCAGTCCCATTTTGCGGTTGGGTGCATTGACAACGTCCAGCATCTCTTGCCATGCCATGCCCATGGCGCTCCAGGCACCGGGATGGTTGGTGACCAAAGCCATGTCAAAGCTGCTGCCAAAGCCCACCAAGCCATCATCCCCCTTGATATGGCGCAAGCCATAGCATGGGTCGATACGGTTAAAGCCCAGCGCCACAGTGCGCGCACGTGTTCCTTTGGTGTTGTCGACTGTTACTTCAGCCCACACAGCGGGTACCAGAGCACGCTGCAGGTCCAACGTGTCGCCCAGCGCTGGGTCAGGTATGGCCCCACCGGGGCTGTACAGGGTGTAGGTCAGGTCACCAGCAGTCCAGGAATCAGAGGCAATGGCAAACTTGCGCTCAATGGCGGACTGCGCAAATGCGCGCAACACGATGTTGTCGCCGCCCAGCCCGGCATGGTCTGCCACGTAGCGCGCAGACTCCGATCCAGCTTGCAGGTTGACGAAGGGCAATACGTCAAACAGCCCGGGCCGCTCGTTGGACTCCAGCGCAATCAATATGTCCTGATTGGGTGCGCCGCAGCGCTCCAGGTCCATGCCGCCACGTGCACCGGGAAAGCCCAGGGTCAGGCTGGCGTGTGCTCCGATAGGCGCGTGTTGTGTATTGAAGAATTGGTTTGAAATCATGGGCATGTCAACGAAGGGTTTGGGTGGCAGTTTGACGTTTGGATCAAAAAGTTCCCAAGTATCGCATCGTTGAATACCCCAACGAAAAGGGCCGCGTTAGCGCTTTTCGGAGCGCACGGCAACCAATTCAATTTCGACCAGTTCCTCGGGAGAGAAGAAACGGTTCACCTGGATCCAAGTCGCCGCAGGATATTCCTTGCCTCCGTAAAACGCCTTTCGACCCTGGCCCTGCTCTTTGAAGGCTTCAATGTCCTTGGTATAGACGTTTTCCTTAATGATCTGCTGCGGTGACATTTGCAATTTTGCCAAGACGCCGCTCAAGGCTTCATAGCATTTTGGAACAGCCTCCGCATAGGTTGCTCCGCCACAGGTAACGCCCGATATGAAGACCATGCCATTGCTCTCTGCAGCTGCTGAGTAGCCAATGTCAGGCTCCCATGGATTTTGAACGTGGCGCACAATTGAATGGTGCTGTTGCGTGCCGCACCCGGCAAGCAAAACAACGGTACCCAGGCACGCCGCTGCTAGCAATTTGCCAATTGAAAATAATTGAATTTGAGAGCCCATGAATTCTCCATGCAAGGATTGATTGGATGCACAAGTCAAAAAGACTTCGCTAAAACCGGCACATGTGACCCGGGTCACAGCACCAAACTATGAGGCCCACGCGGCCCGGAAAGTTCCGTGGTTTGGCGATCAGTCAGTGGGCAGCTTGCCATCCAAAAAATCGATGGCTTGCGCGAACCAGTGGGCCGATGGCATTTCGTGGCCCAATCCGGGCACCTCGATCATGCGGACACCGTCAATGCCACTGCGTTTCAGCTTCTTGTACACCCGCTGGCTTTGTGCGAGATTGAAATCGTCTTCACCGTTGATGAATGCGTAGCGGTTCTTCTGCAATCGAGCCAGCTCTGCCGGCTGGTAAGCGATCTCGTTTGCCCCAGCAATGAAAATCCCCCCGCGAAACAGGTCGGCATAGATGGGTGCCATCATGGTTGCAACCCGGCCACCGCCAGAAAATCCAGCAATGTAGATTCTGCGGGGATCAATCGTATGGCTCTTGCGAGCCCATTGAACGGCGTACAAGGCCTGCAGCACCCTGCGTTGTGGGCTCGCGCCATTGCCTGCATGGTCTGCAGCCATCCACACCAAGTTCTTTTGGATGAGCAATGGCTTCCAGTCCTCGGGTATGGCACCCGAATCTGTGGGGCTGATAAATACCACGAGGCCCATCGCCACCGGTTGTGCTGACACGCTGGGAAATGTGTTTTGCCAGACCAGGGTCTCGTCCATGCGAAAGTAGGCTTGCTGGACACTGCTGGTGGCCATAGCTGGCAGGTCTGCCGCTTGGACCCGAATGGTTTGCGTCGTCGCTGCACTATCGACTGGCTGCGTATCAGCGTGTACCACGCGACACAAGCCCATCCAGAGTGCGCTGACTAGAGCAATAAGAACCGCCGCACGGCGAAACGTGTGGGACTGGAGCGCATGGTGCATGTGCTCCAACGGTGCTTACCCCCGCAAAGCCGCGATTTGCGTGCGCAGATCAGCTGCCCACGCCCTGCGGTCGCGGCCCTGCGCGTGCTCTGCCGTTCCGAAATGCACGACAGCCTGAACATCGTTTGCACACACGGTGCGCCACAAGGATTGCCATAGCGTGTCGTCGCCCACATAGCATGGTGCAAAGCTGGTTGCACCCGTGCGCCCGTCTTGAAACTGCAATGCCACGGGGAGTATCGGTGCGTTGGCAGATATTGCCGCTTGCAACAGATTCGCATGAAAGGGCAAGAGCGTGGAGCCATCACCCGTGGTGCCTTCTGGGAAGATGGCCAGCACATCTCCTTGCGACAAGCATTCGGCCATGTGGTGGACAACACGCATGGCGTCGCGGCGGGATTCGCGGGTGATGTACAAGGTATCGGCTGCATTGGCCAGCGTCGACACCACAGGCCACCGCGCGATTTCGTCCTTCGACACAAAGCGGCAATGGCGTGTGGCATGCATCACGACAATGTCCACCCAGGAAATATGATTGGCCGCCATCAGCACAGGGCCAGTTGCTGGCGGAGTTCCCTTAACTATCAATTTGATAGCAAGAAACCCAAGCATTTCGAGGGCCCAAGCCTGAACGCGCGTATGCTTTTGCTCTTGCGACAAACGCGGAAAGCGCGTCAAAATGGTCCAGTACCCGCTCAAAATGTGCAAGACCACGCGCAGCAAGCGCCAGCACGCAACAAACCTTTTCATCGGTGTACAGCCCTCAGTTGCGGTACGCTATGTGACCACCCACCACCGTAGCACGGACCCGCCCCGGTATCTCGTAGCCACTAAACGGCGTATGGTGGCCCTGGCTGCGCAGCGTAGACACCTGCACCGTCCAGGCAGTGTCAGGGTCAAAAACACAGATATCTGCCACGCCGTTCAGCACGAGTCGCCCGGCACTGGCCGCCAAAGGCCCAAAGGCCGATCCCACCACTGCAGCACTGCGGTGGGTGACGACACCCAAGGCCTGCTGCAGAGGAATTTTGCTGTCCAGCGCCCACTTGTAGGCCAGACTGAGAAGCAACTCCAGTCCCGTAGCACCGGGTTCGCTTTCTGCAAAGGGCAGCGCTTTGGCATCGTCACTCACGGGGGTGTGGTCTGACACCAGAGCGTCGATGGTTCCATCGGCCAGACCCGCACGCAAGGCATCGCGGTCACGTTGCTGACGCAAAGGTGGCTGCAGACGCATGCGACTGTCGAAATACCCCATGTCCACATCGGTCAGGTGCAACGAGTTGATGCTCACGTCGCAGCTAATGGGCAGGCCTTCAGCTTTGGCCTGCCGCACCAAAGCCACACCGGCCGCGCTGCTGATGCGACACAAGTGAACACGCGCCTGGGTAGAGCGCACGAGTTCAAAGATCGTATGCAATGCGATCGTCTCAGCCGCAACCGGAACACCGCTCAAGCCCATCCGCGTGGCCAAGGCGCCACTGGCGGCCACACCTTTGCCCAGGTACATTTCTTGTGGGCGCAGCCATACCGTATAGTCAAACGTGCTGGCGTACTGCAGCGCGCGCAGCATGACCTGCGTGTTGGCCAACGGCACGTCAGCCTGACTAAAACCAATGCAACCTGCGTGGGTGAGGTGCAGCATCTCGGTCAGAACTTCGCCTTCCAGGTTACGCGTCAATGCGCCCAACGGAAACAGGCGCGCTTGCTTGAGCAATTCTGCGCGGTGGCGCAACATTTCCACGAGCCCGGCCTCATCCAATACTGGTTCGGTGTCGGGTGGGCACACCACGCTGGTCACCCCGCCCGCAACGGCGGCAGCCATTTCAGATGCCAACATGCCCGCATGTTCCTGCCCAGGCTCCCGCAAACGCGCCGCCAAATCGACCAAGCCTGGCATGACGATGCACCCGGCAGCGTCAAGCGTGGTATCGGCAACGAAGTCGGTTGCTATATTCTCGATAGCAACAATCGCACTATCTACGAGGGCTACATCTGCAATTGCATCGTAACCACTAGCAGGATCAATGACCCGACCTCCCTTGATTAGTGTTTTCATACGCTTGTACTCCGGGGATCAGCTTCATTGCCAGAGACAATGCTCATGACGGCCATGCGCACGGCAATACCAAAGGTTACCTGCGGCAGAATCACGCTTTGCTTGCCATCGACAACCTCCGAATCTATTTCCACACCGCGGTTGATCGGACCCGGGTGCATGACGATGGCATCGGGCTTGGCCAGCAAAAGTTTTTCGGGGGTCAAGCCAAAGCTTTTGAAAAACTCATGCATGGACGGGAGCAACGCGCCACTCATGCGCTCATTTTGCAAGCGCAGCATGATGATGACGTCGCAGTCCTTGATGCCCTCTTCCAGTGAGTGGCACACGCGCACCCCCATATGCGCCAGATCAGCAGGAATCAAGGTCTTGGGGCCTACCACGCGCACTTCGGCGCAGCCGAGAATGGTGAGCGCATGACGATGCACCCGGCAGCGTCAAGCGTGGTATCGGCAACGAAGTCGGTTGC
>CAYXWW010000054.1:0-20018 GCA_964468905.1 uncultured Rhodoferax sp. | reverse complement strand
CCATTTTGCGCAAGTGCGTGCACTGCGGTTTTTGCACGGCGACGTGCCCCACCTACCAGCTGCTAGGCGACGAACTCGATGGCCCGCGCGGGCGCATTTACCTGATGAAGCAGGTGCTGGAGGGCCAAGCACCCACCCGCAAGACGCAGTTGCATTTGGACCGCTGCACCACCTGCCGCAACTGCGAAAGCACCTGCCCCAGTGGTGTGGACTATGGCCACCTGCTCGACATTGGGCGCAAGCTGGTGGACGCCAAAGTACAGCGCCCGCTGCTGGAGAAGACTGTACGCTGGGCGCTGAAAGAGGGCATTCCGTCGCCCCTGTTCGGCCCCGCCATGGCCATAGGCCAGATGCTGCGCCCACTGTTGCCCGCCAGCCTCCAGGCCAAGGTGCCAGCCAAGCAAGACGCCGGCGTTTGGCCCACCCGCACCCATGCCCGCAAAGTGCTCATACTGGACGGCTGCGCCCAGCCCGCCATGGGGCCCAACATCAACAGCGCCACGGCGCGGGTGCTGGACGCGGTGGGCATACAAACGCTGGTGGCACCGCAAGCGGGATGCTGTGGCGCAGTCAAATTTCACCTGAATGACCAAGATGGCGGCAAGGCCGAAATGCGCGCCAACATCGACGCATGGTGGCCCTATGTCGCCGACCAGGATGCCAGCGGCGTGGAAGCCATTGTGATGAATGCATCCGGCTGCGGGGTCACGGTTAAAGAGTATGGGCACATCTTGCGCGATGACCCGCTCTATGCCAACAAAGCGCAGCATGTCAGCGCACTTACGCGGGATCTGAGTGAGCTATTGCCCGAGATGGTTGCCACGTTGCTGGCCGCAGAACCGACCCTTGTCGACAACATAAAACGCCAAGCGCCAACGCTGGCGTTTCATCCACCCTGCACGCTGCAACATGGGCAAAAGTTGAAGGGCGGCGTCGAGCAGCACTTGGCTGCACTGGGTTTTTCCATTCGTACCGCCACCTGCGAAGCCCACCTCTGCTGTGGATCAGCCGGCACTTTTAGCGTACTGCAGCCCACCATGGCGTATGCGCTGCGTGACCGCAAATTGGCGCATCTGGCAGAGATTGGGAACGAGGTGATTGTCTCGGCCAATATCGGCTGTATCACCCACCTGCAAAGCGGCACCACAACCCCCGTGCGCCATTGGGTGGAGGTTTTGGACGCAGCTTTGACACAGCGGTGATACTTTCAGACGTACCCATCAGTGCTCAGCCGTAGCGGTGCAGGCACAATGGTCGGGTACTGGGCCCCGCCCGTTTTGCATTCCGATAATCTGCCGATACTTGGTTTGTCATGTCACACCGCCCCACCCCCACCCGACCCACCATTGGCGTCGTCTCGCCTTATCTGGGGGGGTTTTATTTTGGTGATTTGCTGGTCAGCCTGCACCGTGCCGCCAAGCGTAAGGGATTCCGGGTGCTGTCCATTCGGGCAGGGAGGCGCGAGAAGCTGGCGATCCCCTTGGCAACTGACCTGGTGGATGCATGGATCACTTGCACCGATTGTATCGACGACAGCTTGCTAGCCCATATTGTCCAAAGCAAAAAGCCAATGGTGTGTTTGGCCCACGACTATGAAATTCCGCAAATTACTTCGCTGAGCCTGGACAACCGTGTTGCCACACAACAAGCAACCGAATACTTGATTGCGAAGGGCCACCGCGACATCGTATTTACCGGCTTCCAGACCGATTATGACCAGCGCGAACGGCTTGAGGGGTATCGGGCTGCCTTGGTCAAGCATCAACTTCCCGTTCGACCCGACTACGAAATTTGGGCGCTGGATGGTGCTGGTTTTGCCGGCGGTCTACGGGTGGCAAAAATGATGCGGGCGACCGGTTTACCGTTTACTGCAGTCGTGGCTTCAACCGACTTGCTGGCTATTGGTTTTATGAACCATTTAGAAAATGTGGGTCTTCGGGTTCCTGAGGATGTTGCCATTGTTGGATTTGACAATCTGCCGCTATCGCGCACAACAGAGCCGCCTTTGGCGACCATCGACCAAAACTTTTCCGAGATGGCCCGGGTCGCGATAGACACAATCGATGGCCAACTGAAGTCGGGAGTTTTGGTGGGTGGTGTATGCCATGTGCCGCCCACATTCATCCCGCGCGCGTCGTGTGGGCACTTTGATCTGCATGCGACCATGACACATGAGGATATGTCGGCAAAGCCGACCACCGAAGAGGTCGATGCGCACTCCAACGAAATTGGCATTGGCTACGAAGTCACTAAAGATTTGATCAGCGCTGACTTCCAAAACGTGCTTCGACGCATGTGGGTGTTGGCACCCTATCTGGAATGGGCCTGCATAGGGGAGCTGAACGATACAGGTGGACGCCACAGAGAACTCACTATCCGGGACGTGTTGAACCTGAATGATGCTGTTCCTGACCCTTTGTTGGGCACCCAGGTGCCATCTGCTCACTTTCCACCATTGGAACAATTGACGGACGAGCCAGTGAACACCACTCGCTTTGTGACCGTGGTGCCAGTCATTTTTCAGGAGAAGTGGACCGTTCTGGCCGTTACGGGAGTGCTGCGCAGCGAGCGTGATATCAAACGTTACCCCACCCTCATGCACTACATTGACCTGCTGGGCTTGGCGTTGGAACGTTCGATGCTGGATGAAGAAGCCAAACTGCGGGAAACACGTTTTCGTGAATTGGCCGAACGACTGGAGATAGTGTCCAGAACTTCCAATGACGGCATATGGGAGTGGGGGTTCGCAGAAAGGCGCATTGAGTGGAACGCACGGTTCTATTCCCTGCTGGAAGCGTTTGAGCCGCAGGCAAAGCTGGCCGTGCACACGCCGCGAGGGTTTAGACGCCTGATTTGTGTGGATGATCTTTCCGCATTGCGCCGCAATTTGCGTCGGCACTGGGTCTTGGGTGGCGTTTTTGAAATGGAGCTGCGCCTGATGCTGCCAGGTGGTGCCTTTCTGTGGCTGGCCGTCACAGGCGAGGCCATGCGGGATCCGAACGGGATGCCATTCAAAATGGTCGGGTCGGTGCGCGATATTTCATCCTTGAAGGTGGCGCAGACCACGCTGGCCGAAAGCGAGCACAAGTTTTCTTCCATCTTCAATTTGTCGCCCGTCCCGCTGTCGTTGGTGCGGCATCAGGATGGAGTTATTTTGAATGTCAACGATGCGTGGCTGACACAGTTTGGCTTTGCGCGCGACGAAGTTGTGGGGAAAACGTCTCTTGCAATAGAGCTATGGGTCGATCCAACGCAGCGCCACAAGATGTTTGATTCGCTACACGCGTTCAAGTCCGTACACCAGCTGGAGGCGCGGCTTCGCTGTAAAAACGGGAAGACCCTGATCACCGTGTCATCAGCGCGCATTTTTGAGATCGGCAAGGTGGTTTGTTTTGTTGTTTCAACGGTCGATGTGACACCGCAACGTGATTCTGAACGCAACATTTTGAAGATGAATACCGAGCTGGAGATTCGCGTGGCCCGGCGAACCCAGTCCTTGGTAAAGACCAATGCTGAATTGGCAAAAGCCATGGAAACCCTTCAACTCGCCACAAAGGAGTTGGCGCGCTCAGAAAGAATGGCGGCGCTGGGGTCCCTGGTGGCAGGGGTTGCACATGAGCTAAATACGCCCGTAGGCAATAGCCTGACCGTGGCGAGCACCTTGCGTCACCAAAACAAGAAGCTGCTCAATCTGGTCGAAACGGGTGCTCTCAAGCGCTCCGACTTGACCAGTTTTTTGGTTGACTCGTCCGAAGGCACAGAGTTGCTCATGCGCTCGCTTACCAAGGCGACTGAACTGGTCGACCGCTTCAAGTTGGTCGCCGTGGACCAGTCGAGTGATCGACGCCGGTCTTTCGATTTAGCCTTAACCATCTCGGAAATAGTGGCCACGTTAGCGCCCCTGTACCAAAAGACGCCGTTTGTGGTTCAACTCGATCTAGCGCAGGGCGTCATGATGGACAGCTTCCCTGGGCCACTCGGGCAAGTCTTGACCAACTTGTTGAGCAACGCCATTGTTCATGCATTTGAAGGGCGGGATTCGGGCCTGATCCGCGTGTCCTCGTCCCTTGAAGGCGACGGTCGGGTGGAGATTCGGTTCCAGGACAATGGCATTGGCGTACCGCTGAACAACCAACCACGTGTTTTCGATCCGTTTTTTACCACTAAGCTAGGCCGAGGCGGTTCAGGGCTCGGCATGAACATTGTGTACAACCTGGTGACCAACGTTTTGGGCGGTCAGATCAACTTGCAAAGTACGCAAGGGGTTGGGACCACCATTACGATTGAAATACCCTTGGTAGCGCCCATCGAAGTGGCGGGCGATTGACGCTCCCGGTCGCCCGCCTGTTCAGCCCTGCCTGCTAGGGTAGCGCCTTGGTTGCCAAGACCAGCCGCGCGTCATCCCGCGCGGTAATGTAGATGTCCCGCCCCACGGCAAAAGCGTCGAATGGATTTTTGAGCAGGCCCGTCAATGCGCCACTGGGATCGCCAGACTGGTTGAGCGTGCCGACAAGCGTGGTGACGCGACCAGTGCTGTCCATCGCACGGACGGCGTGTGCCAATTCATCAACCACTAACAGCCGACCATCGGACAGGGTGCGGATGCGCGTAACGGATCGAAAGCGGGCAGTCGTGCCTGTTCCGTCTGCTGATGAAGCGCTCACATTATTGGCCGCATCGCCCGCAGCAACGCGCAATGCACCTGTTTGCGGCAACACCCACAGCTTGTTCGCGGACGCCAGCCAGATGTCGCCATTGGTGGCGAGTGCCAGCCCTGTGAAGTTTACGGCTGCTCCCTCCAAATCTCGTGGTGCCCCAGTACTTGGCATGGCTTTACCGGCGACGATGGTGGTTGTGCCATCTTTGATACTCACCCGATAGATGCTGTAGCCATTCTGGTTCGCGATGGCATTGGCTTTGAGTGATGAACGATAGACCAACAGGTAAATGTAGTTGGCGTCTGCTGTTGCATCGATCAGATTCAGACTGGCATTAATGCCAGGCGCGATACCGTTCGTGTAGCCTACTTCGTACGGCCCTGCGGGCCAGCCGGCAACAGTCGATAGTTGCGAGAGGCCGCCTGAAGCGTCCGCCAGTATGACTTGCCCGAAAGCATTTTCTGAATCAACCCCAAAGGCCCTGCCATCGGGCAGCACACCGAGAAACTTTCTGGAAGTCTGCGGTTTTTCCAGGCATGGCGGATAGGTCATGTGATAGGTCGAGCTGCACGACGTGGCTGTATACGTGCCTGCCCCTACCAGTGCAGTGGTAGCGCCATTCGCACTGCGTTTAAATAGCGCCACGGCTGCACCTTCGCTCGTCGTGCCATTCGTCAATAGCACGTGGCCTGACGCATCCGTTCCAATGGGTTGGCTCTTGTTGGTGTAGACCGTTGGCGAGGTAACGGCTGGCCTACCGGCAATCGTATCGATACGACCACTGGCTATCCGGCGCAAACGCCTTTCCAGTTGGTCGACAAACCAAAGTGACCCGTCTGGCATTTCCACTACGTTATCCGCGCTGCTGACGGGAATGTCGTCCACCGACCCATCTTGCCCCAGGCGCAATGACGACTTTGCTTGCCTGTCAAACCAAGTGGTCCAGTTGCCCGCCGGGTCCACTTTGTACAACAACCCGGCGCTTGCGCCCGTAATGATGACGCTGCCGTCCTTGAGGGGGGTCAGTCCGGTTAAATAGAGATCAACGCTGGTACGACCGAAGTCCATACCGCTGCCTTGATATGACTTTGCGCTGAGCGACTTCCAGCCTTGCGCAGCGTCCCAGCTGATCAATTCATATTGCCCGTTAAAGGTGGTGGTCGCGACAGTCGGCCGGACGACGTTACGGTGCGTATCGAAGATGCCCCAGAACCGCCCTTGGCTATCGGCAGCTACCGCGATGGGCTGGGTATCGTCAGATGGTGGCTTGGGCAAGGTTTCCACCTGCAGAACACCTTTGGTGTCTTTGTAAATTCGCGCAAACGTATAGTTTTCGGATTGGGTCTTTGGATACCGCACAACGTAAGCCACACCCCCGTTTGCAGCCAGATCCCTAACATAGCCCAAATTCGCAGTCTGAAGTGGGCCGTCAACCACTGGATCGACTTGGTTTCCTGCTGGAGAGAGCACTTTGACCGCGCCGTCAGTGCCAATTGTGGACAACTGCCGATCTGCATTGACCATCCAGACAACACCCGCGTTGTCGGTGTCGAAACTGCTTACATAACTGGAACTGAATTTGACCGACGTCGCGGTTACCCGGCGCTGCCCGTCCATGGCATGCAAGGTATTGTTGTACCGAAACCATACGCCGCCCTTGCGGTCCGAGCGAAAGTTGTCAGCCGTGGCCAAGACACAATCCACCTGGTTCGCCAAGTCTGCATCTTTGGGACACGTGGTCGTCGCTGGCACTGCCGTGGACAACCAGTTGACGCTCGGGCTTGGCTCGGCGGCCACCGGGGCAGCTATCGCTGTTCCACCTGCGACCGTGGAGCCTCCGCCCCCGCCGCCACAGGCAGCCAGAAGAATGCACAAGCCACTGGCCAATGCCCCACCGGAGACAAATGAAACACGCATGAAGGACTCCCTTGCCGCAAGTTTTTCTTTGTGCTCCATGCACAGTTTTGCCAGTGGATTGCGCTACCACGAGCGTGCAGGACTGTATCCGAAATGCCCTAAAACGTGTGGCGATCCTTACAAAGTGTTACTGAAACGAGTGTTGCGCCACGCGTTCAACGCCGGAGGCGGTGGCGCATGATTCCTTCGTACAACCTGTGCCCTCATGATTGGAGGCCAGCATGGTGCACTGTAATGCGTTGGCTGCATCCACAATAGCACCCGCCCGTGGCCGTGGCTCAACCCAGCACCTGTAGCGGCCAGTGCAATGCAACCGTCAATCTACTTCAATATTGATAGCGTTTGACGCTTATGGCACGAGGGCTAATGGCCAATTTGTTCGAAATCCACCCCACTCCAGCCCCCCCCCAGCGCGCGGTACAGGCTAACAACGGCATTAAGCTGGTTGCGCTGCGCATCCACCAAAGCCGTCTCCGCCTGCGCCAAGTCACGCTGGGCGTTGAGCACTTCCAGGTAGCCGGTGTAGCCCGCTTTGTAGCGCAGGTCGGCCAAGCGCATGGTCTCGCGTAATGCCCCTAGGCGGGTAGCGGCGGTGGTGGCAAGCTCGCGCCCGGCTTCCACGCTGGTGATGGCATCGTGCGTGTCTCTAAAAGCGTTTTGCACCGCCAGTGTGTACTGTGCCAGCGCCTGCTGCTGGCGTGCGGTGGCGGCCGACACCAGCGCGCCAATGGCACCGGCGCGGAATACCGGCTGGGTCAGGTTGCCCAACACGTTCCAGAAAACGGAGGCCGGATCCATCAGCGTAGACATGTCTTTGGATTGTTGACCCACGTTGGCCGTGATGCTGATCCGCGGGAAGTACAGTGCGCGGGCCTGGCCAATGTCGGCTTGCGCGGCGATGAGGTTTTGCTCGGCTGCCACGATGTCGGGGCGCGCCGCTAGCAGGTCTGATTGCAAGCCCGCAGGCACCACCTGTGCCATGTACAACGCGCCCAGCTCTGCACCACGCGCCAGCACCGGGCGCATCATGTCTGCAGGCTGGCGACCTAGTAGCATGGCCAATGCAGTCTCGGCATTGGCGCGGTTGAGGCGAACTTGTTGCGCGGTGGCCAAAGCGCTAGCGGCTTCTGATTCGGCCTGGCGCAAGTCCAGTTCACCGATCACACCGCCCTCAAAGCGGCGCTTTTGGAGCTTCAAACTGTCTGTGCGTGTGGACAGGGTTCGCTCTGCCAACACTGCCTGTGCATCTAGTGCGCGCAGGGCAAAGTAGCTTTGGGCGACGTTGGCTTGCAAGGTCGTGAGCACGCTGGCGCGGCTGGCTGACTGCGCCAACAGGCGCGCACGGGCGGCATCGTCAGCACGGCTGTAACGGCCCCAAAAGTCGATCTCGTAACTGGCGCTCAAACCCAATTGACGGTCTTCGGTAACGGCTGGCGCATTGGGGTTGACCGTAGCGGAGTTCTCACTGGAGCGCCGGCGCGTGGCGCTGCCGTTGAGGTCCACCGTAGGGAAAAGGTTGGAGTGGGTTTGCGACAAGCTTGCACGCACTTCTGCGATGCGGGCAGTGGCTAAGGCCAGGTCTTGGTTGTTGCGATTGGCCTCGTCCAACAAGGCGTCCAGAACCGGGTCGGCAAAGCCCTTCCACCACGTGGCCGGGTTCACGTTATTGGCCGATGCCACTGCTGTGGTGGCTGGCGGTAGCTTCAAGTCAGGCCGCGTGTAGTGGCTATCGGGAAGCAGTCCCGAGCAAGCGGACAGCGCTGCGGCAGCAACCAGCGTGATCGCAAATGTGGAACGTGGCTTACTCAGCATGGTGTGCTCCCTGTCCGTGTGCAGGCTTGTTCAGGTATTGGTAGTCTTCAGGCTTGGATCGGAAATGGCGATCGTTCACCAGTTTGAAAAACAGCGGCACCAAAAAGATAGCCAAGAAGGTTGCTGCCAGCATGCCACCCAGTACACCCGTGCCGATGGATTGGCGTGCAGCAGCACCCGCTCCGGTGGAGAAGGCCAGCGGCACCACTCCCAAAATGAAGGCCAACGATGTCATCAAAATCGGGCGAAAGCGCAAGCGTGCTGCTTCTAGTGCAGCCGCCACGGGAGACAGGCCTTCGTGTACTTTCATCATCGCGAATTCAACGATCAAAATCGCATTTTTGGCGGACAGGCCCAAGAGGGTGACCAAGCCGATCTGGAAATACACGTCGTTGGCAAAGCTGCGGGCATACACCGCCACCAGCGCACCAAAGATGCCGAATGGCAAAGCCAGCAGCACCGAGAAGGGCAGGGACCACTTCTCATACTGCGCGGCCAGAATCAAAAAGATCATCACAAAGCCCGCAGCCAGAGCCAGTGCGCTGGAGCCGCTGCTGCGCTTTTGCTGGAAGGCGGTGCCACCCCAGTCATAACCCATCTCGGGTGGTAACACTTTGGCAGCCGCGCGTTCCATGGCGGCGATGGCCTGGCCCGAGCTATAGCCCGGCTTAGGGTCACCCAAGATCTTGATGCTGGGCAAAGCGTTGAAGTGCTGCACCGAGTCGGGACCCGACACAAATTTCACGTCGGAAACTGCGCGGATGGGAATCATCTGTCCTGCTTTGGAGCGCACATACAGCGCGCCAATGTCTTCGGGCTTGGCGCGGTACTGGCCCTCAGCCTGCATCAGCACCTGGTAGATGCGTCCGCTCTTATTGAAATCGTTCACATAGTAGCTGCCCAAAGTAGCGGCCAGGGTGTTGTAAATGTCGGCCACCGACAGCCCCAGTGCGCGCGCCTTCTCGGTGTCGACGTTGACATACAGCTGTGGAGAGTTCGCCTGCCACAGGGTTTTGACGCCTTGCAGTTCGGGTTGCTTGTTCGCTTCAGCCAGCAAGGCTGGCAGTATTTGCGCCAAGCGCAGCACACCGCCTTCGCCATTGTTTTGCAGATAGAACTCAAAGCCGCCGGTTTGGCCCAGGCCCTGAATGGCCGGTGGCGAGAATGCCAGGGGCAGACCTTCTTTGATACCGCCGGTTTTCATGTAGGTTTCCATGACCAGTTGCTTGGCAGTTTGGTCGCGCTCGGCCCACGGCTTGAGCGGGAAGAACATCGTGGCTGCGGATGATTTAAGGCCACCGCCACCCAAGAAGTTCAGGCCCACCAGGCTAAACACCGTGTCGATGTTTTTGTTAGGTGACATGGCGGCTTCCACCTTTTTCACCACCTGGTTGGTGCGCTCCAGTGACGAGCCTTCGGGCAAGATCACGGCGCCAATAAAGTAGCCTTGGTCTTCATCGGGCACCAGCGCTCCGGGCACGATCTTGAACATCACTCCCGTGAGTACACCCATGGTTGCAAACAGCACCAGACCCAGCACGCCGCGCTTCAAAAAGAAGGCCACGCCCGAGGTGTAACGCCCGGTCAGGCGCGCAAAGCCATTGTTAAACGCGGTAAAGAACTTGTTCTTGCGCTCGCGGTCTGGTTTGAGCAGCACTGCACACAGGGCGGGCGTCAGCGTCAGCGCCACCACGCCCGACAGCACCACGGCAATGGTGATGGTGACCGAGAACTGTCGGTACAACTCGCCAGCCAGTCCACCCAAAAACGCCACGGGGATGAACGCAGCACACAGCACCAGCACGATGGCAATGACAGGGCCGGTCACTTCGTTCATGGCTTCAATGGCTGCTTCTTTGGGGCTCATGTGTTCCTCGTGCATGAGGCGCTCCACGTTCTCCAGCACCACAATGGCATCGTCCACCACGATACCGATGGCCAGCACCATGCCGAACAATGTAAGTGTGTTGATGCTGTAGCCCAGCAGGTGCAACCCGGCCATGGTGCCAATCAATGACACCGGTACGGCCAAGGTGGGGATGATGGTGGCGCGCCAGCTTTGCAAGAAAACATACACCACGATAAACACTAGCACCATGGCTTCGGCAAGCGTCTTGAGCACTTCGTGGATAGACTCCGACACAAAAGGCGTGGTGTCGTAGGGCGTGCTGTAGGTCATGCCTTCGGGGAATTTGGCCTTGAGTGCTTGCAAGGTTTTTTCTACAGCAGCACGGGTCTCCAGCGCATTCGCGCCAGTTTGCAAGAAGACGCCAATGGGCACGGATGGGTGGCCATTGACACGGCCATAGAAGTTGTAATCTTTGGAGCCCAACTCCACACGGGTCTCAACTTTGAGGCGCACCACCGAGCCCTTGGCACCGCTGCGGATGACAATGTTCTCAAACTGCTCGGGCTCCAGCAGCCGGCCTTTGGCGGTGACGGTGAGCGTGAGCTCTTCCGTGTTGTTGGGCGGCGCGCCGATTTTGCCTGCGGCGTACTGCGCGTTTTGTTCACTCACGGCGCTTGAAATGTCGCCTACCGTGATGCCCAGCTGGGCCATGCGGTCTGGCCGCAGCCACAGGCGCATGGCGTAGTCTTTGGCACCAAAAATCTGTACGTTGGTGGTCCCGGGTACGCGCTTGATGGGGTCGAGCACGTTTTGGGCCGCGTAGTTGGAGATGAACAGCGCGTCGTATCGGTCGTCCGGCGAATACAGCGCGGCCACAACCAAAAAATTGGCCGAACTTTTGGCCACGGTCACGCCCTGGCGTTGCACCTCTTGCGGCAACTTGCTGAGCACCTGGTTGACGCGGTTGTTGACGTTGACCGCGGCTATGTCCAGGTTGGTACCTACGTCAAACGTGACGTTGATGGTGACAGAACCGTCGCCCGACGATGTGCTGTCCATGTAGAGCATACGCTCCACACCGTTGATGGACTGTTCGATGGGTGCGGCCACCGTGGTTTCCAGCACCTCAGCCGAAGCACCGGGGTAGATGGCCCGCACATTGACCACGGGCGGCGAGATTTCCGGGTAGCGCGAAATGGGCAGCACACGCATGGCGGCCAGCCCGGCCAGCACCAGGAACAGGGAAAGCACCGTCGCAAAGATGGGGCGGTTGATAAAGAACTTGGAGAACATGATTTGGTGCTATCTATTTGGTAGCTACTGATGTTTGTTTTGCGGGGGCTACTGCCGTATTTGGCGTAGGAGCCGATGCTGAACCTTGTGGCGCACTGGATGCGGTGCCCGGTTTGGTGGGCACGTAAGGAACGGGCTTGACCAGCATGCCGGGGTCATGCGCTTTGATGAAGCCTTCGACCAGCACGCGGTCGCCTTCTTTGATGCCCTTGGTCACGATCCACTGGCCCTGTGCCCAACCATCCAACTCGACTGGGCGTGGCTCCAACTTGTCTTCTTTGTTGACGACGAAGACGATCTTGCCCATGGGGCTGTCAATCACGGCGCGCTGGGGCACGCTCAGTGTGTTGGCACGGCTGGCACCGCCCAGGCTGACGCGCACAAACTGGCCGGGGCGCAGCAGGCCATTGGGGTTGGGAATTTCGGCGCGCATATCAAAACTGCCGGTTTGGGGGTTGACCCGTTCGCTGGCGAAGTTGAGTTTGCCGGTGCGGGGGTAGATGCTGCCATCGGCAAGTTTTACGCTCACCACAAAGCCCAGGCTGCCATTGCTTGACACTTTGCCTGACTCGCTACCGGCCGCTTTGCCGGGTACTACCAATTGACCTGATTTGACTTGTGAGGTCATGCGCAGCAGCTCGCCTTCTGACACGCTGAAGTTCACGTACATGGGGTTGGTCTGCACGATGGTGGTGAGCAAGCTGTCTGCAGTGGTGATCAGGTTGCCGTCGGACTTGTTGGCCATTCCCGTGGTGCCGCTGATGGGTGCGGTGACCCGGGTGTAGCCCAGGTTGAGTCGCGCATCGTTGGCTTGCGCTTGTGCTTGTTTCAGGGTTGCTTCTGTTGTTTCTACGGCCGACTGGCTGTCATCAAATTCTTTTTGGCTGATGGCCTTTTCCGCAGCCAGAGGTGCTAGGCGAGCATTGTCCCGGCGTGCCTGGGCTGCGCGAGCCTGGGCCACAGCGACGGCCGCTTCTGCCGAGGCGAGTTGTGCCTGGAAGTTGGCCGGGTCAATCTGGAACAACGGCGTACCTTCTTTGACCGTGGTGCCTTCTTCGTACAGCCGCTTGCTCAAGATGCCATTGACCCGGGCACGCACTTCGGTTTCGCGAGAGCCTGCCGTTTGGCCGGTGTATTCCAGGTCCACGGGCTGGGCTTTGGCCTGAACGGTGACAACACTGACTTCTGGTGGCGGCATGCCACCTCCTGGGCCACCTTGCTGCGTTGCTGCCGGGCCACATGCGACCAGCGCGAAGGGCAGTAGAGCCAGGGCAAACGGTGTCCATCGACCAAGGCGATGCTGCTGATCTGCGCTTTTGGAGGGGGCATTGACGTTGTGAATAACTATTTGCAGATCTGTTGACATGGGTCGAAAGTATTTAAAATGCGATACGTTAGTATTACATACATTCGTGTATGTATGTTGGTCTTGGTTTCATTTAGCGAGTAAATTCACATGGTCCGCAAAAGCAAAGAAGACGCAGAACTCACCTGTGCGGCGCTGCTGGACGCCGCAGAGCAGACGTTCTTTGAAAAAGGCGTTTCCCATACGTCGCTCCAGGACATTGCCACTGCCGCTGGGTTAACTCGGGGTGCTGTGTATTGGCATTTCAAAGACAAGGCCGACCTGCTGCAGGCCATGTTTGCCCGCGCCATGCTGCCCAAAGAAGCCATGATTGCCGAACTGGAAGCTGCCAGCGACGCAGACCCCTTGGGAGCCCTGCGCACCATGTGTGTGAAGGCGCTGAGCAATTTGGCGCAGTCCCCCACGCAGCAACGCGTGTACAGCGTGATGTTTCACAAGTGCGAGACCGTGGGCGAGCTGGAGTCCCTCGTGGAGCATAAACGCGCCAACCAATGTGGGTACAAAGCCAAGATCCACGCGGTACTGCACAAGGCGGTTGCAACCGGTCAGCTGCCGCGTGATACCAACGTGCCGCTAGCGCACCAGACGATTGCCAACTTCATGTCGGGCACCATGCGCGAATGGCTGTTTGCACCTGATTCTTACGCCTTAGACGTGTGCGCGCCAGCCATGGTGGACATGCTATTTGCAGGTTTGGTCGCCTGTCCGCCGCGCCTCAACAAAGTGGTTGAGAAGTCTCTGACCTAGAGACCTATTGGCACATACGCAGCCATAAACGCCTCAAAGTCCGCAGCTGGAACCGGGCGGGAATAGAAGTAACCTTGGGCAAAGTCACACCCCGCAGCCGCCAGCAAGTCTCGCTGAGACTGGGTTTCGACACCCTCTGCCACCACCTTCATTCCCAACGCATGGGCCATCACAATGATGGCTTTGCACAGCGCGAGATCAGTCGATCCCGGGATGAGATGCCGCACAAAGGATTGGTCGATTTTGACAAAGTCGATGTCAAATTTTTGCAGGTAGGACAAAGACGAATAGCCAGTCCCAAAGTCGTCCAACGACACGCCTATGCCTGCGTCACGTAGTGCCAACAAGGTGTCAGCAACTCGGTTGCTGGTGTCGAGCAACAGTCCTTCGGTAATCTCAACCACGATGCTGTCACCGGGCAGCCCGCGCGCCGCCAGCTGCTTCGCCCACGACAACTTGCTCATCCGATCATGGTGGAACTGCACGGGTGATTTGTTGACACTGATCTGGAACTCGGGAGCCAGCTTTTCACGCCACGCCTGAACTTGCCGCGCAGATTGCTGAAAAACCCATTCGCCAATATCCACAATCAATCCGCTGGACTCCGCAATGGGAATAAACGTGGCCGGGCTGACCATACCCCGCGTGGGGTGGTGCCAGCGCAGCAGTGCCTCAGCCTTGTGAATGGCACCCGTTGCGAGTGCCACGATAGGCTGGTACACCAAGCGAAACTGCCCTTCGGCCAACGCGGTGCGCAAGTCCCCTGCTAGGCGCACGCGGGTCTGTGCTTCTTCCTGCAGGGTTGGAGTAAAGAAGCTAAAGCGGTTACGTCCCGCTCCTTTGGCAACGTAGAGCGCCTGGTCGGCGCTTTTAAAAAGGCCTTCTATTTCCGTTGCGTCGGTGGGGTACAGGGCAATGCCAATACTGGCCGACACAAACACCTGCTCTGTACCCAAAGAGAAGACTTCCGCCAAGGCACGCAAGACCTTTTGCAGGATGCTCTCCAGATGGGCGCTACCCGGCAACTCGGGCAGAACCACGGCAAACTCATCGCCGCCCATGCGGGCTACGGTGTCGGTCTCGCGCACGCACGACTGCAGGCGGCGTGCGGCTTCCACCAGGAGCAAATCGCCCATTTCATGCCCCAGGGTGTCGTTGACTTCTTTAAATTGGTCCAGGTCAATGAACAACACGCCCAGCTGCTGATCCGTGTGTTTGTTGCGCTTGTTGCGCTTGATTTCCTGGTCGAGCCGGTCGCGCAGCATGCGTCGATTCGGCAAACCGGTGAGTGAATCGTAATAGGCTTGCTGCAAGATTTTGGCTTCCGCCAATTTGCGGCTGGAGACATCGGTGAACGTACCGATCATGCGCGTGGGCTTACCCTCTGCATCACGGCCAATGACCATTCCACGGCTCAACACCCATTTCCAGGTGCCATCCTTGCACAGAATGCGCCGCTCACACTGATAGGAAGCAGTCCTGCCTTCAAAATGATCCAGGCGCGCCGTGTACATGGGGGTCAGGTCATCGGGATGGGTCCGCTTATCAAGCTCCTCTGGGCGGCTTGCCAACTCACCATCAGCGTAGCCACACATTTGCAACAACCGCGGGGAAAGAAATTCAGTACCGGCCTGGATGTGCCAGTCCCACACGCCGTCGCCTGAACTCTCCAAAGCGAGCTTCCAGCGTTCTTCACTTTCACGCATGGATACTTCCGCGGCTTTACGCTGGGAGATATCCGTAAAAGTGCCAATGATGCGTTGGGCTTTTCCCTGTGCATCACGTTGGACCACCATGCCGCGCGTCTGAACCCACTTCCAACTGTTGTCTTTGCAGCGCAATCGCAGATCAACAGCATATTCTGAGGTTTCGCCGTTGCGATAGGCCTTGGCGGCAACTTCCACGCGCGGCAGGTCTTCGGGGTGAACACGGCTCACAAATGCTTGCAAGCTGCCATCGAGGTCGCCTACGGCATACCCGAACATCGCTTCCCACTGTGTGGCGCGGGTTTCGGTACCCGAGCGCAAATCCCAGTCCCACATCACCACCCCCGAGCTTTCCAGCGCGAGCTTCCAAGGGTTTTCCCCCTCAAATGGCGACAACGGATCAACGTTCACGCTTGCAGTATCCCATGCCTATATCTCTACTGACACACCGTTGTCAGGAGCAGGGGCGCACCATCACGGCTTCGTTCACACAAGGAATTTTTTATGACTAACGCGAATATATCCACCCCCAACCATGCAGGCAAGTGGTTTGAGATTCCCGCCCCTGCGCTGGAACAATCCCAAGCTTTCTACGAAACCATTTTGCAACGCCGCCTGCGCCGTGAAGTGATGGGGCCTAACACCATCGCGGTTTTCCCGTACACAGAAGGGGGCTCCAGCGGTTGCCTGCACAGTGGGGGTAGCATGCTGCAACCGGGCCAAAGTGGTACTTTGGTGTACTTGGATTGCAACCCATCCATTGACGACGCACTGGGCCGCGTGGTTGCGGCCGGTGGCGACATCGT
Source organism: uncultured Rhodoferax sp. (assembly GCA_964468905.1). Lineage (GTDB taxonomy): Bacteria > Pseudomonadota > Gammaproteobacteria > Burkholderiales > Burkholderiaceae_C > Allorhodoferax. The sequence goes on along the minus strand of CAYXWW010000054.1, from coordinate 3,864 downwards.
CTCTGAAAAGCGAGCATTGCCCCCCGGCATGGGCTTTATCGCCCACATTGTTGATGTCGCCGGCAACCGCGTGGGCTTGCACGCCTTGGCCTGATTGCTGACGCGCACCATGAAGAACTGGATTGCTGTCGCCAGTGCGAGCCACGCACGCCACGGTCGCGAGGGTGGATTCATGCAGGTCTGCCACGGTAAGTTGGGGCCACTGCGCCGGGTGCAACCCGGTGACCGCGTGGCGTACTACGCGCCAACTATCACGATGGGTGGCAAAGACACGTACCGGTGTTTCGTCTCCATCGGCATTGTGCAGGACGGTGATGCATACCCATTCGACATGGGGGAAGGATTTGTCCCCCATCGGGGCAATGTTACGTATGTCCGTGGCACAGAAGCCTCCATCCTGCCGCTGCTCGATGCGTTTGAATTTGTCGAGAACCGACAGCGTTGGGGCTACAAGTTTCGCTATGGGCTGTTCGACATCAGCGACCACGATATGCAGCGCATAGCCCAGGCTATGAAAGCCGACCCCGAATCACTACGTTTTTGATAGCTGCTCATGCAATATATACGAGGGCTACAGGCATAATTGGCCACAAATACCATGCGCCGTGCAGACCGCCTATTCCAACTAGTACAGCTGATCCGGGGCCGCCGCCTGACCACGGCGGCCTTTTTAGCCAAGCGACTCGAAATATCCGAGCGCACCGTGTACCGCGACGTGGCAGACCTGCAGCACCAAGGCGTGCCGATTGAGGGCGAGGCCGGTGTGGGCTATCGCCTAGGTGCGGGTTTTGAATTGCCCCCCCTGATGTTTAGCGAAGGTGAAGCGCGGGCTCTGGTCGCGGCGGCCCGACTGGCGCAGGTGTGGTTGGACCCTGTTTTGGCGCGTGACGCCGAGTACGCGTTGGGGAAGATTCTGTCTGTCCTGCCGCGCCAGACGCGGGCAGCGGCAGAAAGTTTGGCGCTGTATGCGCCCGCCTTCAATGTGGATCCGGCGGTGCAACAACCGCTGCAAACCCTGCGTGAAGCCGTGCAGATGCGCCACAAGATCAGTATGGAGTACCGCGATGCATCGGGGCAGACCAGCCAGCGGCAGGTGCGCCCGCTGGGCTGCTTCTTCTGGGGCAAAGTCTGGACCTTGGCTGCGTGGTGCGAAACGCGTCACGCATTTCGCAGTTTTCGGCTTGACCGTATGGTCACTCTGCAGGTACTGCAAAGCGCTTTCCACGATGAGGCCGGTAAGACGCTGGCCGACTTCTTACGCGAGATGGGTGCTGCGCAGGACTAGTAGATTGGTGCCAAGCCCAAAGCTTCTTGCAGACAGGTGGCACATGACCGCAAGGGTTCACAGGTGGACTGCAAGGCGGTGCCCAGGCAATCTGCCGCATAGCGGGGATCTTGGTGAAGCCTCACTGGGTCGATCCAACAGCCTTGGCCGGCCATCAGCCACTTGAAATCAACCTCCAGCAGCAACTCGGCAGGTGTCCATTGCACACCATCACTGGCACCTTTCCATGTGTCCCATAAGACACTGCAATTGGGGGACTGCATACACGCTCCTTCAACCGGCGTTGATCAGAATGTCAGCGTCTACCGGCAACTATAGGTTTGTGCCCACGCACCGGTGATGGGAGAAAGATGCCAAACAGCCCGCCTTTGTGGGCCTATTGCCCGCTGCCAGCTCGCGATGGCATGGTGGCAGTCACTGTGCCGGTTGTTGTTGCCGCGCCAGCGACACGGTTGACAACAAAGATGCCAACACAATACAAGCACCGCCCAGCACGACCCGGCCACTGAGCTCCCCGGCACCCAACAGCACCGCCGAAAGGCTTGCGAAGACAACTTCGGACAACATGATGATCGACGTGACGCTAGCCGTCAGCCGGGCGGCACCGTATTGCAGACTGAGGTTACCAACCAGAAAACACAGGCTCACACCGCAAACCCACGCCAGCCAGTCAGGCGCGAAAGCTGGCAGCGCCGGCACCAGGCCCTGCTGTTGGCCCAACCAAGCAAGCAGGCCCGCCATGGTTGCACCGCCGCCAAACATGGCCAGCATGCTCGACTCGGTGGGCGCAACACGCAGGCGGCGCAGCATGATGTTGGTTAGCGCAAAAAACAAGCCCCCCATCAGTGCCAGACCATCGGCCAGGCTGTCGGGCCAGTGCCATGGCGCATCCGGTGTCTTGAGGACAATGACCACGCCCAGCAAGGCCAACGCAAGACGCAATAGGGACGCAGCGGTCGGCTTTTCACCCAGCAACGGCCAAGCCAACAGCACAACCCAAGCAGGCATAAGGTAGAACAGCAGCACGACGCGCACCACGTCACCCACAGTTACCGCCCAATTAAAGCCAATATTGGTCAACCCCGATGCAATGAGCAAGAGCCACAGACCCGGGTAATGCACAAAGCCGCGCCATGCATTGGGACGCAGCGCCAGCAGGCACGTCAAGGCAAAGAGGTAAATCAGCGCAGTAGCCCACAACGGGTGAACACCCAAACTGAGCAACTGGCGAAACGGCCACCACGAGACCCCCCAAGCAAAGGCGTTGAGCAGCAGGGCAAATGCCGCCAGCGCAGGCTTGCTAGTACGTGGAGGTCTTCTTTCACCCATGCATGTTGTCGTGGCGGGCAACCTCGAGCAGGTGCTCCACATCCGCTGCATGTGCGACGCAGTTATGGGCATGCCAACGTTTGATGACCCACATAAAGCCAGCCACCACCACACCGAAGACAGTAATGGCACCAAAGGCCGAAAGACCCATACCCGTGGACAAGCTATAAAACGCGCCGAGCCCCAATATGCAGGCTTGCTCATTAAAGTTCTGAACGGCAATAGACCGCCCAGCACCCATCAGGTTATGGCCGCGGTGCTGCAGCAGTGCGTTCATGGGCACCACCAGGAAGCCACCCAAGCCGCCCAGCAAAATAAGAAAGGGCGCTGCCACCCAGACATTGGTAATGAAATTCAGCAAGATGACCAACACACCCATGGCAATGCCCAATGGCAGCACCAGAGTTGCCTGGTCCAGGCGCATGCGCACGGAGGCAACAACTGCACCCACTGCTGTTCCTATGGCCACCACACCCACCAGCGCCGACGCTTGCGTCACGCTGTAGCCCAAAGCCGCTGCGGCCCATGCCAGTACGATGTAGCGCAAATTGCCACTCACGCCCCAAAACAAGGTGGTGGTTGCCAACGAGATTTGCCCCAGACGGTCACGCCACAGGCGCAGGTTGCAAATCCAGAAATCAGGTAACAAACTCACGAGCCGCTTGGGCAGGCGACGCATGGGTACGCCAGTTTCGGGGATTCGGGTGTTGAACCACGCCGCCAGCATATAGACAAGGATCAGCACACAAATTGCAGCCTCGGGTGCCGTGTCAACACCTGTCTCAACATAGGGAATGTCAAGCGCCAGCAGGTAACCGGACATGGCGTTCCCGACCAACTGCCCACCCAACAAGACGCCCAAGATGATCGAAGCAATGGTCAAGCCTTCGATCCATCCATTGGCCTTGACCAATTGCGAAGCCGGCAGAAGCTCGGTCAAGATGCCGTATTTGGCCGGTGAATAGGCTGCGGCACCCAGACCCACAATGGCGTAGGACATTAACGGATGGGTGCCAAACAGCATCATCAGGCAACCCGCAATCTTGATGCCGTTGCTGTACAGCATGACCCTCCCCTTAGGCAGAGCGTCTGCAAAAGCGCCGACAAAGGGTGCCAAAACTACATAGAACAGGGCGAACATCGGCACCAATGCGGCTTGCTGCCACTCTTGGGCACCGCTGGTACGCAACAACTGCACGGCCGCTACGAATAGGGCATTGTCGGCCAGCGAGCTGAAAAACTGCGCCGAC
>CAYXWW010000053.1:0-20572 GCA_964468905.1 uncultured Rhodoferax sp. | reverse complement strand
ATGGCCAACCCGTTTTATGTGGACATGGGTTTCACCAAGGCCGAGGTCGCCGCGGTCACCAAGATCTACGGCGTGGTCATGACGTTGGTGGGGGCCTTTGTAGGCGGTGCCATGGCCATGCGCATGGGGGTGATGCGGGTGCTCATGCTGGGCGCAGCCCTGAGCGCTGGCACCAACCTATTGTTTGCCTGGTTGGCCGGCCAAGGTCACGATCTGCATGCGCTGATTTTTGTCATTTCAGCAGACAACCTGGCCAGCGGTATCGCGTCTGCCGCCTTCATTGCCTACCTGTCGTCGCTGACCAATGTCAACTACTCTGCCACACAGTACGCCATGTTCAGTTCAATGATGCTGCTGCTGCCAAAGTTCGTGGCAGGCTACTCGGGCTTGTATGTGGACCAGTTTGGCTACCACAGCTTCTTCACGGCCACTGCCATGTTGGGCGTGCCTGTCTTGGGCTTGGTGTGGCTGGCTTCACGCATCAAATAGGCCCCTAGCCCTCGTGGAATAAGCATAATTCGCTATTAATTTAGGAACTGTTTATTGCTCCCAGCGCAAGCGCATGCGCCACACATCCCATGCCGCCATCAGGCTCATCAGCAGCATGCCGGTTGCCAGCGTCACCGCAAATATAGGTGACACCGCTGCGCGTGGGGCCCACAGGGTCCAGATGACTGGAATGCAAAAAAACACCAACAAAATCACCCACACAGAAAAGAAACGCATGCCGGTGTGGTTGCGTCCTTGCATCCATTGCCCCAGCCCCGGCACCAGTAGCGACGACAGCACCTGAACCACAGCCTTTTGGCTTGTCAAGGCCTGGGCAGGCCGTCGGCTCTGCCCTTGCAAGGTGTGCGCCATTTCGCTGGTACTGGGCGCATCAAACGCTGGCCGGTACAGCAGCGCGGCCAGGCGGTGCGCGGTGGTGGTGGCGCTGGTGCGGCCTTGCAGGCTGGTGCCGTCCTTGAATTCAAAACGCAGTACCACGCCTGCAAAGTTCCCCCGCTGCCACCATGGCAATTCACCAGGGGTCAACACACGCGCACCAGTCACCGAACGGCGCGGGTGCTCGGCCAGCAAGGTGCGCTCTTTAAGGTTGCTCACAAAAACCAGCATTCGCTCGTTGGTCAACACCAGCCAGTGCGCTCCGGTCTTGCCCTGCATTGTCAGCACCTCACAGGGCTGCTCTCCATCCCGGCGCAGCAGCCAAAACGTGTCGTCGTTTGCCAAATATTGCATTGCCGGAAAATTGACCACACCCTCTTGCGCCGGGTCAGTAGCCGCCCGCCGGTAGATGCGCAAAGCCACGGGGCACGCCACCATCACCGGCACCAGCTTGAGCATCAACATCAACAGTGCATGCGTCTTGGAAAAATTCACAAAAACCGCTGTCAACACAGGTACCAGCACTACAGATGCCACAACTAGCACAAACGGACCCCAGTACAACTTCAGCAGACTTTTCAGCCACTGCGCTTCAGACAGCCGGGGCGTTCCCAGGTGAGACCAATCCATCGCGCGTGTCGCCAGGGTTTGACGTTTTTCCAATTGCTGTGCCCACACTGCCGCAGCGAACCCCAGCACAAACAACACAACGGCGGCGGCCAAACCGGCGTAATACTGGCCCTGCAAGCGCATGCGCTGGGCCAGCAGTGCCGACAGTTCGCCACGCACGGTGGCGTCACCAAAATCGGCCATGGCCATGCGATTGTCGTCATACCGCTTGACGGTGTAGCTGGCACCGTCCACCAGCAGCAGCTCTTTGCCGCGCCATTTAATGTCGCGCGGCTCCTGGGCTGTGTTTACCGGGAAGCTGCTTTGGCTGCCATCAGGAAATACGTCGACCGCATGGCCCACCACCATGCCATTGGCAAACCGAACGACTGTAGCCAGAGGTCGCGATTCCGACGATAAGCCGCCAGCATTCGTAACACTGGCTGCGCGTTGCGCGCCATGCGAAGCCACCGCCATACCCAAGAAGCGCCAGCCACGTTCTGCGTGCACTAGCTTCACCTGGGATTTTTGGGCCAGGGTATTGGCATCCAGGGCTATCAAGGCCAGCCCATTGGTATTCGTCGTCCACAGACTGCCGTCAGCCCACCACAGGCCATTGGTAAATTCATAGGTGCCGGGCGGCGTTTGGGCTACAAATGCACCCTGTGCATCAAACACCGCCACCGTGTGACCGCCGCCGGTGGCGATGGCCACACGACCATCGTCGTGAAATGCATAGTTGATGGCCCGGCTTCCATGCTTGGCCAGTGCCGGCGGCCACTGCGGCACCATGCGCGCGGTGACCGTACCCACGGCCGGGTCCAGAAAGTACAGGGTGGGATCATCCTTCACACTGGCCACCAGCTGCCCGTTGGGGTGCACCACCAGGTTACCAATCAACCCGTGCAAACCGCCCTGTGCCAGCGCTGCAGCCTGCACGGTTTTGATTCGCGTGCCCGTGGCATCCAGGTGCCACAGGGCATCATCCACAGTAAGCCAAACGGAATCATCGGGCATAGCCGCCAGCGCGGACGGGCCCTGAATGTGGACACGCTGATTGCTGACATATAGGGCCGCTGCGATAGCCGCCATGGCCAGTACCAGCATGCAGACGGCGATGGTTTTTAGCGCTCTAGGATTCATCGGTTTTCTTGCAAGTTTTGCGGAAGCAAGGCTATTTGGTCAAAACCCCAGAATACCGCGTGCCATCCGCAGTCGTCAAAAACCAATAGTTGGCTTTGGCAATTTCATCCGGGTAGAAATCAATGGCAACCGCGCTGTTGGTCCAGCTCACAGGAGGCGCGATGAATAGCCACTTACAGGCTTGGTAGGTGGCAGCATCGCCGATCTCCAGCCGCGCTTTCGCGGTGGGGCCTTGGGCCACGTAGACGTCGCCATAGAGGGTTTGGGCGGTGGCTGTGGTACCTCTTCCGTCGCGCCTCGTATCCATCCACCCGGGGAAATTAATGAGGCGGTGGTCCACTGGGCTGACGTTGTAGGTGACCGGCTTATCGGCATTGGTATAGGTGTGCGCCAGCGTGCTCACCAAGCTCCACTCTACGCGCCCATTGCCACCCGAGGGCACACCGGCTGAATGCTGAAAGTGGGACAACAGACGGTTGGAATGGTCGACCCGGGATAGCCTCTCCAGGCCGCTGAACCAATGCGAATTGCTGCTCGATGCACCAACGGACATGCCATTGCCGGTCGTTGTCAGCGCACCGCCCCCCGAATGCTGCAGCAAGATGAGATCGCTGTTGCCAGTGTCACTGCCATTCGACTTCAGAACCCATGCCATCTTGAATGATGACCCCACACTTAAATTCGAGCCATTCCAGAAATTTTCGTCCGTCCCGGGGTAGTAGTAGTTCTCCGGGATAACGAATCGAAAGGAAACCAAATAGCCTTCCAACTGGGATGCCGGCTTACCCATATCCACCGTGTATTGAAAGCTGCTATTGCTGATGGCGCTCAGGTTGTCGACCGTGGGGCTGTAGAAACGTTTGGAGCGGCTGTCGTACCAATAATTCCAGGGATGCGCTGTGGTGCCAGAGGTGGCGTTGGATGCGCCGATTTCCACGTCCGTATTCAAGCTGATGGTGGTTGCGGCGTTTGGGTTTCTACCGCTAAACCAGAACTTCACTGTAGGGCCAACGCCAAAGTTTTGTCCGCTGCTAGCGGCAATATTGACACGCACCTTGCCGGCAGCAGCGGGCGCTACGGGTGGTACGGATACCGCGCACGCTGCAAATCGGGTGGTTGCCACAATCGGGCTATAGCCCCCGCTCGATGCCTGGCAGGTCGACGTGGCCTTGGCGGCATCACACTGCGCCTGTGTCGTACCGTTGGCCACGGTGAAATAGGAATAGGTTGCCCCACCATTGACCAGTGCGCCGCTATCGGGGTGCGTGCATTGCTTAGCGACTGGGGTGGTCGTCGTGGTCGTCGTTGACGTGGTTGCGGCAACTGGCACTGGCGTGGTCACCGGAGGGGAGATAGTTGTTGTATCCACCGGAGTGGCACTGGCGGTCGTGCTCGCTGTGCTTGTGGCACCTGGCGTCACAGAGTTCGTGGTTGCACCAACAACCGGGGTGCTCGTCGTTGCGGGCACGGCTGCCACCACAGGCGCAGTGGGAGCCATTGGCATAGGGGTGGCACTGGGTTGCGCGGTACTCCCACCCCCGCCGCCGCAGCCAGCTAAAAAGAGAAACGTGCCCAGCGGCACCACATACGTAATTAGACCGAGAACTCGTCGCATCAGATGCCTTTTGTTTGTTGTAACTTTTACGTCGCAGTCTACTTGACCAATACCCCCGAATAGCGCGTGCCATCAGCAGTCGTCAGAAACCAATAGTTGGCTTTGGCAATCTCGTCGGGGTAAAAATCAATAGCAACCGCGCTGTTGGTCCAGCTCACAGGCGGCGCGATGAATAGCCACTTGCAGGCTTAGTAGGTGGCAGCATCGCCGATCTCCAACCGCGCTTTGGCGGTGGGGCCTTGGGCCACGTAGACGTCGCCATAGAGGGTCTGGGCGGTTTGTTCGTTGCCCCGGCCGTTGCGGGTGGTATCCATCCAGCCGGGAAAGTTGACGTAGTGGTGGTTCGGGGGCTCGACGGGGTCCGTCGCTGGCTTGGCCGAATTGGTATAGGTCACAGGCCTGATGGCATTGGTATACGTGTGCGCCAAGGTACTCACCAAGCTCCACTCCACGCGGCCATTGCCACCCGACGGCACACCCGCACCGTGCTGAAAATGGGACAGCAATCGGTTGGAGTTGTCGGTGCGGGAAATGGTTTCCAATCCACTGAACCAATGCGTATCTGCCGGATTGGCGGCGGTGTAGACCGACATGCCATTGCCCTGCGTGGTCAGCGCGCCGCCGCCTGCGTGATTCAGCAAGATCAAGTCACTGTTGCCGGTGTCGTTGTTGACCGTTTTCATGACCCATGCCATCTTGAATGACGAGCCCACGCTCATGTTCGAACCATTCCAGAAGTTGGCGTCCGTGCCGGGGAAAAAGTAGTTGTCGGGTATCACAAACCGGAACGAAATGAGGTACCCCTCTTGTTGCGCAAACGCCTTGCCAAGGTCTACCGTGTATTGGAAGTCGTTGTTACCCCACCGGTTCGCGGCACCCGTCTCCAGGTTGTCGACCGTAGGGGTGTAGTAGCGCTTGGACCGGCTGTCGTACCAGTATTTCCAGGGGTGCGCTGCGGGCATGTCGGTGGCAAAAGTGGTGCCGATTTCAATGTCGGTATTCAAATTGATATTTGTCGCGGCGTTCGGGTTTCTGCCACTGAACCAGAACTTCACCGAGGGCCCCACGCCAAAGTTTTGCCCGCCGGTGGCCGCAATATTGACACGCACCTTGCCGCTGGCAACAGGTGGAGTCACGGGCGGCGTGACGGCGGGTACGGATACCGCGCACGCCGCAAATCGGGTGGCTACAACGACCGGGCTATAGGCTCCGCTCGATGCCTGGCAAGTTGACGTGGCTTTGGCCGCATCGCATTGCGACTGGGTTCCGCTGGCGACGGTGTAATAGGTATAGGTTGCACCGCCATTGACCAGCGCACCTGTATCGGGGTGGGCGCATTGTTTCGCTGCGGGTGTCGTGATGGTGGGCGTGGTTGCAACTGGGGTGGTCGTGGCAGGTGTGGTGACTACAGGCGCGGGTGTTGCAGTGTTTGACGCAGTAGTTGCCGTGGGTGTCGTCGCGGGTGGGGTGACGGGTGTAGCAGCCACCGGTGTTGCACTTGGGGTCGTGCTCGCAGTGCTTGTAGCGACTGGGGTCGTAGACGTTGTGGTGGCACCCGCCACCGGGGTACTCGTCGTTGCGGGTACGGTAGAAACCACGGGTGTGCTGGCGACCAGTGGCATAGGGTTGGAGCTGGGTTGCGCAGCGTTTCCGCCGGCACTGCCACCGCCGCAGGCTGAGACCAACAAGAGTGCGCCCAGCGGCACCGCATACGTAAATTGACCCGTCAACCGCATCATATTTTTCCTCCTGCGGGTTTGTATCAGGCAGCGCAACCAAAACCAAGTGTTCTTACACAAACTCACAAAACTCCAGCCCATGAATGCGTGCGCTATAGACTTGCAACCATGTCCAATACGCCGCACTTTCTTTCACGCCAGCTTTCGGGTACACAGCTTGCCGAAGCGCTGCGTGACAGCCGCCAACGCACGCTGGCGCTGGTAGACGACTTGACCGCCGCACAATGGAGCCCGGTCCACCAAATCGGCATCAACCCCATTGCCTGGGAGCTGGCACACATTGCCTGGTTTGCCGAGTTCTGGATACTGCGCGGCCCCCACTCCCGCGACGCGAATGGCTTCGCCCATGCGCAGCACCCGCCGCAGTTTGCGGGGCCTGATGCCTTGTTCGATTCCGCCCGTCTGGCGCACGCCCAGCGGTGGGTGGAGACCATGCCCTCACGCGCAGAGCTCCGTTTGATACTGCAAGGTCAACTGGATGCTTGCATCCAGGCCATTCCGAATACCGGTGACCAACCAACAACGGCGCACCCCGGCGCGGCATCCCAAGACCCGCTGTATTTCCACCGCTTGGCTTTGTTCCACGAAGACATGCACTGCGAGGCCTTTTGCTGGATGCGTGCCGCGCTAGCCTACCCGACACCCCAAGGTGTGGCGGTGCCATGCGTGGGTGCACGTGCGCTATTGCGCGTGCCGGGCGCAGACGTCCGCATAGGGTGCGATGAATCTGGCAATGCTTTTGCGTTTGACAACGAATGCCCTGCCCACACCATTCACTTGGGCAGCTATGCCATCGACAGCGCCCCTGTGCGCGCCATGGACTTTGCCGAATTTGTGGATGCGGGTGGCTATGCAGCGGCGCAGTATTGGCCGGCGGAAGCAGGCGCCTGGCGCGCACAGTGCGGCGCGCAGCACCCCCTGCGCTGGCGGCGCGGCGCCAAGGGCGCGTGGGAAATGCGCTGGTTTGACCAATGGTTGCCCCTGTCGCCAGACATGCCGGCCCTGAACATCAACGCCTTTGAGGCCCAGGCCTACTGCCTCTGGGCGGGCCGGCGCCTGCCCAGTGCCGCCGAGTGGGAGCACGCCGCGCTCACCCAACCGGGCTTTTACTGGGGCCACAGTGTGTGGGAGTGGACGGCAGATGCCTTTGCCCCCTACCCCGGCTTTGTGACCGGCCCCTATCGTGAGTACTCGCAACCTTGGTTTGGCAACCACCGCGAGCTGCGCGGCGGTGCCTTTGCCACCCATGCCCGCATGCACCATCCGCGCTACCGCAATTTTTTTCAGCCGCACCGCAGTCATGTGTTTGCGGGCTTCCGCACGGTTGCAGAGCATTCCTCGTAGCCGTCGCTTGGCACGGCAGCAGTGGCGTGGCGGCCTGAAATGCCAATTCTCGCAAGTCTTGTATGAAGAATCGGGTTCTAGCCCTCGTGGAATATGTGTAAACTGCTATCAAAAACATAGTTGTCTCCGATGAACAGGCTGACCCACATGCATTTCAGCGACACTAGGCTTGTCAACCGGCATACTGCGCTGCAATGACACAAACCCGCGTTCTCATCGTCAGCCCAGCCGTGGCGTCGTCCAACAACGGCAATTGGCAAACCGCCTGGCGCTGGGCACGCATGCTGCGCCCCATCTACCACACCACCATCGCGCAGGAATGGCGTGGCGAGCCTTGTGACGTGCTGCTGGCGCTGCACGCCAGGCGTTCGGCTGACTCTATTGCCCGCTGGGCGCAGGCACACGGCACAGTAGCTAACGCTCCAGGTTTAGGCGTGGTGTTGACCGGCACCGACTTGTACCGGGACATACTGAGCGATGCGCGAGCCCAGGCATCACTCGCCCATGCGCAGCGGCTGGTGGTGCTGCAAGAGAAAGGCCCCGACGCCTTGCCCGAGGCCCAGCGCACCAAGGCGCGTGTGGTGTTTCAGTCGGCCACAACACTTCAACCTGCGGTCAAAACGCAGCGGCACGTGCGGGCCGTTATGGTTGGGCACTTGCGCGATGAGAAGTCTCCAGAGACGCTGTTTGCCGCAGCCCGCTTGCTCCAGCACCACACCGACATTTTGATTGACCACATTGGCGATGCGTTGGACCCAGACTTGGGGCGGCAAGCCCTGGCTTGTGCTGCTGCATGCCCACGGTACCGCTGGCTGGGCGGCCTGTCGCATGCCGCTGCTCGGCGGCGCATTCAGAGTGCCCATGTGCTGGTGCATGCCAGCCGCATGGAAGGTGGTGCGCATGTGATCATGGAGGCCGTGTGCAGCGGCACGCCCGTACTGGCCTCGCGCATTGCGGGCAATGTTGGCATGCTGGGAGCAGATTACACCGGCTACTTTGACCACGGCGATGCACAAGGCTTGGCAGACGCGTTGTTGCGGTACCGCGCAGGACAGTGCGACACGACCAACCCCTTTTATAGCCAATTGCAAGCACAATGTGCACAACGCGCACCTCTGTTCGCTCCTGCACACGAGCAAGCAGCTCTGTTGCAATTGGTACGCGAACTGCTGCCCCCCCCATAACGCCCCCCGCCACTCACCCTTTGCATGCAAACCCCTGATCAACCCATACTGCGCGATATTGTTTTAGTGGGCGGCGGCCACAGCCATGTGGGCGTGCTCAAGAGCTTTGGCATGCGTCCCATGCCCGGTGTGCGACTGACCGTCATTTGCACCGATGCGCATACGCCGTATTCCGGCATGCTGCCTGGCTACGTGGCGGGCCACTACGACTATGACGCCGTGCACATTGATCTAAGCCGCCTGGCGGTGTTTGCCGGGGCGCGCTTTTACCGTGACGAGGTGATTGGCCTGGACCGCACCAACCGCAAGGTTTTGTGCCGCAACCGCCCACCGGTGCCCTTTGATGTACTGTCTATCAACTTGGGCGCCACGCCGCAGGCGCATGGCGTACCCGGCGCGGTGGAACATGCGGTTGCGGTGAAGCCTATTGCCCAGTTCAATGCGCGCTGGCTGGCGCTGCTGGAGCGTGTGCGCCGCCACACCGGCACCACCACCGTCGCGGTGGTGGGCGCGGGGGCGGGCGGCGTAGAGCTGCTGCTGGCCATGCAGTTTCGCCTGCGCAAAGAGTTGCAGTTGCTCGGGCGCAATCCAGGTGAGCTGGCATTTCACCTGTTCACCGACCGCGATGTCATTTTGCCTACCCACAACCCCGGGGTGCGCCGCCGGTTTGATGCGGTGCTGGCCGAGCGCGGGGTGGTGGTGCACCGGGGTTCGGCGGTCACGCAAGTTTTGCCCGGTCTGCTGCGCACAGCTTCAGGCCAAGAGGTGCAGGCCGATGAGATTGTCTGGGTGACCCGTGCAGGCGGTGCTGCGTGGTTAAACGACACAGGCCTGGCGCTAGACGCCGACGGGTTTATCCAAGTGACCGACAGCCTACAGACTGTGACCGACCCGGCGATTTTTGCGGCGGGTGACGTGGCCAGCATGGTGAACCATCCGCTGGAAAAGGCTGGTGTGTTTGCCGTGCGCCAAGGCCCACCGCTGACGGAGAACCTGCGCTTGACCGTGCAGGGTGCGGCACCCAAGCCCTACCACCCGCAACGCAGCTGGTTGGCCCTGATCAGCACGGGCAATCAGTTTGCTATTGCCTCGCGCGGCTGGCTGGGTTTTGGTGGCGCATGGGTCTGGCGTTGGAAAGACTGGATCGACCGCAGCTTCATGCGCAAGTTTCAAGACCTGTCACCCATGGACGCCAACGCGCTCCGCTCACAGGCCACCAGCGCCAGCACCGTGGCGCTGACTTCAGAAGAATCTTTGCAAGCCATCTCGGCCATTGCCATGCGCTGCGGTGGGTGCGGTGCCAAGGTGGGCGCGACCGTGCTGTCCCGCGCACTCGGACAATTGCAGCCGGTGGACCGTGCCGATGTGTTGGTCGGCCTGAAAGACCCCGACGATGCAGCCGTGGTGCGCGTACCGCCGGGCAAGGCCATGGTGCATTCGGTGGACTTTTTCCGCGCGTTTGTGGATGACCCTTACCTCTTTGGCAAAGTAGCCGCCAACCATGCGCTGGGCGACTTCTGGGCTATGGGCGCACAAGCGCAGTCGGCAACGGCAATTGCCACCGTGCCGCCTGGGCTGGAAAGCAAGGTGGAAGACCTTCTGTTCCAGATGATGACGGGCGCGCTGGAAGTGTTGAATGCCGCGAATTGCGCGCTAGTAGGTGGCCACACCGGTGAAGGCAAAGAGCTCGCATTGGGCTTTGCCATCAATGGGCTGATTGACGACGATCCCACCCAGATATTGCGCAAAAACGGCATGCGCGCGGGTGACGTGTTGATCCTCACCAAGCCCATTGGCACCGGCGCACTGTTCGCAGCCCATGCGCGGCTGGCCGCCAAGGGCCGCTGGATCGACGCGGCCTTGCAGTCCATGGTCGTATCGAACCAGGCGGGTGCACAGTGCTTGCTGGCATTTGGTGCCACGGCCTGCACAGACCTGACGGGCTTTGGCCTGTTGGGTCATCTGGTGGAGATGACGCGCCCCTCTGGGGTGGATGCAGAGCTGTATCTGGATGCGCTGCCGCTGCTCGATGGCGCGCAGGAGTGTGTATCAGCCGGTATTGTGAGTTCGCTGCAAGCCGCCAATGTGCGCCTGCGGCGCGCGCTGCGTAACCAAGAGGCAATGGTCACGCACCCGCGCTATCCGCTGATCTTTGACCCGCAAACTGCCGGTGGTCTGCTAGCAAGTGTGCCCGCCGATAGGGCTGATGCATGCATTGCGGCACTGCGGAAAGCGGGCTACGCACACACCACTGCCATTGGTCGCATACTGGCACAAACCGACGCGCTGGAGCCGATTGTCTTGCGCGGCTGAAGGAGCAATTCGCAAACGGATGTGCTGCCAAGTTTTACCAAACTTTACGCGCGCTTCAGACGGGCCGCACACAGCCCCCACGCCACCGCGCTAGACTGCACGCATGACCCATAGCTTGCTCATGATTGAAGACGATGCCCGCCTGGCCGCCATGGTGGCGCAGTATTTGGAGCAATCTGGCTTTACCGTCCGCTGCGCAGGTGACGGCCAAAGTGGGCTGGACCAGTTGACCGCCCCCGCCAAAGGCGCCGCTACCGATTTGGTGATTTTGGACCTGATGCTGCCCGACATGGATGGGTTGGAAGTGTGCCGCCGCATCCGCGCATTGCCAACTGGCATGGCCCAGGTGCCGGTGCTGATGCTGACAGCCAAAGGCGACGCTATGGACCGCATCATCGGGCTGGAGATTGGGGCAGACGACTACCTGCCCAAACCATTTGAGCCGCGCGAGCTGCTGGCTCGTATCCGCGCCGTGCTACGCCGTCGGGGCGAGAGCCCGACCGCTGAACATATAAGCCTGCGTTTTGGGGCCCTGGAGATCGACCGCGACGCGCGCACCGTCTCCATCCATGGTGCACCGTGTGATTTGACGTCTTACCAGTTTGATTTGTTGGTCGCCCTGGCAGAGCGCGCAGGGCGGGTGCTGACGCGGGATCAGATCATGGAGGCCGTGCGCGGCCGTGAGCTGGACGCTTTTGACCGCTCGATCGATGTGCATATGGGCCGTATCCGTGCGGCCATAGAGTCCGACCCCAAATCGCCCAAACGCATCCTGACGGTGCGTGGTGTGGGCTATGTGTTTGCCCGCCAGCAAGACTAGTCGATGTTGACGCCTAGCTGCAGCTCGGTCCCATGAACAAACTCTACATCCGCATTTGGCTCGCCGTGGTGTTGGCCGTGGCGGTGCTCACCCTGTTGGTGGGTTGGGCTTGGCGCATGGCGTCCGATCTGCCATTGCGCGAGGTGGTGGCGCGCAACCAGGCGGGAGAAGTTATTGGCCACGGCAGGGCTCGCATGGGCCGGCATCCGGGCGGCCCAGCGTGGAATCCGCAGCCAAACATGCAAGGCATGCCACCACCGCCGCCACGCGAGACAGATGTGCAACTGGAGCGCCGTGGCGACGATGTACATCCCGACGTGCCCCCCAATGAGCCGAGAGGCCGTTTTGGGGCAGGCCCGGAATTCGACATCCACATGCAGGACGGGCAAAACATCCACATCCATCTGCCTCGGCCACCGCAATCCAATTGGCGCGCACCGTTTGGCTTTTTCTGGACGCTGGGATTGGTAGCGATTGCCGTGGCGCTGGCCACATACCCCATAGTGCGGCGCTTGACCCGCAGGCTGGAGACCTTGCAAACACGTATGCAGCAATGGGGTGATGGCGACTTGAGCGTGCGCGTACCCGTGACGGGCGACGATGAGGTGGCTTTTCTGGCGACCCGTTTCAACTATGCGGCGCAACAGATCGAAACCTTGGTCAAGGCGCGTGATGCGCTGCTGGCCTCGCAAAAATCCCTCTTGGCCAATGCCTCGCATGAGCTGCGTTCGCCGCTCACGCGCATTCGCATGGGGCTCGAATTCATGGGCACTTCTGCCAATGAAACGGGACATCAGGCGCGTGAAGAAATTGCACGCAACATCGGTGAACTCGATCAACTGATTGACGAGATTTTGCTGGCCAGTCGGCTTGACGCACAAGAGTCCGACCTGGGCACTGTCGAGTCGATCGATTTGCTCGGCCTTGCGGCGGAAGAATGCGCCCGCGCTGATGCTACGCTGGAAACTGAGGGCGACGCAAACACATTGGTCGTGCCGGGTGTCAGCAAGCTTTTGCGACGGGCTATGCGCAATTTGCTGGAAAACGCCCGCAGGCATGGCCATGGCGGTGCGACCTTGCGCCTGACTCAGACTGCAAACGAGGCCTGTATTCGGGTTTGCGACTGCGGTCCAGGTGTGCCCGAGGCATTTCAGGAGCGCATTTTTGAGCCGTTTTACCGCTTACCGGGGGCATCAGAACGCGATGGCGGTGTCGGTTTAGGGCTTGCGCTCGTCAAGTCCATTGCCCTGCGGCATGGCGGATCAGTTACTTGTGGCAACCGTGCGGAGGGAGGGGCTTGTTTTGAAATTCACCTACCCAAAGCGACTACAACGTCATAAAAAGGCCTAGAAAGGCCAAAAATCACGGTGGAAATCTGTCTGCCAGCGTAAAAACGTCGCAAAAACACGATTTTTTACAAAAAACCCCACAAATATGGGATACCGGTACCTCAACATTTTCCGTACAGTTGCACCCACTGCTGTCACAGTTCATGGAAATCGCAGTCAACCCGACCAAAAAGCGGGGTGGCTAGTCAAGAATCCAACGACGTCCCCTTCGGGGGACTTTTACAAAGCCACCTCCGGGTGGCTTTTTTTTGTCTGCCGATCGCCTACGGCTTGGGCAATTTATCCAGATCAATATCCACATACCGCCAAAACGCTTTTGAAATGGGATGCCGCCGGTAGCCAATCAGCCAAGGCTGCATCACATCGGTACGGATGCGGTGCGTGTTGTATTTGTAAGGCATGTAGGCCACCATGATCTTGGCCATGTCTTGCAGAATGGCCAGCCGCTCGGGGCCGTCGGGCATGACCACCTGCTTGCGGTACAGCCTGTCAAACTCGGGGTGTTCAAAACGGGACAAGTTTCCCTCGCCTTTTTGCGGGCCATAACCCAAGTCCAGGAAATTACCACCGTCCGGTACTGCTGCGGAATTTCCCAGCCCCCACATCATCAGTTTGCCCGCACGCGATGCCTTCAGGTGCTCGGGCCATTTGGCGGTTTTAAAGGTCATTTTGATGCCAACCGCCTGCATGCTCTTGCGCCACACCTCGTTCAATTCACGGTCTTGCGCGGACGGAGTGGTGGCGTATTCCAGCACCAGCGGTTTGCCATCGGGCAGATCACGCCAGCCATCGCCGTCTTTGTCGGTGTAGCCAAACATTTCCAGCAGCGCCAAGGCACGGGCCGGGCTGTATTCGCTCATCTCGCTCTTGAATTGTGGGTCATAGCCCCACGCAACAGGTGGCAGTGGCCCTTGCGCGGGAATTGCTTGGTTGCGCCGCGCAAGCCGGATTTCTTCTTCGGTGTTGTACGCCAGTGCAATGGCACGGCGCAGTGCCACCTTGTCGGTGGCGTTGCCGCCCACCACCGGGTCTTCCATATTGAAGTAGGTAAAAGTTACCTCCGGCGCGGGCAGGCGCTCCATCGTCATGCCGCGCTTTACCAGGTGTGGGGCCAATTGGTTGTTGGGAATCACCTGGTTGGCAAATTGCGCGGGCAGGTACAGCATGAAGTCCTGCTCATTGCCCAGAAAGCTGAGCCAGCGCGGTTGCACCTCGTCAATGATGGAGATTTCCACACGATCCACCACAGGGATACGCTTGCCCTTCATGCGGCGGTAGATTTCCTGCGACTTGGCATCGTCAGCCGGCGGTTCGGCCTCGTAATACTCTTCGCGGAAGTTCGGATTGCGCACCAAGGTAATCTTGGACGAGCGCGTCCACTGGTCCAGTTTGAAGGGCCCCGTGCCCACCGGGTGCTCCATGATCTTGTCGCCATACCGCTCCACCACCTCGCGCGCCACGGCACCCATGACACTGGTCGCGGCCAGGTTGTAGACGAACCGGGGCTGCGGGTCTTTCATCTTGAACTGGATGGTGTAGCGGTCCAGCGCGCGCAAGCCTTCCACTTCGGTGTCGTATTGAAAGCTGGCGCCCGGCTTTTCCGCCGCGCGGCGCAAGGCGTCCATTCCGGTCAGTTTGAATTCTTCCAGGTCGGAGTAGATTTGACTTTTGGTCTTGGGATCAAAAATGCGCTTGTAGCTGTACACAAAATCGTGTGCGGTGAGTTCCCGTTTTTTGCCGCCAAAGGCTGGGTCGTCGGCAAAGTAGATGCCGGGTTTGACCTTGATCGTGAAGGTCCGAAAGTTGTCGGCAATCTCGGGCATGCCCTGGGCCACATTGGGCTTCACCTTGGCCGGGCGCGCTAAGTAGTCATAGTGGTACAGCGCATCAAAAATATTCTCCGTGACGACACGCGAATAGAAGTCGGAAATTTGTGCCGGATCGAACCCGGTCTCAGCCACTTCAAATGCATAGCGCAACACTTTTTCGGGCGTGCGGGCTTGCGCGTGCGAACTGGCAACGCCCAAAAGCAACAGGCCAGAAACCAACAACCGGTGGAAGAGCGAAAGATTCATAGCTGAAAGCATGCAAGCAAGAGAGACGGTAGTAAGCATAACGCGTCAGACTACATGTGTGATTCAATCCCGGTTACCGTGTTGATGTTTGCATCATTTCCGCAAAGGCCAAAAAGGGACTGTCGATTGACATGGACGGGGCCCACGTTAGACTTCAAAAAAGCAACGCAGAAAATATCACCGCCATGAAATTACAACGCCTGACCATCTTCTTTCTTTCCACTGCCATGCCACTTGCACATGCGGCGGATGGTGTTTTGTTGCGAGCATGGGATTCATGGGAATATTGCGCCAAATTTCCTACACCGGAGACACGCGCTGATTGCGAAAGCAAGCGCAAGGAAAGCATGAGCGCATTTGATAAGGAGCAAAGGGCCAAGCAAAAGGCGGAGAAGGCCGCCGATAGTCCGGGTAACGATAACAAAGGAAAAGACGGGCTTTGCTTCACGCGCAAAGCGACCGGCGAGGTGGTCTGCCCCAACTAAGCCCACGGCCTCCATGCTCCCCTACATCCTGCGCCGCATCTGGCAAATGATCCCCACCCTTTTGGGGGTGATCTTGCTGATCTTCTTCCTGTTCAAGTTGTTTGGTGGCGACCCGGTTGAGATCATGGCGGGGCTCAAGGCTTCGCCGGAACGATTGGCCTCGATACGGGCGCAACTGGGGCTGGATAAATCGGTACTGGAGCAGCTTTGGGTTTTTGTGCAACAGGTCTTTACCTTTAACTGGGGCAAGAGCTGGTCTACCAATGAGGCCATTTCGGACCTGTTTGCCACGCGCCTGCCCGCCACGCTCACCATCATGCTACCCATTCTGGTACTGCAAGTGGCGCTAGCCGTTGCCGCAGGGATGGCGGTGGCCTATGTGCGGGGCAGCCTCACGGACCGGGCCATCATGGTCGTCAGCACCGTGGCGCTTTCCATCAGTTTTCTGGTTTACATCATCGTGGGTCAGTATGTGTTTGGTTTTGTACTGGGTTGGTTTCCGGTGCAGGGTTGGAGCAACAGTCTTTGGACGAATCTGGTGACCTACGCACCGCTGCCTGTGGCGCTGGCGGTGTTGGTGAGTCTGGCCCCAGAGACGCGCCTGTACCGCAGCTTTTTTCTGGACGAGATGGGACAAGACTATGTGCGCACGGCGCGGGCCAAGGGCGTGTCGGAAAACGCGATCCTGTTCACGCACGTATTGCGCAATGCCATGATTCCTATCCTCACCAATGTGGCGACTGGCTTGCCGGGTGTGTTTATTGGCTCGTTTCTGATTGAAGTGTTTTTTTCCATTCCGGGTTTGGGGCGTGAGATTTTGACGGCGGTGAACCGCAGCGACTACCCCGTTATTCAGGCGGCCACGGTGTACCTGGCGATGCTGACCATGGTGATTAACCTGATGACCGATGTGCTGTACCAGTTTGTGGACCCGCGGGTGAAGTTGAAATGACGACCACTGCTATGCCCCAGGCTCTACCCCATTCACTACCGCTTTCACAACCCAGTTCGCCCGGCGTGTGGACGCAAGCCTGGCTGCGCTTGAAGACCGACCGCGTGGGCATGGTGTCACTCGGCGTGACCCTGCTCTTTATCCTGCTGGTGCTGCTGGCCCAGCTGGGCCTGGTCGCCAAAGACTGGCAGCGCGAGGTGGGCGTGCCCTTTGCGCCACCCCATCTGGTGGGCAAAATTACCGATGGCACGCAGACTGCCGTGGTGCAAAGCATTGCCGGGCCCAATGTAGACATCAGCGCGGTGGACCCCTTGGCACCGCGCTATGCCGAGTGGGCCGAGCGCGCGGCGCAATTCAAAACCACAGTGACGGTCAAGGCCGACACGCTGCCCTTTGGCGGCGACCAGTTTGGGCGTGACGTGCTCGCCAAAGTCATCAAGGGGGCGCAGGTGTCCATTACCGTGGGCCTGAGCGCCGCCTTGTTTGCCACACTGATCGGCACCGTGCTGGGCGCTCTGGCCGGCTATTTTGGCGGGTGGGCCGATGACGCGCTGGAGTGGGCTTACAACGTCTTCACCGCCATTCCCTATATCTTGCTGGTGTTCGCGCTAGCAGCAGTGCTCAAGACCGGCCCGCTGGCCAGCACGCTGGGCAACGGGGTGTGGACGGTGGTCATCATCTTGAGTCTGGTGGGCTGGACGGGCATTTACCGTCTGGTGCGCGCCGAATACATCAAGCACCGCTCGCGCGAATATGTGCGCGCGGCTGAAGCCATTGGGGCTACCCATGCATCGCGCATGTTCACCCACATACTACCCAACATCAGCCACGTCATCCTGGTGCAGCTGAGCTTGCACGTGGTCGGCTTTATTAAGGCCGAGGTCATCTTGTCTTATCTGGGCCTGGGCGTGCCGCTGGACATGGTGAGCTGGGGCACCATGCTGGCCGAGGCGCAGACGGAGCTGATTCAAGGCAAATGGTGGCAGCTAGCCACAGCCACGCTCTTCATGGCCGCGTTTGTGACCGCCTTCGCGTTGCTGACGGATGCCCTGCGTGATGCGCTGGACCCCAAGCTGCGTTAGGGGAGAAGGACATGGCCAACACCAACATGAACCATTTGATCAGCGTACAAGACCTGCGGGTTGCCTTTCGCATGGGCAAGTCGCAAACGGTGGAAGCCGTCAAGGGGGTGAGCTTTGACATCCCCGTCAACACCACCGTCGCCCTGGTGGGCGAGTCGGGCAGCGGCAAGAGCGTCAGCGCCATGGGCATCGTGCGCTTGCTGCCGGACAACGCCATCGTGGATGCGAACAGCAAGATTTTGTACAACGGCAAAGACCTGCTGCAAGCCCCCATAGAAGACATGCGAGCCCTGCGCGGCAAAGAGATTTCGGTCGTCTTTCAGGAGCCCATGAGTTCGCTCAACCCGGTGTTCACCGTGGGCGACCAGATTGCCGAGGTGCTGCGCATCCATCTCCATCTCAACCACAAACAGGCGCTGGGCCGCGCGCTGGAACTGATGACCGAGGTGGGCATCCCCAACCCGAAAGAGCGCCTGGGTGCCTACCCACACCAGCTCTCTGGTGGGCAGCAGCAGCGCGTGATGATTGCCATGGCCATTGCCTGCGAACCCAAACTATTGATTGCCGACGAACCCACCACTGCGCTAGACGTGACGGTGCAACACCAAATCATCGAGCTACTGGCCCGTCTACAGCAGCGCCAAAAGATGAGCATCCTCTTCATCAGCCACGACCTGGGTCTGGTGGGGGAAATTGCCGACCGCGTGGTGGTGATGCGCAGTGGCGTGGTGCGCGAGGCGGGTGATGCAGATGCCATTTTTACCGCACCGCAAGACCCCTACACACAAGCCCTGCTAGCTTGTCGTCCCCGGCTGGATGCGCGGCCCCGCCGCCTGCCTGTGATTGACGACATCATGAACCACCGCGCAGTCAGCGCGGAACAACGCACCAGCACGCCCGCCTACGGACCGGCCCTGATCGAGGTAAAGGGGCTGCGCAAAGACTACCTGCTCAAGACCGGCTGGCTCAAACGCAGCGTGTTCAGTGCCGTCAAGGGCGCGAACTTTTCCTTGCACAAGGGGCGCACGTTGGGCGTAGTTGGCGAATCCGGCTCGGGCAAAACGACAGTGGGCATGATGCTCACGCGCCTGACCGACGCAACGGCCGGCAGCATGGTGTTTGAAGGCATCGACCTGGCCACACTCAGCGCCGCCCAAATGCGCGCTTACCGCAGTCGCATCCAGATCATTTTTCAAAACCCCTACGCCAGCCTGAACCCGCGCTTCACCGTCGGCCAAATTTTGATGGAGCCCATGCGCATACACCGCATTGGCAATGACGATGGTGACCGCGCGCAGCGCGCCGTGGCGATGATTGAGAAAGTGGGCCTGCCCCCGGAGTCGTTTGGCAAATACCCGCACGAATTTTCTGGCGGGCAACGCCAGCGCATTGCCATTGCCCGCTGCCTGACCATGCAACCCGAGATCATCGTCTGCGACGAAAGCGTGAGCGCGCTCGATGTCAGCGTGCAAGCCACCGTGCTCAATCTGCTGCTGGACCTACAAGAAGAGTTTGGCCTGACCTATGTCTTCATCAGCCACGACCTGGCCGTGGTGAAGTACATGGCCGACGATATTCTGGTGATGCACCAGGGCGAGATTGTGGAACGCGGCAGTGCCGATGACATTTACAACCGGCCGCAACATGCCTATACGCGGCAGCTGCTGGGGGCTATTCCGAAGGGGCGGGAGGGGTATGTGGCGCGGGCAACCTTAGTATAGAAACAGCCTCCAGCCCTCGTAGAACAAGCGTAGGTAGCTATTGAATGTATAGCCAAGTACCCCCTTGCATCTCCAGTGGTTCTTATGAAACAGCACAATCGCAAGCTACTCTATAAAGGTTTTCACATGACGCACTCCCTATTGGAGGCCGCCCGCCAGGTCACTTGGGCGCTAGGACTTAACCTCGTCTGTACCATGTCCATTGCCCAGGACATGGCAGGAGCCAAAGACCATCCGGCCATCAAGCGCTTTGGCAACTCCAGCATCGTGGCCTATGACGTGAAGCAGTTTG
This sequence comes from uncultured Rhodoferax sp., assembly GCA_964468905.1. Taxonomy (GTDB): domain Bacteria; phylum Pseudomonadota; class Gammaproteobacteria; order Burkholderiales; family Burkholderiaceae_C; genus Allorhodoferax. The sequence continues at coordinate 964 of CAYXWW010000053.1, read as the reverse complement.
ATGCGGTGGACATTCCCACCAGCAGCTTCGTCAAATTCAACCTGAGCACCGGCAAGCGTGAATATGCCGCGCCGCCGCTGGTGGCCGAAGGCCTGCGCACCCGCATCTGGTACGAAGCCCCGGGTGAAACTAGTAGTCTAGAAGTGTTTCGCAACTACGCGGCAGAGCTGGCGGCCCAAGGCTTTACGTTGCTGTACGACTCCACCAAAGATGCCCAACTGCGCAAGTGGAATGGCTACTTGAATGCCTTTAGCTTTACCAAGGCGCCGTTGGCCACCAACCGCAGCCAGTTTGTGCTGACCGGCGCTGCCATGGATGGCCTACACACCCTGTCTGCCCGGCGCGAGCGCCAGGGCCAGACCACATTTGTGCAACTGGTGGCGGTACAGTGGGACAAACCCAACGTCACCTACAAGGCACAGCGCGGTGCGTATGTGGCGCTCGATGTGGTGGACGTGGCAAGCATGAAACAGAACATGGTGACGGTGAGCGCGTCGGATATGTCCAAGGCCATTGCCAGCACTGGGCGCATTGCGCTGTATGGCATTTTGTTTGACACCGCCAAGGCCGATCTCCGGGCTGAATCCAAACCGGCGTTGGAAGAGATTGCCAAACTCTTGCAAAGCGATGCTGCACTAAAGCTGCGGGTGGTGGGCCATACCGACAACCAGGGCGCGCTGGAGGCCAACATAGCACTGTCCAAACGCCGCGCTGAGGCGGTTACCTCAGCGCTGGCTGCCAGTTATGGTGTGGCTGGAAACCGCCTTTCAGCCTTTGGCGTGGCCGACTTGGCCCCTGTCGCCAGCAACACCAACGAAGAGGGCCGGGCCAAAAACCGGCGGGTTGAGCTGGTGCCACTGTAGGGGCCGCGGTAGGGCCGCAGCGCGTGGTGGGCAAAGAGGTTTTTAGACGGCGGATTCAAGTACGAAGTGCAACGCTTTAGAAACGGGTTGGGCCAAAAGTG
>CAYXWW010000052.1:19324-20949 GCA_964468905.1 uncultured Rhodoferax sp. | reverse complement strand
GTGGTGACGAAGAGTTGGCGGGGCATGGGTATCAGGCTTTCTGGAGACAGCCTGTGATTTTAGTCGGCCAGATTTACAGGTTAAATTCTCGGGTTCACACTTTTAGCCATTGAATAGGATAGTTTTCACCATGGATCCATTGCAAAGCCTGCAATACAACCCCGAGAAGCAGGTACAACCGCTCGCCCCTTCACCATCCGAGCCCGAGATCTCGGCCAAAACGGTGCAAGGCATTTATACCGTACAAGCGGGCGACACCCAGTGGACGATTGCCGATGCTTTTAAGATGGACGTTATCGCGTTGACAGAAATGAACCGGGAACTGGTTGGCGACAATCCCGCGCAGCCGCGCAGGTTGCGCAAAGATGAAGAAATACCCTTGGTCGTGCCCGCCACACGCGGCGCAGATGTGCCGCAGTGGCAAGTCACTGATGATGCATTTCTCCAGTCTGACGCAGCCTTTGAGGCTGTGCCCACACAACAAATCACGTCTTCAGCCCTTAATTCCATCGCGGATTCGACCATCGTGGAAAGCATTGGCGCCTTTGCGCAAGCAGTTCCACGCGTGCTGGAAGAAAGTTTTCAAAATGGCATCCGGTATGTTTCCGAGCAACTGGGCCGCAATGCCCCAGAAACATCGGTGTCCACCCCGTGGGACTCCATTTTGCGACCCAGCGAAACCAATGGCGGGGCGAGCAAAACGTATGACACAACCACGACCAACGCATATGACGACTTTGTCGAAGATGCTGCGCGGACCGCCCGGCATGAATCACAGCCCTATAGCGCGCTGCAGGTGCAGCGTCCCCACTCTGAAACCCTTTTACGGGGTACAGATGCGCTGACCTACATCATTGCCGACAGCCATTTGCCACAGCGTCAGTATGGGCCGCACCGCATACATATGCGTTGGCAAGTCGAGGACGGCGCAGATACCGAAGCGTTTGTGCAGCGCCTGGTTGCAGATGCGGGCGCATATGTCAATCACCAGACCACGCGCGATCAGGAACTAGGCGAAAACAAGGACATTCGCGCGTTTGGTGCAAAGCTCGGGGCTTTGCAGGATGTACATGACGTTCCCCGGTTGTTGGATGATCTGGCGTCAGACGATCCGGAGTCTTTCATTCAAACGCTGGCGGCGTTACGCAAAGCAGGTGCAAATCCAGCGCCCTATCCGTTGGATGTGGTGTACATCTTTAATGACCCGTCGGAGAATCGATTCAAGCTTTAGGCCCTTCTTGTCCGGCAGGCCGGTAACAACTACCGCAACCGCAGTGGATCTTGCCGCCGTTCTTCCCGCATCGGTGGTCGGTCGTCCAACGAACACACGGCTGTCGGATCGGTCCAGTCAAAAAAGCCACAAATCTCCAGCCGCTGGCGCTGCGCATCCGCATAGCCCAGGGCCATCAATTCGCTGGTGTAACCCGATTCAAACAGCAAGTAACTCGCCAGCGCAGAGCCCTTCACGTCGGCCTTGCGGGATGAAACCCCCACGCCGCCCAGCATGGTGCGTACACCGTGTGGCAAGGCGTCAATGTGCTTGGATGCCACCACGTCCAGCCGCTCACTGGGCGCAATCACAAGCAGCTCCAGTGGACGCAAGGCACTGGCGCGCCGCGCTGCCT
>CAYXWW010000052.1:14391-19314 GCA_964468905.1 uncultured Rhodoferax sp. | reverse complement strand
TGGCACGTTCAATATCCACGGCCAGCGCATCCAGAAAGATGTTGGACAGCGCGTGGCCAGCAATCTGCGCAATGGACGGGTAGCTGTTGATCTTGGGCACCAGGGCCTGGTCTTTGGGCTCGTGCATACGGCCCGCGCCGACCACCAGAATGCGGTCCGCACCCAGGTGAATGGCCGGTGAGCACGGTGCGGTCTGGCGCATGGAGCCGTCGCCAAAATACTCGTTGCGTCCGTCAATATGCAACTCTGTCGCTGGAAAGACGAACGGAATGGCGCTGGACGCCAGCAAGTGCGCGTGGGTAATCTTGTCCCGCACGGCCAGGCGCTGGCTGCGAATCCACGGCATCAGCCGCTTGTCGCCATCAAAGAACGTGACGTGCTCGCCCGAGCTGTAGCTGGATGCCGTGACCGCCAAAGCCTGCATGTGGCCCTGCCGAAACAACTCCGGCAGGCGGTCCAGTGGTACCAGGCTTGTCAACAGCTTGGACAAGGGCGTGTTGTCCAGCAATGACCGCGGCTTGACCCTGCGCCATTTGGCAAGAATCCAACCGACTGACAGCAGCGTGAGCCAGGTGGCACCCGAGCGCAGCATCGCCAGGTGGCCCGCTTCGTACACCTGGTCTGCGTGGAATTCGCGCCAGGTCTTGGCGATCAGGCGCACGGTGGCATCAAAATTGTCGGAGCCACAGGCCAAGGCCGACGCATTGATGGCCCCAGCAGACGTACCGGTGATGATGGGAAAAGGATTGGGCTCGTGGCCTGCGCCGCACGCCAGGCGGATGTCGGCAATGGCTTCCAGCACGCCCACCTGGTAGGCCGCGCGCGCACCACCGCCAGTCAACAATAGACCGGCTGTACGGGGGGGAATAGTGGCTTCTGGCATAAGAGTCATTATGGGATGTGCCGTCTGCCAATAAACGCAGAGTTGGCATAGAAAAAACGGGGGTTAACCCGAATCAACCACCACAGCGTGGGGCAATGTGTGCGGCCGCAGCACCACGCGGCCCGGCTCGATAGACTATGCCCATCTTCAGGAGAATGTGAATGGCTGTGACAGTGCAAGCGATCGTGGATGTCATCAAAGCGGTGATTGATCCCAATACGGGCAAGGATTTTGTGTCGACCAAGGCCGTGAAAAACCTCACGGTTGCGGATGGTGACGTGGTCATCGATATTGAATTGGGCTACCCCGCCAAGAGCCAAATTGCCGGCTTTCGCAAGGCCCTCATTGCGGCGGCCAAAACCGTGGCAGGTGTCGACAATGTTTCGGTCAACATCACCAGCAATATCGTGGCCCACGCCGTGCAGCGCGGCGTGCAATTGCTGCCACAGGTGCGCAACATCGTGGCTGTGGCCTCGGGCAAGGGCGGCGTGGGCAAGAGCACCACGGCAGTCAATTTGGCGCTGGCACTGGCAGCCGAAGGCGCGCGCGTGGGCATATTGGACGCCGACATCTACGGCCCTAGCCTGCCCATGATGATGGGCATCACCGGGCGGCCCGACTCGGCCGATGGCAGCACCATGGAGCCCATGCAAAACCACGGTGTGCAGGTCATGTCGATTGGCTTTCTGGTAGCACAAGACGAAGCCATGATCTGGCGCGGCCCGATGGCCACCCAAGCGCTGGAGCAGTTGCTGCGCCAGACCAACTGGAAAGATCTGGACTATCTGGTGGTCGACATGCCACCTGGCACCGGCGACATTCAGCTCACACTCAGCCAGCGCGTGCCCATGACAGGTGCCGTCATCGTGACCACGCCCCAAGACATTGCCCTGCTCGATGCCAAGAAAGGCATCAAGATGTTTGAAAAGGTTGGCGTGCCGATTCTGGGAATTGTGGAAAACATGGCCGTGCACGTGTGCACCAACTGCGGCCATGTAGAGCACATCTTTGGCGCGGACGGCGGCAAAAAGATGGCCGCTGACTACAACATGGACTACCTGGGCGCATTGCCGTTGAATATGCAAATTCGCCTGCAGGCCGATAGCGGCAACCCCACCGTGGTTGCCGACCCCGATGGTGAGGTAGCTGGCATTTACAAGGCCGTGGCGCGCCAAGTGGCCGTGTCGATTGCTGCACGCAACAAAGATTTTTCCAGCAAGTTCCCAACGATCACGGTCAGCAAAGAAACCTGACGCACGGGTGCATCGCTAGTCCAGCGATGACAGCTGGGTGCGCTCGTAGCCAGTGTCATCCGGCGGGCGCTTGGCCCCTTTGGCGGCGCGGGGCGACTTGCGCCGGTCCAGCAAAGACGGTGATTCATTGACGGGAGCGGTGGCCGCTTCTGCGTGCTTCCATATGCGAGCCGGTGGCATCACAGTGAATGGGCAGCCACAGTCGGGCGCAATCCGCCAGGAAAAAACGAGCTTTGCATGGTCCGTTGACGGGTCAATGCGGTCCAGTCCCCGCCGCAGCTGCGTTTCCAGCGCCAGTGCATAGCGCAAAAACGTCTCGTTCCATTTCACCAACGTGATCTGAACGTGCATGGTTTCTTCGCCCGCGTGGTGGGCCACAAAAAACACGTCACAGCTGAGCCAGTCGTAGGGCAGGCCCAAACGGCGCATCGTGTCTTTAAGCACGCCCCGTATCAGCTCGCGCTGGATGTCAATGGGCGGCGATTCGCTGGGGTGTGACACCGAATCCGGTGCCACGCTGGGCTCATCTGGTATCTTGGGGAAGCTCCCCCTCAAAAATTTAAACATTCCCTGCCTTCATTGTGCTTTTGTGGTTGTAATGTGTACGTTTTCATGCAGACGAAAAAGCAATGACACGGGTAGTGTCGGTCGTTTATCGCGTCCGGTGGCTGTGTGGCGGCCTAGCTCAGCCCGTCAGCAAGGTTCATGCCATGCGCGCTAGTCATTGGGTGTGACATCAGTCAATAATGGAGATATCTCCATGGCCCAATCCCCACCTCTGCTGCACCTGACCCGAGCAACGGCTCCGCTCACGCGGACCGTCATGGTGCGCAATGAACATGGCGACATGGTGAGCAGCACCATGCCCTGTGAGCGTGCATTAACCATTTATGTGGATAAGCGCGAGCTGGTTACCTTAATGACCTTGGGTGGTCATCCCGAACTGCTGGTGCTGGGCTATTTGCGCAATCAGCGGCTGGTGCATGCGGTGCAAGACATTGCATCGATCACCGTAGACTGGGAAGTGGGCGCAGCCGCTGTCAAGACGCGAGCAGGCATTGGCGACATTGAACAACGCACCGCCAAACGCGTGGTCACCACCGGATGCGGGCAGGGCAGCGTGTTTGGTGAGGTGATGGCCGATGTGGATAGCTTGGTGCTGCCGCCTGCAAGTCTCACGCAAACGCAGTTGTATGGCATTGTGAATGCCATCCGGCTGCATGACAGCATTTACAAGGCGGCGGGTTCCGTGCACGGGTGTGCTTTGTTTCGTGGGGATGAACTGTTGGTTTTTATAGAAGACGTTGGCCGCCACAACGCAATCGACGCAATTGCTGGGTGGATGTGGATGAATGGCGAAGGCGGTGCGCCTATGCCAGGGGGCGACAAGGTGTTTTACACCACCGGCCGTTTAACCAGTGAAATGGTCATCAAGGCAGCCCAAATGGGCGTGCCCATTGTGGTGTCCCGCAGCGGCATTACCGAAATGGGTCTGGCGGTTGCGCAGCAGGTGGGCCTGTGTGCCATTGGGCGTGCAACCCACAAACGTTTTTTGTGCTTTAGTGCGTTTGAGCGGTTGGTGTTGGAGCCTGAATAGGCGGACTCTGCGCACATGTGGGGTTGCTATGAGTTTCGATTGCTCGTTGGAAATGTGACTGACTTGGCGTGGGCCAAAAGGATGCATTTCGGGCGTGGTGGGTTGGCGAGGTCGGCGGGCTGGGTATTCCTTCTCTGGCCCACGCTCGCGGGCGGCTGTGTTTGTGTTGCCACTGCTGCTTAAAGGTGGTGACTGGCGCTCTTGTTCTGCGGCATCCGCGAATGGGGCCGACGAAGGAACACCCAGCCCACCGACCCTGCGGTTCGTGGGTGCAATCGATACAAACATCGCTACAGAAACAATAGCTGCCTAAGCACGTTCTACGAGGGCTATCGGCACTTTTTGCGTGTAGTCGTTTGGCACACACCCTCGAGGCGGGTGGCGTGGCGGGCGGGCGCAGGCCGCACTCGCGGTTGCCACAGACGCGGCGCTCCAACCACCACCTTCACGCAAACACAGAGGCGACCCAAACAATAGGCGCCCGCGACGCGAGCCGAAGAACGCCTGCCACGTCGCCCGCCGTGCGACTACCCACAACCCAGACCCACGCTCACATTCACATTCACATTCACATTCACATTCACATTCACATTCACATTCACATTCACACCCCAAAAGAACAATCTCAAGCGCACACGCCGATTTGTCCCCGCGATTCGCAAGGCACCCGCTTATGCGCTAAGGTAGCGGTATGACTATTTCTTTTTGGACTTTGGGCTGGCGCACCCTGTGGCGCGATGTGCGATCGGGCGATTTGCGCTTGCTGATTGTGGCGGTTACTTTGGCGGTGGCTGCGCTCACGGCAGTGGGCTTTTTTGCGGACCGGCTCAAGAGTGGTTTGCAGCGCGATGCCCGCCAGCTGCTCGGTGGCGATGCGGTCATCTCCAGCGACAACCCCACTCCGGAGCGCTTTGTCGCCAAAGCCCGTGAACTGGGTCTCACCATCGTGTCCACCATGGGCTTTCCCACCATGGCACGTGCCAGCGACGCACAAGGCGGTGCGGCCAAACTGGTCGCCCTGAAAGTGGTGGAAGCGGGCTACCCACTGCGTGGCGCCATGCGCGTGGCCAGCGCCCCGGACCAGCCCGATGCCACCACCCGTGCCATACCGGCCCCCGGGCAGGCCTGGGTTGAAGCCAGCTTGCTCGACGCGCTGGACCTGAAGATGGGCGATGCGCTGCTCTTGGGTG
>CAYXWW010000052.1:0-14381 GCA_964468905.1 uncultured Rhodoferax sp. | reverse complement strand
TGACGATCCACACCATCATCGCCAATGAACCCGACCGGGGTGCTGGTTTCATGAACTTTGCGCCCCGCGTGATGATCAACACGCAAGACATTGCCGCCACCAAACTGATCCAGCCCGCCAGCCGCCTCACCTACCGCATGGCCGTGGCGGGTGACGACAAGCCGGTGCAGACCTTTGTGGCCTGGGCCGATGCCGAGGTCAAACAGGCTGCGGTGACCGGGCTGCGCGGTGTGCGGGTGGAGTCTTTGCAAAGTGGCCGCCCCGAGATGAGCCAAACCATTGACCGCGCCGAAAAGTTTTTAAGCCTGGTCGCACTGCTGGCCGCGCTGCTCAGTGCGGTAGCAGTGGCCTTGTCGGCCCGCGCGTTTGCCGCCAACCATTTGGACGATTGCGCCATGCTGCGCGTGCTGGGCTTGCCCCAGCGCACCATTGCCGCCGGCTATGCACTGGAGTTTGCCTTGGTGGGCCTGTTTGCCAGTGCCCTGGGTGTGCTGCTGGGCTACTGCGTGCACTACCTGTTCGTCTTGCTCTTGACGGGGCTGGTGGCCGCATCCTTGCCCGCCGCTACCGCGTGGCCGGTGTTGTTGGGGCTGGGCATGGGACTCACGCTCTTGTTTGCTTTTGGATTGCCACCCGTGTTGCAGTTGGCCCAGGTGCCGCCCTTGCGGGTGATACGGCGTGATGTGGGCAACCTGCGCCCCGCATCGGCTGGTGTGTTGGCCGTGGGCGTGCTGGGGTTTGCAGCGCTGTTGCTGGCAGCCAGTAGTGATCTGAAACTGGGGCTCATCGCAGTGGGCGGTTTTGCGGGTGCAGTGGTGGTCTTTGCGGCCCTGGCGTGGCTGGCGGTCAAGCTGTTGCGCCGTGTGGTCAACGAGAGCACGGCACCGCGTTGGCTGGTACTGGCCACGCGGCAAATATCGGCACGACCCGCCTACACGGTGGTGCAGGTGAGTGCCTTGTCGGTTGGCTTGCTGGCACTGGTGCTACTGGTGCTGCTGCGCACCGACCTGATTGGCAGCTGGCGCAAGGCCACACCGCCCGACGCACCCAATCGCTTTGTCATCAACGTCATGCCCGAGCAATCGGATGCGTTCCAGACCATGCTCAAAAGTGCGGGCGTGGCCCACTTCGATTGGTACCCCATGATCCGAGGGCGCCTGGTTGCCGTCAATGGCCGCGCGACCACGCCCGACGACTACACCGAAGACAGGGCCAAGCGCTTGGTGGACCGCGAGTTCAATGTGTCTTTTAACGCCACGCTGCCCGACAAAAACGACATCGTGGCAGGTACGTGGACGCAAGAAGAGGCCGGCTCCATCAGCGTGGAAGAGGGCGTTGCCACCACGCTCAACCTCAAACTCGGTGACACCCTGCGGTTTGACATTGGTGGCACGCAAACCGAATCCAAAATCACCTCGCTGCGCAAAGTAGATTGGGGCTCCATGCGGGCGAATTTCTTTGTGATGTTCCCCGTAAGCCAATTGAACGATGTGCCCACCACCTACATGGGCGCTTTCCGCGCGCCGCCCACCAAGGGTTTTGACAACGCACTGGTGCGCCAGTTTCCCAATGTCACCAACGTTGACATGACCAACACCATAGCCCAAGTGCAGCGCGTGCTGAACCAGGTCATCGGCGCGGTGGAGTTTTTGTTTGGCTTCACACTCGCTGCGGGCCTGGTGGTGTTGTTTGCCGCGGTCACCGCCACGCGGGAAGAGCGTGCGCGTGAGTACGCCATCATGCGCGCCGTAGGCGCCCGTGGCAGCCTGCTGCGCCAGGTGCAGCGTGCCGAGCTGGCGGGGGTGGGCATGCTGGCGGGCTTTTTGGCGTCCATCGTGGCCGCCGCTGTGGGCTGGGCGCTGGCGCGCTATGTGTTTGAGTTTGAATGGACTGTGTCGCTCTGGGTGCCCTTGCTGGGCGCGCTGGCTGGGGCCGTGCTGGCATTGGCGGCGGGCTGGTGGGGCTTGCGTGAGGTGTTGAGTCGCCCGGTGGTGGAAACGCTGCGCCGGGCGGCGACTTGATGGCTAGCCACTGACATGCTGGGTTCGACCTGGTCTCGAGACCTGGTCTTGGGGCTAAGGTCCGATTGTGCGAATGGGTTTGTGCTGGAATACTCGCTCATTCTCCACGCAACGCAGAGACACAAACCCATGCACCCATGCACACACAATCCGGCAACAGGCGCTCCGTGGCACGAACCATTAGGGTGCCGGTTACGCGCGCTTCACGTGGCGTTGCAGTGTCTCACCACTTCCCAATGGCGTGTTACCGTAGACCGTGCATTACTGATAGAGTCCCCAGCATGAAATTCCTGCTTGTTGATGATCACCCGCTGGTTCGCGCCGGCATTGCCAGTGTGCTGCTGGGCTTTGCCCCGGAGTTGGAAGTTGTGCAAGCCAGCGACGGCGTTGAAGCACTGGCCTGCATGGCGGACAACCCCGACGTGGTTGCCGTGCTGCTGGACCTGCGCATGGCCGGCATGGCTGGCTTGGCTACCTTGGAGCAACTCGGCCGGCACCATCCCACAGTACCGGTTCTGGTGTTGTCCTCATCTGAAGACCCACAAGACGTACGCCGCGTGCTCAAAGCAGGCGCGCGCGGCTACTGCCCCAAGTCGTCCAGCACCGGCACATTGGCGGCGGCCTTGCGGCTGGTCATCAGCGGCGAAGTCTATATTCCGCCCTTCATGGCAACTGCAATGGACCCAGGGCCAACCGCACCGAACACCAGTGGTCTGACGCCACGCCAACGCGAAGTCTTGCAAGAGTTGTGCAATGGCAAATCCAACAAGGAAATTGCACGCGCTTTGGGCATGGAAGAAAAGACCGTCAAAGGCCACGTGTCGGCCATCTTCCGGTGCTTCAACGTTGTGCACCGCCTGCAGGCCGTGGAAGCGGCGCGCGAGGCGGGCCTCATTGGCGCTCTTGACTCGCACCACTGAATTGCACGGCTGACCCAAGAACTGCCTAATCTACAAGGACCTTTGCTATAGCTTCACGCAGCTGGGATTGCGTGACCGGTTTGTGCAGCAAGGGCAAGCCGCTGGCTACCGCTTCGCGCAGCCGTTCGGGGCCCGTGTCGCCGGTGATCAATATCGCGGGAATGTCGTAGTTAAAGGTCTCGTGCAGTTGCGCAATGGCATCAATGCCATTGGCTCCATCGCGCAAGCTGTAGTCGCATAACAGCAACCGTGGGGGCTGCCGGAGTGACATCACTTGTGGCATGAGCGTAGACACGTTTTTAGCTGCAAACACCTCGTACCCCCAGCCCGACAACAATGCGCGCATCGCCAATTGGATTTCAATGCTGTCGTCTATCACCAGCACAATGCCTTCGTCATCCAGTTCATCGGCTCCGCTTGCCCGCAACTCTGCGGCTGCCGCAGGCACCTCAGCCACAAGGTGTTGTGGTGCAGTGACCAAAGGCAGCCGCAAGGCAAAGATGGTTCCACGGCCCGGTCTGGAGCGCAGTGTCAGGTCTATGCGCAAAAGGTTGGCCAAGCGCCGCACAATCGACAGCCCCAAGCCCAAACCTTGTTCGCCTGCGCGCCCAGGGGAGTCCAACTGTACAAACTCATCAAACACTTGTTCACGCTTGCTGCGCGCAATGCCCATGCCGGTGTCGGCAACCAGTACTTCAGCACGGCCCGCGCGAACGCGCGCCTTGATGGCGACCGTGCCATGCGTGGTGTAGCGCACGGCGTTGGACAGCAGGTTGTGCAAAATGCGTTCCAACAAAATGGGGTCGGTGTACACGGCTTGTCCTGCCGCAGCTTCCAGGGCACACAAAAAATCAAGTTTTTTGGACGATGCCACGGCGGTGTGGTCTGCAGCTATGCGGTGCAGCAGTTTTGATAAGTCCACCGCTTGCCAATCAGGTTGCAGCAAATCTGCGTCCAATTTTGAAATATCCAGCAGGGCATTGAACATTGCACCCATCGCGTCCACCGCGCCACCCACGTGCTGCAGTATTTGCTGAGACTGCGCGGGCGTGGGGTTCTGTTTCAGCGCACCGACAAAAAGCGATAGTGCATGCACCGGTTGGCGCAAATCATGGCTGGCAGCAGCCAAGAACCGGCTTCTGGCCATGCTTAAATTGACCGCCCGGTCTTTCTCTATGCGCAGCGCAGCCGCCAGCTCGGCCACCTGGAAACGTCGGCGCAACGAATCCACCAAGAGCTGATGCAATGACACGGCGAAGCGCGCAATCAAAGCGATGTACAGGCACATGATCACCACATAGCCCCATCCATCGAACCCGCCATGCCACAGCAATGCCAAGACAATGCCACCAATACACGGCAGCGATATGGCAAAGTACGCTGGCAAATGTGCGTGCAGTGCGTGCAAAGCTGTGGCGGTGATGCCCATCATCAAGGCATACAGCACGATCCGCTCGCCCGTGCTGCTGCCGGGCCAAAAAATTTGCACCGCTACCGCCCAGAGAAGCCCATTGATCAGCCCTGTCCGACTCTGTTCCCACAGCAGGCGGGGTGCATTCGCCGTGTTGACAGGTTGGCGCACCCAACGCGAGCCCAGGTACAAGTGGAACGCGGCGTTGATGCCCTGAACCACCAGCCAAACCGCAAGCCACTCAGGCGCTGCCGTTTGATGGAATATGGAAGCGGTAGCCAGCACCATGATCAAGTTGCCAACGGTGAGGCTAATGCTATGCGTGCCCAGTTGCCGCGCCAACTCTACGCGTATCTGGTCCTGAAAACGGCGAGGGTCCGACAGACCGTCTGTCAGATCGGCTGCTGCGGGCGTTAGTGCGAGGGCAGGGGTCAAAACGTGCTTGCGGACAGTCAGTGGTTGATCATGGTTGGCCAACGCAACGTGGGCCCGTGACCCGGTCTCGGGCCTAAGGTCCGATTGTGCCTGCAATCCATTGCAGGAATACTGGGCTTCTCGCACTGTATAGGCCCAAACTGGCTCGGCAGGGCGAGGCACTCTGCGGTCATCGCAGCCAACCTGCATTAACCAAGTAATACATCATGACATCAACTAACTCTATCAACAATTTATCTATAGCAGTCGACACAAGTACGGCGGGACTGTCTGATCTAGGCTGGGGCATCAATGCTGCGACCGGCAGTATTCTCTCGGCGTATGTCCAGCCAATTGTCGACACAAGCAAGCTCTCCGGTGTCGTTGAAAGAGCGGACCTCATTCAAACGACAACCACCTCGATTGCCGGTCAAGAGGGAAACTCATACCTCACCAATCAAACGGCGAGTGTAGGGATATCAGGCGGCTATGCGGGTTTCACAGCGACCCTCAGTACCTCGTTCGGATTGACTGCTGGCGGCGAATCCACCAACTCGCTCGCGACCTACTCCCAGCTCACCCAGCTTTATCAACTGACCATCCCTAGTGCCGCGATCCAGGGCATCCTGACGGATCAATTCCGAACGGACCTGGAGACCATGGAAGTAGCGCAGTTCTACAAAACCTATGGCGCATACTTTACGTCGACCGTTGTCGTTGGCGGTCTACTCAGTTCTTCAATACAAACGAGCCAAAGCAAGCAGAACTCCAGCGAGTCATTGAGCGTGGCCGCCTCAGCCGCCTACAGCGAGGGCATTGCCAATGCAAAGGTCGATACGGAATATACGTATGAAGATTCAACAACGCAGACAACGTACACCTGCAGTACTGGGTTGCAAGTCATTGGTGGGAAAGTGACCAGCACTAGCGCCCCGTTTGACGTAGATGCCTGGACGAATACGATTTCCGAAAGTCCAGCGGTCGTTGGTTACGGATCACAGGGTCTGACACCGATGTGGGAGCTTGTCACCAGCGGATCGACGCGGCAATCTGACCTCAAAAACGGGCTTGCAGGATACTTTAGTGGAAATAATACCTACATCCTCGATCCGCTGTCCATACGATGGTTTAGGCAGGACACAAATTACACGACCGGGCCGGAGAAAGTATCAGTCTCCGTGGACGTCGGGTACAAAGTACTCGGCGCTGGGGCGTGGCTTTATAACCAAGATAATCACAATCAGTTCCTGACGAATTGCTCTTTGGAATGCACAAGCGGGACACCCACCTCCTGCATAGCCGAGGGAAAGTCCGTACACAATAAAACAAATGCCACTCTCGGAATGCTGGCGATCGCGGTGTACGATCCGGATAATCTACTGGACGTAAAGGTTTTCTCTGCCACCGGTGACACGTCATCCGGTTACCCATCTGAGACCGTTGTCGTCGCCGAAGGCTATGTAATGACTGGGGGCGGTGTATCAACCGACAATGCTTCCCTCCTTTTAGTCGCTTCACAGCCTTCCTCGAAGACGTCATGGTATGGTCTCGCCACAGCGCACGGTGATTCGTCCAAAGGTGTCGTGACAGCGTATGCGATTGGTGTCAAATGGACCGATCCTACTGACAAGCCAAAACTTGCCAATGCGATTTCGTCATACGGAAAAAATACCCCAGAGGGCGCACCAACGGCAGAGGTAGACGTTAGCGATGGATCCACCTTAGTAGGAGGCGGTGCGTGGGTCGGCGGCAGCAACACCTATAACATCATGCTCCAGAGTTCATATCCGAATGTGCCTGATAGTGGCCGGCCACAATGGGTGGTTGCGGGGCATGATTGTCAAACTGCCGCGTCCAACCCGATTACCGCGTATGCGATTGGCTTGCAAGTGAAAACGCAAAGTAGCAAGCTGGTTCCTTTCGGCCCAGGGTGTCAATCCGCAACCTAGCGCAGCTGTAGGCTACTCAGGCACCAGCCGCCGCCCTTTTGCTCACCTGGATGCGGCCGCTGTGGCAGGTGATGTACAGAATTCAATAGCCAGCAAGCTATCTGCTGGGTTATTCTCCCTTTCTTGCTTCATCCAGTGAAGGGCAATACCCGTGGCGCATATTCGTTTGCTGGCTTTTGCACGATGATGGCTGCAACCATCCGGACGCATTTGCTGCTCCTTGTGTTGGCGCTGGCAGTGCCATTGGTGGCGTTCGTGGGTTTCGAAATCTACGCGCAAAACCAGCTGGTAGTCACCCAAACTAAAGGCACCCTGCGCACTTTGGCCCATACGATGGCCAGCAATACGGGTGGCAAGATCGCCAGCGCGCGAAAGACCCTTGAGCAATTGGCCCTACGGCCGCTGGTTCGCAAGCTAGACCCACAAGCTTGCGACGGAATTTTGCATGACTTGATAGCGCTCCATGCTGATTACGCCAATGTTGCCACCACCAATATGGATGGTGATGTAGTGTGTTCTGGCCTACAAATACCGCGTGACAAGCGCCTCAACTTCGCGAAGGTACCGGCATTTCAATATTTTCAAAAGATGCAGCGCTTCGACGTGGGCCAGCCCTTCATGGGGCCCATCGCCAAGAAATGGGTGTCCATCCTCAGTACGCCGATCTGGAATGAAAACCACGAAATGATTGGTGGTGTGCATATTCCCATGGACATTAATTCCTATGACCCCAAAATTCCGGCTCAGTTTTTGCCCGAAGGGAGTCGCTATGGATTCATGCGGGATGACGGCATCATGGTCTGGCGCAATCTGGACCCCGAGGGCGTCATCGGCACGCGCCCAGATGCAGACGCGGCGCGTGAGGTTGTTCGTGTCCGTGATGGTGAATTTGAGAGCATTGCTGTCGACGGCGTGAGGCGCTACTTTTCAGTCGTGCCAATGCCAGAAGTTGGTTGGATTGCATTTGTCGGCGTGCCAGCGTCTGTGGTGTATGAGAAAGCCAACCAGCGCGCCCTGACCATGGCCGTTATTGCAGGCCTTTCGATTACGTTGCAGGGCATTTTGGCACTTGCAATTGCGCGCCGGATTGCGGAGCCGATTGCGGCGTTGGCAACCGTTGCACGCAAGGTCCATGCAGGAGACCATGGCGCGCGTGCTGCCATTGTTGGTCCTGATGAAGTGCAGGCGGTGGCCGCTGCGTTCAACGAAATGACCGATAGCCTCCATGCTACAGCGCAAAGCCTGCAAGCAGAAATTGCCGAGCGCCACGAGATGGAATCGCAGGTGCGGCAGATGGCCTTTCATGATCCATTGACCGGTTTACCTAATCGCCATCTACTCACTGACCGTATGCACCAGGCAATGGCCGCCAGTGCGCGCAGCGGTAGTCACTGCGCGGTGATGTTTTTGGATTTGGACCACTTCAAACCGCTCAATGACACCCATGGGCACGAGGTGGGTGATTTGCTTCTCAAAGAGGTTGCGGAACGCCTGCGGCGCTGTGTTCGCCAATTGGATACCGTGGCCCGGTTTGGTGGCGACGAGTTTGTGGTGATGCTCGGTGAACTCAACGCAGACCAAGAGCAGTCTGTGGCGCTGGCCCGCAGCATTGCAGAAAAAATTCGCGCATTGTTGTCAGCGCCCTACTTGCTGACTATCACGCAAGCGGCGCATGCGGACCAATTGGTAGAGTACCGATGCTCCGCAAGCATCGGCGTCGTCCTATTTCTGGCGCAACGGACCAGCCAGACTGATATTCTCAAGTGGGCTGATTCGGCGATGTACCAAGCCAAAAAGCTCGGGGGTAATACAGTCTACTTTGACCGGTCAGCGAACTGAAAAGCCTGCAATCGCGATTACACCGCTTGTGTGCGTGTTGCGACCCAACTCTCCCCATTTTCCAGAATATTGCTATAACCGGCTTGTGCCAAGTCTTCAGCAGTCCAAAGCGAGCGGTGGGTCTCTAGAGGATTGGCTTCAAACTCTTGTGCGTGAAACACCTTGGGTGTACTCACCAATACGGCGCGTGAACTGACGCGTGCCAGTTCGCTGAGCAAGCGCCATCCATCGTCTTTGAAAAAGTGCTCCAGAATGTCAATGGCGATGACGAATTCGTAGGAACCATCGGGTATTTTTGCGAGGCATTCCAATGCATCGCCCACCATGACTGTGTTGTAGGCGAATTCGTGTACAGGTGTAAGGTAGTCTTTGCAGCCTTCTATGCCGTCAATCTTGACGCGCCAACGCTCCTTTGGCTTCCACGATGCATTGGGACCATCAATATCAAACATCCCAATGTTTTCTAAATTGGTTCTAAACAGAAATCCATATTGCCCCATGCCAACACCAACGTCCAGAATGGAGGCCGGTTGCAGTGCTTCACCAAATTGAACGATGGTGCTAATTTGCGAACTTTGACTAAAGGGCATTGGGAGCTTTCCAAATGAAAAAATTATGGTGCCGCAACGGCTGAATCAACCGCCGGGATTATGCAATAGGTTCCAAGCTAGCTGGCTTGGGTTTGCGGTGTATTGGTTTGAGATGGATAAACTCCATTGCAGCGTCTATTTTTCGCTGATTCATTTGGGGACTCAATATGTTGCGGTGCGCAGTGCAATGGTTGGCGTTATGGGTTGTTCTGGTTTGCGGTCAAGCCCATGGTGCAGAAGTGCGCGTAGCCGTAGCCGCCAACTTTGCCGCGCCCATGCAAAAAATCGCCACCGCCTTCGCGCGTGATACCGGGCACACTGCAGTGCTGTCGGTGGGGTCCACGGGTAAGTTTTATGCGCAAATCATCAACGGTGCACCGTTTCAGGTTTTGCTGTCGGCGGATACGGAAACACCTGCCCGGTTGGAGCGCGAGGGCTTGGCAGTAACGGGCAGCCGGTTTACCTACGCGGTGGGCCGCTTGGTACTGTGGAGCAAAGATCCGGCGCTGGTTGACAGCACGGGCTCCGTGTTGCGCAAAGCTGTGAACGGCCGCATTGCCCTGGCTGACCCCAAACTGGCACCCTACGGTGCCGCGGCGCGTGAATCGTTGCAACAACTGGGCTTGTGGTCTGCAGTGCAGGCCACGCTGGTGCAGGGTGAAAGCATTGGCCAGGCCTACCAATTTGTGGCCAGCGGCAACGCGGTCATGGGCTTCGTTGCCCTGTCGCAAGTGATGGTTGATGGCAGGTTAGTGGAGGGCTCGGCGTGGATTGTGCCTACCCACCTGCATGCGCCACTGCGCCAAGATGCCGTGCTGCTGAACGCTGGCAAGAGCGATAGCGCTGCCACAGCGCTGCTCGCCTATCTGCGGTCTGACACGGCGCGTGCCATGATGCGCGGCTATGGCTACGAATTTTCACCCCTGCCCTGATGTCATTGATGTTCTTGTCCCCCGTGTTTGCTGATGCCGATCTGGCAGCTATTGCGCTGACCCTGAAGCTCGCTACAGTGACTACGGCAGTGCTATTGGTGTTGGCCACGCCCCTGGCATGGTGGTTGGCACATACGGCCTCGCGCTGGCGCATCGCAGTTTCGGCAATCGTGGCGTTGCCGCTGGTGTTGCCACCCACGGTGCTGGGCTTTTATTTGCTGGTGTCATTGGGGCCGCAAGGGCCGGTGGGGCAGTTCATGCAGTGGCTGGGTTGGGGCTTGCTTCCGTTTACCTTTTGGGGGTTGGTGTTGGGCTCGGTGGTGTACTCGCTGCCCTTTGCGGTGCAGCCCTTGCAGTATGCGTTTGAAGCCATGGGCGCACGGCCCATGGAGGTAGCCGCCACTTTGGGTGCAAGCCCACTGGATGCATTCTTTACGGTGGCCTTGCCACTGGCGCGCACGGGCGTCTTCACCGCGGTCATGCTCACCTTTGCCCACACCGTGGGCGAGTTTGGTGTGGTGTTGATGTTGGGCGGCAATATTGCCGGCCAGACGCAGGTCGTTTCGACCCAAATCTATGGCCACGTCGAAGCCCTGGAGTACACCCAGGCGCATTGGCTGAGTGCGGCCATGGTGTTGTTTTCATTTGCCGTACTGTTGGGTCTGAATGTGCTCAATGGTGGCCGCACCCGCAGAACGCCATGAGCGCAGACAGCACCGTGTTGCTTAACCGGATACGCTTTTCGCAGCCACTGGCTGCGTTTAGTTTGCAGGTGGATTTGGCCTTGCCGCAGCGCGGCATCTCCGCCATTTTTGGTGCATCGGGCTCGGGCAAAACCACCTTGCTGCGCGGTGTGGCCGGCTTGCAGCGGCCAAACGACGGGCTGGTACACATTGCTGGACAGGTGTGGCAAGACGATGCGCAAAACGTGTTCCTGCCCACGTGGAAACGCCCCTTGGGTTATGTGTTTCAGGAGGCGAGCCTTTTGGAGCACCTGAGCGTGGAGAAAAATTTGCAGTACGGGCGCACGCGTTCTCTGCGTGGTGGCCTGGGTCGCGCAGCGCAAGGCGATGCCCACACCCACGTCCATGCGCTGGATGCCGTGATTGATCTGCTGGGCCTGGCGCAATTACTGCAGCGCCGTGCCCACCAGCTTTCGGGTGGCGAGCGCCAGCGCGTTGCCATTGCGCGCGCGCTGGCGACTGAGCCGCAATTGTTGCTTCTGGACGAGCCCTTGGCTGCGTTGGACCATGCCCGCCGCCAGGAGATACTGCCTTGGCTGGAGCGACTGCGCGACGAGTTGCACATCCCCATGCTCTACGTGACACACGCGGCCGACGAAGTAGCCCGCATGGCAGAAACATTGGTCGTGCTGCAGCAAGGCCAGGTGTTGGCGTGTGGTCCAGTGGGTGCGCTGCTGACGCGGATTGATGCCCCTGTTGTTTTGGGTGACGATGTGGCATCGTTGTGGGACGGCGTGCTGGAGGCGCGTGACCAACCCTGGTCGCTGGTGCGTGCCCGTACCACTGGTGGCAGCTTGTGGCTGGCTGATACGGGCCTGGCGCTCGGCACGGCGGTGCGCTTACGGATATTGGCGCGCGATGTCAGTATCGCCACCGAACAAGCGCAGCGCAGCAGCATTCAAAACAGCGTTGAAGCCGTCGTGCGCGCCATTGCGTCCGACACGCACCCGGCACAGGTGCTGGTGCAACTGGACTGCGCAGGTGCTGTGCTGCTGGCGCGCATTACCGCACGGGCGGCCCATACGCTGGACCTGCAGGTGGGCAAGCCGGTGTGGGCACAAGTGAAATCGGTGGCGCTGGTACAGTGACTTCCATTCCAACAGGCACTACCCCATGACCCTACAACAAGACATTCAACGCCTCGCCCTGCAAGAACAGCTTTTGCAGTTTGACCACTTTGACCAAACCACAGCCTGGGACTTGGGGTGCCGCCTGAAAGCGATTTGCGAAGCCCGCGCGGTTAGCCTGTCGTTCGAGATTCGCCTGGCCAAAGAGACAGTGTTTTACTACGCCATGCCGGGTACCAACCCCAGCAATGCCGACTGGGCGCGGCGCAAGCGCAATCTGGTGGAGCTGGTGCAGACCAGCTCCTACGCCGTGAACCGTGCCAATGCCCGTGCACATGCCAAGGGCGACGTTGACACCGAGACCCTGATGGGTCTGCCTGTGCGCGACTTTGCATCGCACGGCGGCAGCTTTCCCATTCGCGTGCGGGGCGTGGGTTGTGTGGGGGTTGTCACCGTATCAGGTGTTCCCCAACGTGAAGACCACGCCATCGTTATCGAAGCGCTGGCCGCCATGTGCGGTGTGGCGTTGGCAGACGTCGCACTCAGTGCGTCTGAATCCTGATCGGGCCGACACACGTCGTCTTTCAACTGACCTTACCCATCACCATGCAAATCCAATCTCACACCGTTGACCTACCCACCCCTACCGGCACGATGCGGTGCTATGTCTATCGGCCCAAAGAAGCCGCGCCCGATTCTGGCAAACGGTTCCCCGCCATCTTGCTGTATTCCGAAATATTCCAGCTCACCGCGCCCATTGCACGCAGTGCACAGATCATGGCCGGGCATGGCTTCATTGTGGTGGTGCCCGAGGTTTTTCACGAACTCAACCCCATCGGCACCGTGCTGGGGTACGACGATGCGGGCCGCGACAAAGGCAATGCCGATAAAGTAGCCAAGTACCTGGAAGCGCATGACACGGACACGCAGGCCATGGTGGAGTACGTGCAATCGCTTGAGCTTTACTCCGGCAAGCTCGGCGCTATGGGCTTTTGCCTAGGCGGTGGCCTGGCCTACCGCGCCGCGCTGCACCCGGCGGTATTGGCTACTTCGTGCTTCTATGCCACTGACATCCATTCCGGTTTGACCCCCTCCCAACCCGGCAACGCAAGCCTGGCGCGCACGGGCGAAATTCAGGGCGAGCTGCAAATGGTGTGGGGCAAGCAAGACCCGCACATTCCCCCAGAAGGCCGCGCGCTGGTCTACCAAAAGCTCTCTGCCGAAAAGGTCAACTTCACCTGGCACGAATTCAACGGCGTGCATGCCTTTATGCGCGACGAAGGCGATCGCTACGACCCCGAGTTGCAGCTACTGGGCTACCAGCTGGCCATTGGTATGTTCCGGCGGGTTTTGGGGTGAAGGCGGTACCTAAAGTATCAGCATAAAAAAAGCTGCTAGCCCTCGCACAGAGGGTACTAGCAGCTATGTTTTTAGGAGCGATTTACTGGGCTATCAGGTTCCTACTTTGCCGCCATCATTCTTGGTAATCACGATGGTGGCAGACCGTGGGCGCTTGCCCGCACCGTAGCCCGCGTTGCTGGGCCACTGGCTGGTGTACTTGGTGGTATCGGCAATGTCTGCCATTTTGGTGGTTTCACCCGGGTGCTGGATATTGATAAAAATAGCCTTGCCGTCCGGTGTTTCGCACAGGCCGGTAATTTCGCAGGCCGCAGGGCCCACCAAAAATCGCTTCAAGGTTGCCGCAGTGGGGGTCTTGCCGACATAGGTGTCCACTGCCAAGGTGCTGCCATCGGTCTTGGTGTAGCTCAGAGACTTCTTGCCACCATCACCCACTTGGCCAGGCAGGGCGGCCAGCATCATGCAGTTGGTCACGTCGGTATAAGCGCCGTCGTCGGTTTGTATCCACATGATGCCGGTGCTAGGGCTGAACACCAGACCGTCGGGGCTGGAGAAATCCTGGTCGCTGGTCAGGCTGGACAGGTTTACCTTGCCGCTGTCAGCGTCTGACTGTGCGCCAAAGGCATACACGTCCCACGTGAGCGTGGTGGCTGCTGCGCCAACGGCTCCTTCTTTGACCCGCAGGATGTGCCCGTTAGGGTTGCCGTTTTGCGCAGTGGTGCCCTTCATGTCGGTATAGGCGCGGGGGTTGGTGCTGTCGGGTACCAACTGGCTGCTGCCCGTGGCGTTCACGTTGCGGTTGCTGTTGTTGGTCAGCGTGTAGTAGACTTCGCCATTGGCAGGATTGACCGCACACCACTCGGGGCGGTCCATCTTGGTGGCACCCACAGCGTCAGCAGCAAGGCGGGAGTTCACGCACACGTCTGCCTGATCGGCAAATTTGTAGCCAGCGTAGGCGGCGATGGTGGGGTTGCTGATGGACAGTTCAATCCACTGGCCCGTGCCGTCGCTGTTGAACTTGGCCACGTAGAGCTTGCCGCTGTCCAGGTATTTGTCGCCCGTTGTCATGCGGTTGGCGGGGTTGGCATCTGCAGCGTCCCAGTTGGCCGTGGTCACAAACTTGTAGATGTACTCGT
>CAYXWW010000051.1:3427-21896 GCA_964468905.1 uncultured Rhodoferax sp. | reverse complement strand
TGGCGTGCGTTCTCAGCCACGATTGCGGCCCAGATTTCGGGATCAGCTTGCTCGACGAGAATATTGCGGTGGTACATGGCAGTCCTTTAAGACATTGAACCTTGATCATATGAAATGAGACAAGGGCTGCCCAGGCGAACGGCTGAACGCAGCCACCCATGCAGGTGTTGCGGTACGCTCCCCAGTGGTAGCCCCACGTCAGCTCCCGGAACCGCAGGGTTCAGGAACCTATCGCCAGTCGCGTACGAACTGGAGTTTAACCGACCAGTATCACAAACCCGGTTACGAGCTTAATAAACTCGCAACAACTTCAGGTGCTTCCTGCTCTTTGACAGGATGTACTACTGGCACAACCTGGGGTGTTGCCACGGGCAAAGGGCGTCCGCTGGCAACATGTTGCAGGCGGTTGTGTTCTGCCAATACTTTGGCCGTATAGCCGCCGTCTTCTTCCATATTGCCGGCTCCCACGTAGAGCTTGAGTCCGCCCTCTATGGAGCCCGCCCGCGCCACGCATTCTTGCAGCACCTTCACGCCCACCCGCAGGTTGGACACTGGGTCAAACGCAGCCAGTTTGCCGCCAAACCCAACGTACTTGTCGCTGTGGATTTTGGTCATGACCTGCATCAGCCCCTGTGCTCCGACGGGGCTTTGTGCGAATGGATTAAAGCCAGATTCCACTGCCATAACGGCCAGAATGAGGGTGGGGTCCAGTTTGACACGGTTACCCGTTTCAAACGCCTCGGCTACCAACGCGCTGAGCGGCTCAGGAGCGATGTTGTACTTCTTGCTGAGCCAATAGGCCACAGCAGCTTGCTGTTTGGGCAAGCTTTGTGGATTGGCAGCGGTGGCGCGGTCAACGGCTTCCGCGTCCGAAGCAATGCCGGTCACGGTCGTTTGGCGGGTTTGCAGCCAGCTCATCAACTGGATTTCCCCCGCTTGGCGGATTTCTGGCCTTACGGTCAGGGTAATCACGGCAAACATGACGGCAAGACCCAATAAGGCAAAACCGCTGTGCGTGATTTCGAAGAAACCTTGGGCAATATCGCCGGCAAAAGTTGCCAGGCCCTTGGTGAATTTTTTGGTCGCTGTCATAGCTCTTCCTTCTTAGGCGGGGGTCTTTGGCGTACGCGCTGCGAACAGGGCGGTTGCTTCAGACACCACGTTTGGGTTGGTACGCTATCAATATCCTGCGGCGTCGGTTCGACATGTGCAGCGATTTGAATATGCCGGGTTCGGCAGCGGTGCGGGTTATCCCTAGTCGAAACGAGGAATGGGCGGATTCTAGGGGTGTCGTATATACCTAGTCAACCATATCAATCACATTTGTTATTCCATAAAGTGTTGTATGAATGCAAATTTCTAGGTTTGGCGCGGGTTTTCGGCGGATTCTTCTTGGCGGAAAATCTCCCAATCAAAAGAACTAAACCGATTGAAAACCCAATTTGCAATCGGTTTTGGGGGTTCCTACACTCCCACGGCCTGATGATTCAGGTTTGTTCCGGCAGTAGCCAGTCCATGCCACGACGGCATTCGTGATAAAGCGGCCCCGGTAACGTTTGGAGGCAATCTATTGCCTCTAGTGCATTGCGGGACGTCAATCTCCCCCAGTGCCAAGCCTGACGGCACGGACCTCTGGTCAGCCGTCAAGCCCGATGGTCAAACGGAGTCGTTTGGCCATCGGGCTTTCTTTTTTGTACGGATGCTCCAATGCGCGTGAAAAGTCGTACTTGCCGCATATATATAGAGCCCATGCGCGGCTGTAAGAGGACGGGGCCACACATACAAGGCATGGCGTGATCCAATAACCAAAATACAAGTGCTATTGTTATAGGAGCGCGCTATGCATGTTTTACGAGGGCTAGACACTGATTTGTGACATTTGTTCGGGTTGAACTTGAAGTCAGAACGACTCGTTTTAACGGGTGTGTACAAAAACCAAAGAGCCGTTTGCAATTAGCGGCGAAAATACGCGGTTGCAGATTTCTTTTTAACCCATTTCTGAGCCTACCGTGACGTCGACTTCCACAGCCAAAAACAACGATATTGCCCATTTAGACAGTCTGACCGGTGGCGCTTTTTCCGCTCCTACTTCAGGTGAACGCGCCGCGCGCGTGCGGGATTGGCTGCAGAGTGGCCCCACACCAGACCAGTTGTCTGACGTATTCAAGGAGTTGAGCGTCAAAGACAAGGGTGCCGCCAAACTGATCCGTGAAAAGCTGGACGAGGCTAAGCGACAGAAGGGCCAGGAATCACTGGCGGCCGATTGGGCGGTGAAAGCCCAGGCCTTGCTGGGTATGGTCAAGCTCAACATTGCTGATGCGCTTGCATGGCAGCGTGATGCTGCCAAAGCAGGGGCGCCATTGAGCCGCGAACCCTTGGCATCGTTAAAGACACAGCTAGCAGAGCGTGTGCGTGTCATTGAAGACTTGCAGCGCCAAGTGCAGGTGCAGCGCGAAGCCGCTGTTTTGCTGGCGCAGCGCATTGAAGTGCTTTCCACCAAATCGTGGCAAGACGCGCAGGCCGCAGTAGACGCTCTGCGTGTGGACGTGGACCACTGGCAGGCGCATGCCGCGCAGTTGGTGGTTGACGCGAGCTGGGCCAGCGTCGATGCAAAATTTCCACCACTTTTGGATGCCTCGCGTGGCCAATTGTTGGTGGTGTGGGATGCATTTCAAGGCGCTTTGGCGCAGGCAGTGGCTGCTTCGCTGGACGCGGCGGCGCCCTTGCCGCCGGTGCCGATGTGGGCCAATGAGTTGCGCACCGCCAGGGGTGTGCCGGTTGAAGCACCCGCCAAGCAACCCAAGCCCAAGATTGACCCGCAGGTGCGTGAGCAAGCCAGCGCCACTGTGCGTGCTGTGCTGGCAACACTAGAGCAAGAAATTGCCGAAGGGCATGGCAAAGCCAGCGCGGGCGCAGCCAATGCGTTGCGCCAGGCATTGAAAGAATTCGGTCGTGTCATTGACGACAAATTAGAGAACCAGGCACACGCGGCATTGGCGGCGGCGGGCGAATTGGAGGGTTGGCAGCGCTGGCGTGCTGATCAGTTGCGCGAAGCACTGGTCGCCCAGGCAGAAGGCCTGCTTAAGCGCCCTGAAGGCCAAGCCATTGGCGGACGCAAGATGCAAGAGTCCTTGCGGTCACTGCGTGAGCAGTGGAAACAAACCGACCAAGGCGGAGCCCCTAACCACGCCATGTGGAAGCGATTCGATGAAGCTTGTAACGAAGCGCACAAGGTTGTGGAAGCCTGGCTGGACAAGGTTCGCGCTGAGTCGGCCGAACACAAAGCGCAGCGTCTGGCACTGATTGACGAAGTGAACGCTTGGGCCGCAGCCAATCGCACTGCATTGGACGACGATTGGAAGGGCTTCAACCGCATCCTCCACCAGTTTGGAGACCGTTGGCGTGACGCAGGGCATTTGGGCGAAAAGGTTTTTGCTGAGTTGCAACCTTTGTGGAAAGCAGCGATCGGCAACGCAACGGCTCCGTTGGAGGCCTTGCAGGCTGAGAGTTTGGCATTGCGCCATGCCATGATTGAAGAGGCAAAGGTCTTAGGTGCTGCCGCAGAGCTGCGGGTCGACGCTGTCAAGTCGCTCCAGCAACGCTGGCAGGCGCAAGCACACCGCGTTCCCATGGATCGGCGCCAAGAACAAAAGTTGTGGGATGCATTTCGCAAGCCTATTGACGATGCTTTCAATCGCAAGACGGTTGAGCGTGAGAAAGCGGAAGCTTCATTGGGTGCGCGTGACCGCATGGTGTTGCAGGCAGCCAAGGCACTGGATGCGGCCAATGCGTCGGGCGATGCACAGGCCATTCGCGTCGCCATGGCAGCTCTAGAAGCAGCTTTGCAAGGCCAGGCACTGGCGCAAGCCGAAGTAAAGACCGCGGGATCGCAAGAGAGCGAAGCAAAATCTGCAGTTCAAGCTGCTGACTCGGAGTCAAATACGACCATAGCCCTCGTGGATATTGCGCAAGCCGCTACCGAATCGGTAGCAAATGAAGCGACTCAAAGTGTTGACGCCGAACAACCTGCAGCTGCACCCGTTGCTAAACCAGCGCCCAAGCCCGTCATTGCCATGCGTGGGGACGACCGTCCCGGCATGAAGAAGGAAGCACCGGCAGCCGCAGGTGCGCGGGGCGCGGGCAAGTGGGGTGATCGCAAAGACAACGGTCCTCGCGGGCCACGTGATGCAAAAGGCGGCCCACGCTCGGAAGATCGCGCGGGCGGTGGGCGCTATGAAGGGCGTGCCGGTTACGAATCCCGCCCTGAAGCGCCCCGCCTGGGCGATGCCGCTTTCCGCGCCCAGCGTGACGCCTTGGAACAAGCGCAAATGGTTCTGAAAAAGCTGGCCATGCAGGCGCACGGCGAAGCGCTGACGCAGTTGCTCACCGCCTGGGAAAAGCGCGACCCTGCACTGGTGCCAAACGCACAAGATTTGGGTAGCCGTGCTTCGCCAGCCACGCGTACGGCGTGGACACAGGCCTTGGCTGGGCAATCCGTCACGCCCTCCGCCAAAGGCATTGATTCGCAATCGGCATTGCTGCGCTTGGAAATGGCGGCGGAAGTGCCAACACCTGCCGAAGACATTACTGCACGGCGTGCACTGCAGTTGCAGATGCTCACGCGCCGCAACGACCCGCAACCCGCGCAAACTTGGGGTCAAGATGCGGCAACCGTGTTTGCAGGCCCTTTCAGTGCTCCAGTTGCTCGGCGCGTGCAAAACGTGCTTAAGGTACTGCTGAAGAAATAGCCATTGAGAAAATAGCCGATCAACGGCGCACGCGGTCGAGTTGTGGAAGAATGCCCATTCATTGCGGTGAATGGGTGCTTCTTGTACAACGGGAGAAAATGTGGACTCCATAGACGACCTGCTGCGGCGCCTTGAGCAGCTCAACGCGATCGGTACCGCGTTGTCCAAAGAGCGTGACATCACGCGTTTGTTGGAAAACATACTGGTAGCTGCCAAAACCATTACCAACGCAGATGGTGGCACGCTTTACCGTGTGACCGATGACCGTAAGGCCTTGCGGTTTGAGATTCTGAAAACGGACTCCTTAAAGATTGCCATGGGTGGCACTTCGGGAAACCCGATCGATTTCCCAAACCTGCCGTTGTATGACGGCAAGGGCCAACCCAATGATTCTCTGGTCGCCGCCTATGCGGCCATCAACCACCAGACTGTGAATATTTCAGACGCCTATACTGAACCCAATTTCGATTTTTCTGGCACGCGGCAGTTTGACGCCCGCACTGGCTACCGGTCGCAGTCTTTTCTGGCCGTGCCCATGAAAGACAACGAAGGTGATGTGATAGGGGTGCTGCAACTCATCAATGCCAAACAAAAACACACCGGTGATGTGGTGTCTTTTTCCAGTGCAGACCAGAGCCTGGCAGAGTCGTTGGCTTCGCAAGCGGCTATTGCCATCACCAATCGCAATTTGATGGCGCAGCTGGAAAGCTTGTTTGAGTCTTTCATCAGTTTGATCAATCTGGCTATCGACGAAAAATCGCACTACACCGGTGGCCATTGCCAGCGCGTGCCAGCATTGACCATGATGTTGGCCGAAGCGGTCAATGCCCACAAGCAAGGTCCATTGGCGGCGTTTACGATGGACGACCGTGATCGCTACGAACTCAAGATTGCTGGCTTGCTGCACGACTGCGGTAAGGTCACAACCCCTGTCCACGTGGTCGACAAGGCAACCAAACTGCAGACCTTGTTTGACCGCATTGACCTCATCGATACGCGCTTTGAGGTCCTCAAGCGGGATCAAGAGATAGCCGCCTTGCGTGCGCAGCTGGATTTGCGCGAACAAACCGATGCTGCGGCAGAAGCCAAGATTTCGTCTGAATGCAGATCAGCAATAGCGGCATTGGACACTGATCGTGATTTCTTGCGTGTAGTCAACCGAGGTGCGGAGTCGATGAAAGACGCGGATTTGCAGCGTGTACGTGAGATTGCAATCCAACACAGTTGGCGCAATGTGGGTGGGCTGCATTCCGAACTATTAACCCCTGACGAAATTGAAAATCTGACGATCCGTGCGGGTACCCTGACCACGGGGGAGCGCGACACCATCAACCACCACATTGTGGCGACCATCAAGATGCTTGAGCAATTGCCTTGGCCCAAACACTTGAAGAACGTGCCGGAATATGCGGGCGGTCACCATGAGCGCATGGATGGCAAGGGCTACCCCAAAGGGCTCACGCGCGATCAAATGTCGGTGCAGGCACGCGTCATGGGCATTGCGGATATTTTTGAAGCACTGACCGCATCCGATCGGCCCTACAAACAGGGTATGAAGCTGTCGCAGGCCATGGGCATCATGTACAAGTTTCGGATGGGCGGGCACATCGACCCTGACCTGTTTGACATCTTTCTCAATGAAGGCGTGTACTTGCGCTACGCGCACCAGTTTTTGGACCCGTGGCAGATTGATACCGTCAATCCGCAGGCTTGGGTTTAGGCTGCCATTCAGCGGCCTGCCATGCTGGGTGGTATGCGTTCTACGGTAAAGGTTTCGATCGAGCCTTGATTTGTCTTGCGCAGTCGCAGTACTTCGCCACGCGGCGGCACTGCGCAGAAGTCCCAATCACTCAATACCAGTCGTTCGCCAGTCGTTCCCAACGGGTGCTTGGCTGGGCGGTGGGTATGTCCATGGATCAGATGCCTTGCACCTGCGTTGTGCAATAGCGCAGTGGCCGTGTCCGTATCGACATCGGCATAAGCGGTGTGTTCGCGTTTGCGCGCTTCACTCTGGGCGCGCAGCGCGCGTGCAATGGCCATGCGCTCGGAGAGTGGTTTTTTCAGAAAATCTTGTTGCCAAGTTTCACTGCGGACCAGCGTGCGAAATTGCAAGTACTCCGTGTCGGCCAGGCAGTGCGCGTCACCATGGGTGAGTATCCAGCGGTCGCCTGCAAATCCCACCGTGCACGGGTCTTCAATTCCGATGCAGCCCGTGGTTTGCATGAGTGAAGCACCCATCAGAAAGTCCCGGTTGCCGCACATGATGTGTATATCGAGCCGATCTGCCGCCTTGCGCAAGCCATCTGCGCAACGGGCTTCAAAGCCTGATGGACCCGAGAGAATATCGTCGCCCACCCAGACTTCAAACAGATCGCCGAGTATGAAAACCGCATCGGCCTCGGTCTGTTCCAGGTAGGTACTCCAGGCCTGAAACGTGGGCAGATCGGCTGCCTGCAAATGCAGGTCAGAGATGAAGTCGATGCATAGCCAGCGGGCGGGTGCGTCGATTTTCATCCCCCATCAATCGTGATTACAGGGCCACAGCCTTTTCGATGACAACGTCTTCTTTGGGTACGTCGTCATGAAAGCCCTTGCGTCCGGTTTTCACGGCCTTGATTTTGTCCACCACATCAGAGCCACCGATCACTTTGCCAAACACCGCATAGCCCCAACCCTGGGCGCTAGGGGCGGTGTGGTTCAGGAAGCCGTTGTCCGCCACATTGATGAAGAACTGCGCCGTAGCAGAGTGCGGATCGCCTGTGCGCGCCATAGCCACCGTGTAGTTATTGTTTTTCAAACCATTGTTGGCTTCATTTTGGATAGGGTCGTCACAAGGTTTTTGGTTCATGCCGGGCTCCATGCCACCACCTTGGACCATAAAGCCAGGGATCACACGATGAAAAATCGTATTGTTGTAATGACCTTTGTTTACATAAGACAGAAAGTTTGTCACCGACTGAGGTGCCTTTTCCTGGTCCAGTTCCAGCGTGATCACGCCGTAGTTGGTGATATGCAGTTCGACTTGTGGGTTGCTCATAATTTATTTAACCAGTGTTGCAGAGTTGATAAGTACGGTTGTCTTGGGTACGTCGGTCGGAAACATGCCGCCTGAGCCCGTGGGTACATCTTTGATTTTCATGATGGTGTCCATGCCCGAAACCACGCGGCCAAAAACGGTGTATCCGTCAGCAGGGCCGCGAGCATTCAAAGATGGATTGTCTTTGACGTTGACAAAGAACTGTGCTTTGGCGGAATTGGGGTCATTGGTGCGTGCCATGGCAATGGTGCCGGTCTCATGCTTCAGACCGTTCTGTGCCTCCAATGGGACGGCTGGGCGCGTGATCTTCTCTTCAAATTTTGCTGTGTAACCGCCGCCTTGCACCATGAAGTGGGGGATCACACGGTGAAATATGGTGCCGTCATATTGCTTGGTGCTAACGTACTTGAGAAAGTTCTCGACGGTCTTCGGTGCTTTGTCGGGATATACCTCGACAACAAAATCGCCCAAAGTGGTCTGGAACTTGACCTGAGGTGCTCCATCGGCCAGAGCAGATCCGGTTACAAATGCCAAAGCAATACCCGCCAGGGTGGCACGGCGGCTTAAAGTGTTCCATTGCATCATCAGATTACTCCTTCAAAAAATATCTTCCATTGGTTTTCCTGGCGAATCCAGTACTGCCTCTTGGTCCATCCTATGCGCGTGCCATCAGCAACTTCGCCAAAGGTCACGACCATGGTATCGGCTGCATCGGTCCAGCGCAGGTAGGATACATCCTTGAGCTGGATCGTTCGACCGTGCGTCTGGTCAATCTCGTTTTTTAATGTGGCCATCCACTGGTTCAGGTTTTTGCCGTTGCTGGTGAAATCTTGCGTGTAATAGGTCAAAACCTGTTGCAAGTTGCCCGAAGTCTTTGCATTGCGCCAGGCAAACAAGGCATCTTCAAATGGTTTGCCCTCAGCGCGGGCACTTTGCGGTGCGACCCAGTGCAATTGGCTGGCGATGACCACCGGTGTTGTGCGAACTTCCACGGTGCGGATGATGTGTTGAAGATCCGGATTGGCCAGTACCACGCATCCGTCCGTTGCCTGTGGTGGTCGGGAAAACTGATTGGGCGGTGTGCCGTGTAGCCAGATGCCGCTACCGGTCTTACCGCGTTTGCTGTCAAGCATGTTGGGGTAGCTGATAGGCAAGGCACCCGACCCATAGAAGTCTTTCAGGGACTTGGGATCGAGATTGCTTGTGATGTAGTACACGCCCAGCGGCGTACGCTGGTCGCCCTCGGTACTCTTTGCAGTCCCCGCTTTGCCGACGGAAATGTAATAGTCCGCGACCAGATTCAAGCCGGAAGGCGAATTCTCAAAAAGGTAAAGGCGTGATTTGGAAGCATCCACAGCGATGGCATGCTTGGACCGTTGCGACACGGCAAGAAACTGTGAGGGTACAGTGCCGGGGGCCGGGCGCTCGCGCAACGACTGGACCCGGCGCTTCGACTCTTCTCGCAGTTCAGCCAATGCCGCACTGGCGCCGACACTGCGGATCACCGATTCGGGCACATCACCAAACGACTTGATTGGACGCGTTTGTGTGGCAAGCAGGTCGCCGTGGACCAACTGCGCTAGTTGGAAATGAGGATAGTCTTCGACCAATCGATCGGCTTTGGCAAGTGCCTCGCGGTTTTGCGAGGTAGCAATGAGTTTATAGACCTCAATCAGCCGAGCCTCGGCTACGCCATCCTGGTCTTTGACGACTGGCGCTTCCTGTTGGGCTTGCTTGGATTTGGTGGCGTGTTTTGGTTTTGCACCGTGCGCCGCAGGGCTCACGGCAAAAGCCATGGTGATCAACGCTATGGGGAGCCCCCATCGGCGTAAACCTGCAGACCAGCACACGATCATGTACCGGTAGACTCTTTGACTATCTGCCAGCGGTCGCCCGCTTTGACGAGATCAAGCGTTTTGCGGCTGGATACTGACAATCCATTGGCCTTGTAGTCTTGGCGGAACTTGGCAACCGCGGAGTTGCCGCTGGTTGTGACTGTGAGATTTTCCAAACGCACACTGATTTTCGACTTGCTGGTGATACGGGCGCGTCGTTCTTCTTCCCAGTCGCTGCGGCTCAGACCGCCTGGTGTGTTGAAGTCCTTGGAATACGCAGCCAGATAAGCTTTGACGTCGCGCGCCGCCCATGCCTTTGCCCATGCCAAGACAGCTGCTTCGGCATCTTTGGTGCTTGCGCTGCTAGGCGTTGCTACAGGGGACGGCGTAGGTGCTGCAGCAACGACTGCACTGGGTGTTGGAGCAGGCGTAGGCGTGGGTGGTGCAACCACGGGTACTGGCGTTGGCGCTGGAGTGGGGGCGGCTGCAACGGGCGCTTTTGCAATCGTTGGTCCCGGCAAGGTCGGCGCAGGCTTGGCAGCCACAGGCGTTGGTATTGCAGGCGCAACAATTGGCGCAGGGGTTGGGCGCTGGCCCTTGGCGCCGGTTGGGCTAAACAACTCACGGATCAATGCCAGCTTGGGAGGAACACCGGCATTGTTGTTGTCCAACTGCAAGGCTTTGTTATAGGCTTGACTGGCCAATTTTGCGTAGACATCACCCAGGTTTTCATGCGCGGTGGCATAGCTGGGGTTGGTCCGAATCGCCATTTCCAGCGCCGTGCGCGCTTTGTCAAATTGACTCTGGCCAGCATACAGCACGGCCAGATTGTTATAGGGCTCTGGAAGCTCGGGGAAGTCTTCCGTCAGGCGTGTAAAGGTTGCGATGGCATCCGTGGCTTTTCCGGAGTCGCGCTGGATGACACCTTTCAGGAAACGCATTTGCGGGTCACGCGGCTTTGCTGCCAAGTAGATGTCTGCTTTAACCAGAGCCTCTGGCAGTTTGCCTGCGCGCACCAATTGCGACACGTCTGTATATTCATCAGCGTGCGCTGACGAAAACATCGAGGCCGCTACAAGTGCCAACAGTCGCAATGTTCCAAATACTGGTAAACGGGAGTGCGTCATAAAGCTTTCAAATTTTTAGACGTAAGAAATGCCCTCGGGCCGGGGCTTTATACTGCGCTGGATTGTAGCTGAGGGGGTTGGTGCCTCCGTTGGCTTGGGACACAGATTTACCCTTACCAGTTTGTTCAAGTGATCGCCTCCGTCGAAGACGCCTGTTTGTCTGCGGAGGCATTGATAAATCCATGAGTTTGCGCATTTACAACACGCTGTCGCGTGCGGCTGAGTCATTTAGTCCCATTGAGTCCGGTCATGTGCGCATGTACGTTTGCGGCATGACAATTTACGACCTGTGCCACATTGGTCATGCGCGCATGATGATGGCATTTGACGTGGTGCAACGCTGGCTAAAGGCCAGTGGATATCGTGTGACCTACGTGCGCAATATCACCGACATCGACGACAAGATTATTAAGCGGGCGGTAGAGCGTGGCATATCGATTCGCGCACTGACCGACGAGATGATTGCTGCGATGCATAAAGATATTGGCGCGCTCGCCATTGAGCCGCCCACGCTAGAGCCGCGTGCAACGGAGTACGTGCCTGAAATGCTCTCCATCATCAAGACCTTGGAGGACAAAGGGCTGGCGTATCGCGCAAGCAATGGCGATGTGAATTATTCGGTGCGTAAGTTTCCGGGCTATGGCAAGTTGTCGGGGAAATCGCTCGACGAATTACGCGCCGGGGAGCGCGTCGCCGTGCAGGATGGCAAGGATGATCCGCTGGACTTTGTCCTGTGGAAATCTTCCAAGGAAGCCGAGCCTGACGATGCCAAATGGGATGGCAATGTTGCTGGTACTGGCTATGGCAGCGGGCGTCCGGGTTGGCATATCGAGTGCTCTGCCATGAGCTGCAAAACATTGGGCGAAACCTTTGACATCCATGGCGGTGGCGCGGATCTGCAGTTCCCGCACCACGAAAACGAGATCGCCCAAAGTGAAGGTGCCAACGGCAAGCCACTGGCGAACTTCTGGGTTCACAATGGATTTGTGCGGGTGGACAACGAGAAGATGTCCAAGTCGCTGGGCAATTTTTTCACCATTCGAGATGTCCTGGCCCAGTATGACGCCGAGACTGTGCGCTTTTTCCTGATTCGCACCCACTATCGCAGTGCACTGAACTATAGCGATGCACATCTCAATGACGCGCATACCGCGTTGAAGCGGCTGTATACGGCGTTGGATTTGGTGCCGCCACAGGCTGCAGATGGAGCAATCGATTGGTCAGAACCCTTTGCGGCACGCTTCAAGACGGCAATGGACGATGACTTCGGTACACCCGAGGCGATCGCTGTTCTGTTCGATTTGGCGAGTGAAGTCAATCGGACGCGATCTTCCACACTTGCAGGCCTGCTACGCGATCTTGCAGGCGTCTTGGGCCTTTTGCAAGGGGACCCGAAAGCCTTTCTGCAGGCAGGTGCGGCGGTCGATGATGCGGCGATCCAGGCAAAAATCGAACAGCGCGCTGCCGCCAAAAGTGTGCGCAACTTCGCATTGGCCGACAGCATTCGACAGGAGCTTATGGCGCAAGGCATTGTCTTGAAAGATTCGCCCGACGGAACCCGCTGGGAAGTGCTGAAATAATGGTGACCGCAAAGCCACCCTTGGTCGCGCGCCAGACTCCTTATTTTTGGGAAGAGGCGTGTAAACACCTGGTCAAAAAAGACCGGGTCATGAAGCGCTTGATCCCACAGTTTGGCGATGCCTGTCTTGAAACGCGGGGTGATGCATTTGTGACCCTGGCGCGCAGTATTGTGGGGCAGCAAATATCGGTCAAAGCGGCCCAAACGGTGTGGGAGCGCTTTGCGCTGCTGCCGCGCAAAATGTCGCCTGGCAACGTGTTGAAGCTCAAGGTCGACGATATGCGTGCCGCAGGATTGAGTGCCCGCAAGGTCGAATACCTGGTGGACCTTGCACTGCATTTTGACAATGGCGCACTGCACGTCAAGTCGTGGGAGTCCATGAACGACGACGAAATCGTCGCGGAACTGGTTGCCATTCGCGGAATTGGCCGTTGGACCGCCGAGATGTTTCTAATCTTCCATCTCATGCGTCCCAACGTATTACCATTGGACGATGTGGGTTTGATCAATGGCATTAGCCACAACTATTTTTCGGGTGATGTGGTGAGCCGAAGCGATGCCCGCGAGGTTGCCGCGGCATGGGCTCCATACTGCACCGTCGCAACTTGGTATATTTGGCGCTCGTTGGACCCAGTGCCGGTAGAGTACTGAGACGTTGAGAGATGTTCTTGTGGGTTAGATCACGTTGCGTAGCAAAAGTGCTTTGACCCAAACTGATGAGGTAAGACTATGGCAAAAAAGACTTTTCTGGATTTCGAACAACCGATTTCTGAGTTGGAAACCAAAATAGAAGAATTACGCTATGTGCAAAATGAGTCTGCAGTAGACATTTCTGCCGAGATTGAGCAGCTCAGCAAAAAGAGCCAGCAGCTCACCAAAGACATTTACAGTGATCTCACACCGTGGCAGATCACCAAAATTGCCCGCCATGCGGAGCGTCCGTACACGTTGGACTATGTCAACGAGATATTTACCCATTTTGTGGAATTGCATGGAGATCGCCACTTCGCCGATGATTTGAGCATCGTCGGCGGCCTGGCCCGTTTCAACGGCACGCCGTGCATGGTGATTGGTCAGCAAAAGGGTCGTGACACCAAGGAGCGCGGTTTGCGCAACTTTGGCATGAGTAAACCTGAGGGCTACCGCAAGGCGCTGCGCCTCATGAAGTTGGCCGAGAAGTTCAAGCTGCCCGTGTTAACTTTTGTGGACACACCCGGCGCATACCCCGGCATTGACGCCGAAGAACGTGGCCAGTCTGAGGCCATTGGCCGCAATATTTTTGAGATGGCCCAGCTCGAAGTACCCATCATTACCACCATCATTGGCGAAGGCGGCTCGGGTGGCGCCCTGGCAATCTCCGTGGCAGACCAGGTCATCATGTTGCAGTACTCGATTTATTCGGTCATTAGCCCCGAGGGTTGCGCTTCCATTCTCTGGAAAACATCCGACAAGGCCTCCGATGCTGCCGAAGCCATGGGTATCACCGCGCACCGTCTGAAGGCGGTTGGCGTGATCGACAAGATTGTGAATGAGCCTGTTGGCGGCGCACACCGTGACCACAAGCAAGCTGCGGCATTCTTGAAGCGTGCCCTGGCGGATGCCTACCGGCAGATCAGTGACCTCAAGGTCAAGGAGCTGGTGGACCGCCGGTATGACCGCCTGCAGAGTTATGGGCGCTTTACCGACACCAAAGCTGCTGGACGCTAAGTTCCTGGGCAAGTACTCTGTTTCGCCTGGGAGTCTGGGCGGCAGCGCGTTCTGCTCCGTGTCCCCCGCCCGCTGCGCGGGCTCCTCCTTTACCTACGCAGAGCGCTCCACCACCCAGGCTCTTCCGTACGATTTTCGTGTGCGTGAGCTTTCTCCGTGACCCAATCGGTTGACCGAGCCATTGC
The DNA here is from genome assembly GCA_964468905.1 of uncultured Rhodoferax sp. Classification (GTDB taxonomy): domain Bacteria; phylum Pseudomonadota; class Gammaproteobacteria; order Burkholderiales; family Burkholderiaceae_C; genus Allorhodoferax. Next base: position 7,678 of record CAYXWW010000051.1, on the reverse strand, counting down.
TGGCTTTAACCCCACGTTGCCGCTGGCCGTTGCGCTGAGCGGTGGTGCTGACTCTGTTGCGCTGCTGGTGGCCTGTGCCGAGAAGTGGCCAGGTCAGGTTTCTGCCTTTCACGTCAACCACGGTCTTCAGGTGGCGGCCACGCTGTTTGAAGACCATTGCCGCGCGCTGTGCCTGCAATTGAACGTGCCCTTGCAGGTGCAAACCGTGGATGCCAGCAAGCAAGCAGGACAAAGCCCCGAAGATGCCGCCCGCCTGGCACGTTATAAGGCTTTTGCGGCGCTAGCTCTCGTGGAATGTGCGCAAGACACTATTAAAACAATAGCAATAGCCCAACACGCCGATGACCAGGTTGAAACATTATTGTTGGCGTTGAGTCGCGGCGCAGGCCTGGCTGGCATCAGCGCAATGCCAGCGCATTGGCAGCGTGACGGCCTTGACTACTGCCGGCCATTGCTTGGGGTTGCCGGTGCAGACATCCGCACCTGGCTGGCGCAGCGCGGTGTCCCTTTCGTGGAAGACCCGACCAATCAAGACGAGCAATTCACCCGCAACCGCATCCGCGCGCGGCTGATGCCCGCGCTACGTGGGGCGTTCCCGCAGTTTCTTGACACATTCGCGCGCAGTGCTGCGCATGCGGCCCAGGGCCAGCAGCTACTGGACGAGGTGGCGGCACAGGATGTGCAATCGGTCGTTCGCAGCGCGGACGGGCTGCTGCGCATCAAGGCGCTACAGGGTTTGAGCAGGTCGCGCCAAGCCAATGCGCTGCGCTATTGGCTCAAGAACCGTTTCCAATGCGTGCCCAGCACCGTACAGCTATCCGAGCTGCTGGACCAGGTGGCGGACTGCACCACACGGGGCCATCGTCTGCACATCAAGGTCGGTGCCGGGTTTGTGCAGCGCAGTGGCGAAGTGCTGACTTGGTACAATCCCTAGGTTTTGCTTCAAAAATTCCAATTTCATGGCACTGATTGTTCATAAATACGGCGGCACGTCGATGGGTTCCACAGAACGCATCCGCAATGTCGCCAAACGCGTCGCCAAATGGGCACGCGCGGGTCACCAGATGGTGGTCGTCCCATCGGCAATGAGCGGCGAGACCAATCGCCTGCTGGGTTTGGCCAAAGAACTGGCACCTTCCAAACAGAACGATGCATATGCACGCGAGCTGGATATGTTGGCAGCTACCGGCGAGCAGGCTTCGTCTGCACTGTTGGCAATTGCTCTGCAGTCCGAGGGTATGGAGTCGGTCAGCTACGCTGGTTGGCAGGTTCCCATTCGCACGAACAGTGCCTATACCAAAGCACGCATTGAGTCGATTGACGATGTTCGCGTTCGCGCTGATTTGGCCCAAGGCAAGGTCGTTATCGTCACCGGTTTTCAGGGCATGGACGATCAGGGCAACATCACCACCTTGGGTCGTGGCGGGTCCGATACGTCTGCCGTTGCCGTGGCTGCTGCCATGAAGGCCGCCGAATGCCTGATCTACACCGATGTGGATGGTGTCTACACGACCGATCCCCGCGTGGTTGCCGAAGCCCGTCGCCTGAAGACCGTTAGTTTTGAAGAGATGCTGGAAATGGCATCCATGGGTTCCAAAGTGCTGCAAATTCGCTCGGTCGAATTTGCGGGCAAATACAAGGTGCCGCTGCGCGTTTTGAGCAGTTTCACCGACTGGGATATTGATATCGAAGAGGAAGCCAAGTCCGGCACCCTGATTACTTTTGAGGAAGACGAGAAAATGGAACAAGCCATTGTTTCGGGCATCGCATTCAACCGCGATGAGGCCAAAATTTCTGTGATGGGCGTGCCCGACAAGCCTGGTATTGCGTACCAAATTTTGGGTGCCGTTGCCGATGCCAACATCGAAGTCGACATGATCATCCAGAACCTGAGCAAAGACGGCAAGACCGACTTCAGCTTCACGGTCAACCGTGGTGAATACGCCAAGGCGGTGGACCTGCTCAAGAGCAAGGTTTTGCCCAGCCTGGGTGCTGAAGAGGTTGTCGGCGACACCAAGATCTGCAAGGTCTCCATCGTCGGCATCGGCATGCGCAGTCACGTGGGTGTGGCAAGCCGTATGTTCCGCGTGCTGTCGGAGGAAGGCATCAATATTCAGATGATTTCAACTTCGGAGATCAAGACATCGGTCGTGATTGACGAGAAGTACATGGAGCTGGCTGTGCGCGCCCTGCACAAAGCTTTTGATCTGGACCAGCCTGTAGGTTGAAAAACTTGCACAGAGCTGTGCGATAATTCGCGCTGTTTAGGAATCGTGACCGAGTGGCCGAAGGTGCTCCCCTGCTAAGGGAGTATGGGGTGTAGAGCCTCATCGAGAGTTCGAATCTCTCCGATTCCGCCAAATTGCAAAAAGCCACCTTCGGGTGGCTTTTTTGTTTTCAAGAATCCATCGACGCGCTCCAGCGGTCACCCCAGCTTTTTTCCAGGTCCCGGCGGTTGCGTTTGGTGGGTCGCCCGTGCTCCAAGCTCATGGCTGGCTCGGGGCTCAGGCGCCGTGCCTCTGCCTCTTTGGCCCTGCGTGACACACTGTCTGCCGTTTCTGTAAACAGCTGTTGTGCGACTGGAGCAGGCCCACGCTGTTCGCTGATGCCTTCAACCACCACTGTGTGCTGAATCTTCGCCTGCCAAATGGTCAGCACATCGCCCACCCGTATTTCTCGTGACGGCTTTACCTCATGACCACCGATTTGCACATGGCCACGGTTGACGGCCTCGGTAGCGAGTGAGCGGGTTTTGAAAAAGCGTGCGGCCCATAGCCACTTGTCGATGCGGGTCTTGTCCATTGCGGTGTAGCGGGTTTCCCTAGTGCCCTATGGATGGGCGTGGATTGATGAAAATGCTTGCGACCCCCCGTAGGGAGTGCGCAAGCAGCTATCAAATCAGGAGTAGCAAGAAAAGACGAAGCCTTCGGTCTTATTGGGCTTTGTAGAAAATGTAGTCAGCCTTGTACGGCACTACTTGCTTGTCGCCTTCATTGGCCTTGGCACAGGCTGCCTTTGGCGCCACGCCGCCTTGCGTTGCAACCCGTTGGATATAGGTCATACCTTGCAGGGTGCCAGCACCCACTGCGGGATTGGCTTTGACGAGCTGCGAAGGAATGTTGCCTTCACCGGCCGGAGCAACAGCGACTTGGGCACCTGTAACTGTGGAGCCATCCTTGTTGGTCCATGTAGCGGGGGGGCCATAGTAAGCGCCGATGGCAGCGTCCTTGCGATCTTTCAAGACGGCGCTTGGACCCACGAACACCCACTCAAATTGGTCAGCCATGTCTTTTTTAGCACGGCATTGGTAGGTAATTTCCCCCGTTGCGGCAGTCTCCAGCGCAACGCTGTGTCCGGCGGGAACCTTTACGGCATCCGGAAGACTGGCTTGGTTATAGGCGGCGAAGGCTGGCGAAAAGCTCGCGAACGCGCCAATGACGGCAACGGTGACAACAGAAAGCGATAGACGAATACGCATAGTGATGATTCCTTGGTGGGTTGTGCTTAGCCATCTCTCCAATATGCAGCGCCCTCAAAATTCCAAATCAAACATCGCATGCTGGAAATAGACCGCAACAGCATGATAGGCGAACCTGGACCGGTAGGCCCCGCATGAGTTATCGTCGCACCTTTGATTTTCAAACCATTGCGCTTCTTCTTACGCATTTCCTCTTACCGCGAACCATTGCCATGAATAATTCTGTACAGCCCCCCTACAAAGATGCCCAACAACCGATCCCGGTGCGCGTTGACGACCTGCTGAAACGTATGACGCTGGACGAAAAAATTGCGCAAATGCACGGGTACTGGATGGTGTTGTCGGAAGATGGAGAGCACCGCTTTCGTGACGGCGAGGCATTTTTGGAGGGTGGTGACTCGTCACAATTGAAGCAGCTATTGGAAAAGGGCCTAGGCCAAGTGACGCGTGCCATGGGCACGCACGGCGTGGGCGCATTGCCGGGTTTGCGGGCACTCAATCGCCTGCAGCGGTACCTGAAGAACGAAACACGATTGGGCATTCCCGCCATTTCGCATGAAGAGTGCCTGACGGGGCTCATGACACGTGATGGCACGCTGTTCCCGTCAGCGCTGGCCTATGGTGCCACATGGAATCCTGAACTGATTGAGCGCGTGGGTGAGCAAATCGGTGCGGAATGCCGCGCCATTGGCTGCCAGCAAGGGCTCGCGCCCGTGCTGGACGTGTCACGCGATGTGCGTTGGGGCCGCACCGAGGAAACTTTTGGCGAAGAC
>CAYXWW010000051.1:0-3417 GCA_964468905.1 uncultured Rhodoferax sp. | reverse complement strand
GGGCGTGCTCGCAACCCGGTATGTGCGTGGTTTGCAAGGCCCCAAGCGTGATCTTCTGGCCACGCTCAAGCATTACGCGGGCCATTCGTTCAGTGAAGGGGCACGCAACCATGCACCGGTCAACCTTGGCTGGCGCGAGTTGAACGACACGTTTCTGTTGCCCTTTGAGATGGCGGTCAAATTGGCCAATGCAGGCTCAGTCATGCCGGCGTACCACGATATTGATGGCGAACCAGCACATGCCTCTTCGCACCTGTTGACCAAAGTGCTCCGAAAGCAATGGGGATTTGATGGACTGGTGGTGGCGGACTATGTTGGCATCAGTCTGCTCCACAAGGACCATGGCGTGGCCATGGACCCCGCGCAGGCAGTAGCCATGGCATTCAACGCAGGGCTGGATGTGGAGTTGCCCAACGATGACTGCGTCAAGCACTTGGGCTTGGCGCTGGAGCGTGGGCAGGTGTCGATGGCAAAAGTCGATGAAGTCGTGGCGCGTATCCTGACCGAAAAATTCCGTTTGGGCTTGTTCGAATGCACGTTTGAAGACCCCGCAAGCGTAACCCTCCGAACCCAGGCCACCCTGGATGTGGCCCTTGAAGTGGCAAGGCAGTCCATCGTGGTGCTGGAAAACAATGGCATCTTGCCACTGCCAGCAGCAACGAAACAGCGGATTGCAGTTATAGGCCCATGCGCTGCGGACCCTATGGCCCACCTCAGTGGGTACAGCTTCCCCGTGCACGTGATTTTGCAGGGCGCCAATGAGGGTGCAAGCCATGTCGAGACACCCTTGCAGGGTCTGCGCGCGCTATTCACGCAGGCGCAGATCAGCTACGCGCAGGGTTGCAAACTTCTGGACACGCGCAGCGCTGGGGCGCCAGTCTTCCCCGGTGATGTGCGTGATGCTGCGGGTGAGCGCGCCAAGTCACCGGTCTTGATGGGTACGGATGGGGTGGACGAGGCCGTGCAAACTGCCAAATCTGCCGACGTGGCCATCGTCTGTGTGGGTGATTTGGCAGGGTTGTTTCAAACCGGCACGGTCGGCGAGGGGTCGGATACGGATTCCCTGCGCTTGCCAGGCGTGCAACAGCAATTGCTGGAAAGCATCGTGGCAACAGGCACGCCGACTATCGTCATCCTGTCGGGTGGACGCCCTTACAACTTGGGCGGTTTGGAAGACCAGGTCGCTGCATTCTTGATGACGTTTACGGGCGGGCAAAAAGCCGGGCAAGCTATTGCCGAGGTGCTGGCAGGGGTTACCCAGCCGTCGGGTCGCATGACCATTTCTGTGCCCACTAGTGCAGGGGCAGCGCCATATTTTTACAACCACAAGCTTAAGAGTGCAGGGGCACCCATCGCCTTCCACTTTGGTAGTCGCTACCCCTTTGGCAGTGGCAAGAGCTACACCATGTTTGAATACAGCAACCTGAGCGTGGAGACACCCCGCGTGGACGTGCAGACTGGCAATGTCGTGTTGACCATGGAGCTTGCCAATGTGGGCGCGCATGCAGCGACCGAAGTGGTGCAGGTCTATGTGCGCGACCGCCATGCGTCCGTGGTACGACCATTGAAAGAGTTGAAGGCATTTCAGCGTGTCCATCTGGAACCCCAGGCGCGCCGCACCTTGCGATTCACACTGCCCGTGGACATGCTGTGTTTGACCGACCACAGCGGCAAACGGGTGGTGGAGCCAGGTTGGTTTGACCTGATGGTGGGTGCATCCAGCGCCAATATTTTGCTGCGATCGGAGTTTGAAGTTATTGGCTCTGCAAGTCGAACGCTGCCGCATGATTGGCGCATGCAGAGCCAGTGCGACGTGCTCGCAGCATAGGGGCCGAGAGCCCTGCTAGAACCAAACTCTCATTCAAACTGAAATCAATCCAAGGGACGACGATGCTAAAAAAACTCAATGAACTGAGCGAAAGCCATGGCGCGCTCGAACGCGGCAATGGGATGATCACCGGCGTTATCGCGCTCGTGTTGGGTATCTTGTGCTTTTTGGGCGTGCTGGCGTTTCACTTTCCGCAGTACCTCACCACGCCTGAGCTGCGCAAAAGTTATGACGTCAACGTGATCCGCACCGTGATGTTTGCGGCCCTGGTTTTGGCTGGCGGCATGTCACTGGCCAATGTGCTCTTCAACCGGGCGCGCTGGCTGTCGGGGTTTGCTTTCTTGTTGGTGGCCCTGACTGCAGTATTGGGTGGCCACAAGGTGCCGGTCAATGACTTCGCCGACCACACGCCCTACATTGGTTTGGACTGGTTTATTTTGGACCTGCTGGGCTCATCGCTCATCTTCATCTTTATTGAAAAGCTGTTTGCGCTGCGCAAAGACCAACCGGTGTTTCGGCCCGAATGGCAGACGGACATGCACCATTTCATTGTGAATCACATGGTGGTGGGCTTTGTCATGTTGGCAACCAATTTGCTGGTGCACAAGCTGTTTGGCTGGGCTGCCAAAGACGGCATCCAGGCCTGGGTGCGCGACCTTCCGTTTGTGCCTGCCGTTCTCCTGATTGTGTTGGTGGCTGATCTGGTGCAGTACTGGACCCACCGCGCCTACCACGAGACATCGCTGCTATGGCGCTTGCATGCCGTGCACCACAGCGCCAAGCACATGGACTGGATGGCAGGCTCGCGCCAGCATATTCTGGAGCTCATCATCACCCGCACGCTGATCTTGGCGCCCATCTTTGTACTGGGCTTCTCCAAGGAGGTGATCGACACCTATATCGTGATCGTGGGCTTCCAGGCTGTGTTTAACCATGCGAACGTGAGTGTGCGCCTGGGACCACTGCGATACATCATCGTTACGCCCAATTTTCACCACTGGCACCACAGCCAGGATCAGGAAGCGCTAGACCGTAATTACGCGGCCCATTTTGCGTTTATTGACTACCTGTTTGGCACGGCAGTGAAAAGCACCAAGCTGTGGCCCGAGCGCTACGGGGTGCTGGGCGACTACGTGCCCGATGGATTCATCAAGCAGTTCAAGTTTCCCTTTGTCTGGAAGAGTTGAGGGAATTGTTTATAGTGAAATAGCCTTGTAGCCCTCGCGGAATGTTCGTGAGGCGCTACTAAAAATATAGCAGAAATGTCTGCCGCCAAAGCGCAAGGCTTTGGCTACTGCTTGGCCCCCATGCCCAACGCCGCGATGCGTGAGGTGGCCATTGCGGCTGCATTGGGTTCATCTTGCGTGTCCCAGCCTGCCAGATGCCGCTCGCTGATGTGGCACAGCGCGGTGATCCACTCCGGGTCATCATTGAGGCAGGGGATGAAGTGAAACGTCTTGCCGCCCGCCAGCAAGAACGCGGCGCGGGCTTCCATGGCAATCTCTTCCAGCGTCTCCAGGCAGTCGCTGGTGAAGCCGGGGCACACCACGTCTACCCGCTTCACACCAGCGCGGCCCATGGCAATCAAG
>CAYXWW010000050.1:16495-22074 GCA_964468905.1 uncultured Rhodoferax sp. | reverse complement strand
CCATGTTCCTGCCCTGGAGCACCACGGCTGCCAAAGACACGCTGAGCGTCACCCACCAAGGCCCCGGCAAGCCCTGGCTAACGCTGCAATCCGTGGCCGCGATACAGCTCAAAGCACCATTCAACGCAGGCTATCAGATCAAGAAGACCATCACGCCCGTAGAGCTGGCCAACAAGAGCCTCCCCCCAGGCAGCTACACCCGGGGCGATGTGCTACGCATCAGCATTGAAGTGAATGCCAGCGCCGACATGACCTGGGTGGCCATCACCGACCCGGTGCCCGGTGGTGCCACCATTCTGGGCAGTGGCCTCGGGCGCGACAGCGAGATCGCCACGCAGGGCGAGAAGAAATCGGGCGACGGCTGGGCAGCGTTTGAAGAGCGCAGTTTTGAGTCCTTCCGCAGCTACTACCAGTTCCTGCCCAAAGGTGTGGTGAAGATGGAATACACCATTCGCCTGAACAACGTGGGTGAGTTCGTGCTGCCTCCGTCGCGTGTGGAGGCCATGTACGCGCCAGAGATGTTTGGTGAAGCACCCAATGCGCGGGTGAAGGTGGAGGCGGCGAAGTGAACATCGCCCATGCGCAACATCTGAACGAACAAGAAGGTGACCATTCATGAATCCCACTCACTGGCTTAAATTGATCGTCACCATCGTCCTGTCGTTCATTGCAGGCTGGGTTTCTCATCAGGCGCTGTTGCCGATACTGCCCCCTGATGCGAATGCGTCAGTGTCCATCGTCAGCCCGCCTCGGAATGAAGTCAGTCGCGTGATCTATGCGGCGCCGGACAGTACGGCCAAAGATCCGATGCGTGTCGAGAAGGTCACGTTGGTACAAGAGACCGCCCAGTCCCTGGTCTTGGACGTAACGTACCGCTATGCCGGCGGCCCACCTGCGGAAGAAGTGAAGATGTATGCCAGTGTCAGCAATGGACCCGCTTATCTCGGTGAGTTTCCGGTCAAAAAAGGCGCGGACACGGGGCGTATGTACATCCGAGTTGTCGAAAGCGATATGAAGAAACAGGAGCTAACCACGTTCGATACAGACGCGATCACTTTCCGTTTTGAGCACTACCCGCCGGGCAGATACAACGGTGTGTTGCACAAGACGATTGTGCCTTTCAAAAAAAGCTGGTCCTTGTTAGCTCAATGATTTTGGAGAGTACGAGTCAATGAAAAAAGTATGGGCATTGTTGCTGGCAATACTGGCAGGCGTGGCGTTTGCTGGCTATCACTATCTGTATCCGCAATTGACAGGGCCGCAACGCATTGGCCAGTCATTGCAGAGCACGCAAGAAAATTATTTGATGATGAAGTTGCCAGGATTGCACACGCAGTCGGCAAGCATCTCGGCAGAGTCCGACAACACACTAGAAATTAGCTACCAGTATCTCGGCCAAGCCAGCGAAACCAGCAGAATAACCGCCTGTGGCACGGTGAGTTTTAAAGGCGTCTCAACGGCCTGGGGTTGTCGACCCATCATCGTGCCTGCTGGAGAGGGCAAAATTATTTTGTATTACCAGCTGGCCTCCACCAGCCGCGAGCTAGAGTGCTCGGATACCGTCTCCATGAATTTCTACGGGCCAGACGGTAGCGTGTTTTACGAACACGCCTTTGCGTTGGAGAAGGTCTGGCACAAGACGCCAGGAATCGCCTCTTGGTACACATTCCGCAAGCAGGGATGCCCGCTCTACAACTAAGCAACCACGAAAGAATCTTCCTCTGAGCAGCGGCCTGGATCCAAACCTTGCAGAGGCCCGCAGGCTGCTGGTTGCAAGAGTGGCTATGGTGTGACTACGATGCGCCCCCGCGCCTGCCCGGTTTGCAAGTACGCCATGGCCTGCACCGCTTGCTCCAAGGGGTAAGCCCGGTCTACCATGGGCGTCAGCAAGCCCTTGGCCATCAGGTCAGCAAACAAAGCCATGCCCGCTTGTTTGTCGGGTGGAGACATATTGGGCTTGATCAAGTGCGGGTTGAACGGGGTGCGCAGTGCCAGCCTCAAAAAGGCCGGTATTCCACTGCCAAACACTTTGGCCCGCGAGGCACCGTAGTGGTCGTGACCAATCAAGATATACACGCCTTCCGGATGGAGCACGCGCGCGCAATCTCCGATATCGAGCGTGGACGCAACGTCCAGAATAAAGTCGTAGCGGGCACTGCCTTGGGTGGGATCATCGCGGGTGTAGTCCACCACGTGGTCTGCACCCAGGGCACGCACCATGTCAAGTTTGCTGGTGTGCTCCACTGCCGTCACCGTTGCGCCATGGGCTTTGGCTAGCTGCAGGGCAACAGCCCCCACGCCGCCGCCCGCTCCGTTGATCAACACGTGCTGGCCGCTGCGCCAGGGGCGATGGCCCATGAGGTTGTGCCAGGCAATAAGGCCCAGTGTGGGCACGCTGGCCGCCTGCTCAAAGCTGACGTTGTCGGGCTTGCGCGCCAACACGTTTTGCGCCACCGCCACATACTCTGCAAAGGCACCTCCATTGACCCACTGAATACCTTTGACGCATTCTCCAAACACAGGGTCCCCCACCTGAAAGTGTGAAGCGCCCGCACCCAAGGCCACCACCACGCCGGCCATGTCGGTTCCAGGGATGGGATTCTTGGGTTTGGCATAGCCGCCACCCATGAGCCGAAGGACCCAAGGCCAACCCCTCACCACATGCCACACGTCTGCATGCACCGATGCTGCGTGCACACGCACCAGCACTTCGCCGGGTGCGGGGATTGGCGTGGGGACTTCACCGACTGACAGGAGATCGGAAGGCTCGCCATAGGCGCTTTGCAGAATTGCTTTCATGGCAAGGGGCTCTGGTGAAATGTTTTTAAGGCACAGGCAATCATGCCATTAGTGGGCTCGAACACTTCGCGCCGCATCACTTGCGCGCCGGCGGCATCTCTACTACAGCCCAGCCCTGGCGGGCCGGCCCAGCCTTTTCTTGACTATTGAGTTCCTGCAGATAACTGGCAACGCGCGTAGCATGGGCCGCGTGCGCAGCGGCAATGTATTCGTCGTACTTTTTGTAACCGGCGTGGTGCAAATCCGCCGGCATATTCAAGCAACGCGCGCACTGTGCCAGCGCCTCCTTGAAAGCATCGAGATCGTCTGCCTCCAGAGCCATGCGTGTGTTGGTGAATTGCTGATCCCACCGCTGGCGCTGCCAGTCGTTCCAATAGCTGTCTATCATCGTAGGAAGAGTCCAGAGAGTCGGAAGCGAAAGCACCCCTAGGAGCGCAGACCCTATGCCATTGCGCCACACCCGTGCTCGGTACGCCAACCGAAACGCGGGCGACAATTGGTACCGCATGTAAATTGAGATGCCCCAGATCGCCGCGCAAGCGCTGAACAACGCGATGAGATTCATCAGAGCAAAAATGCCACCGCCGATAGGAATCATGGTTACTCCGCAAAACAAGGGCTCCATTAAACAACGGTCGACGCCATTCTTACGGGTCACTCAAATCCTTCAGCCGTGCATCGCTGCAGTTTTGATAGCTACCACGGCACATTCTGCCAGGGCTACAGCCACATTTAATGAAGTAAGGTCCGCCTACAAGCCCTCAGACACCCTGATCCTGGACCGCCGTGGCGAAGTGCTGCACCGCTTGCGCACTGACGCTACCGTGCGCCGTGGGCAGTGGGTCGCACTGACCGACGTCTCCCCTGCCTTGCGCACGGCACTGGTGTTGAGCGAAGACAAGCGCTTCTACGAGCACAGTAAGGTTGACTGGCAAAGCGTATCCGCAGCGGCATGGGGCAATTTGTGGAACAGCAAGACGCGCGGCGCCTCCACCATCACCATGCAACTGGCGGGCCTGCTCGATGAAGATTTGAAGCGGGGCAACAGCGGGCGCAGCGTGGTGCAGAAGTTGGGGCAAACCGTGTCAGCATCCCTGCTGGAGCGCGGTTGGCGCAAAGACCAGATTCTGGAGGCCTACCTGAACCTGGTGCCGTTCAAGGGCGAGTTGGTGGGCATAGACGCCATGAGCCAGACCCTGTTTGGCAAAGCGCCGCACGGGCTGGACGCACGCGAGGCAGCCGTGGCCGCTGCGCTCGTGCGTGCGCCCAACGCCACACCCGCAAAGGTGGCGCAACGCGCCTGCGACGTGCTCAAGAGCCTGCAAAAGAGCAGCACAGACAAACCCAATGCCGACTGCGAAGCGCTAGACCTTTTCACCACCGGCGCTTTGCAGCGACGCGACTATGCCAGCAGCGAAGGCATTGCGCCGCATGTGGCCAGGCGGGTGGTAGCGACCGGCGCAGCACCCGCGAAGATAGCGACCACGCTGCACGCGCCTCTGCAACGCTTTGCCGTGCAAACCCTGCAGCAACACCTGCGCGAGTTGGCGGGCCGCCATGTGGAAGACGCTGCGCTGGTGGTGCTGGACAACACCACGGGCGAGGTACTGGCCTGGGTGGGGTCGTCCGGTGACATCAGTGGAGCGGCTGAGGTGGACTATGTGACTGCGCTGCGCCAGCCCGGCTCCACGCTGAAACCATTCCTCTATGCGCAGGCCCTTGCACAGCGGCGCATTACCGCCGCATCGTTACTGGAAGACTCGGGCACGCAAATCCAGACTGCAGGCGGCCTCTACATTCCGCAGAACTACGACCACCAGTTCAAGGGCTGGGTATCGACCCGCACAGCGCTGGGCGCATCGCTCAATGTGCCAGCCGTACGGACCCTGGTGATGGTGACGCCCGATGCATTTCACAAACAACTGGTCAAGTTGGGCCTGCCGTTGAAGGAAACAGGAGACTTCTACGGCTACAGCCTCGCCTTGGGCAGTGCCGAAGTGTCATTGCTCAACCTAACCAATGCCTACCGCGCACTGGCCAATGGCGGACGCGTGGGCCCCACAACGCTCACCTTGCGCGCCAGCCGCCCCACTGCTCGTACATCACCCGCGGCTACGCCAACCACCACTGTGCCCGCGCCGTCTGCACAGGCGCTAGACGCCCGCGCTGCCTTCATCGTGGGCGATATCCTGAGTGACCCGCTGGCGCGTGCCCGCACTTTTGGCACCGACAGCGTGCTGGCAACCCGCTTCTGGACAGCAGTGAAAACCGGCACGAGCAAGGACATGCGTGACAACTGGGCCATGGGCTGGTCGCAGCGCTACACGGTGGGCGTGTGGGTGGGCAATGCCAGCGGCGCACCCATGTGGGACGTAAGCGGCACCACCGGCGCAGCCCCCATTTGGGCCGCCTTGATGCGCTACCTGCACACCACCCAGCCCAGCCGCGCACCCAAGCCACCTGCAGGCCTGGTGCAAGCGCCGGTGCAATTTGCAGACCCCGGCACCCGCACCAGCGCAGCCATGCCACTGGAAGCAGCCCGCACCGAGTGGTTTCTACAGGGAACGGAGCAAACCAGTTTTGCTATGAATTCAGGAGCTATTGAAGAAAATAATTCGAGGGCTACCGGCCTAAATGACTCACAAGCATCCCGCCAGCAGCCCGCCCGCATTACCGCGCCGACCACTGGCACCATCATTGCGTTAGACCCCGACATTCCCCCCGCGCACCAGCGCGTGCGCCTTCAAGCAGAAGGCCATGCGGTACGCTGGTTGATGGAC
>CAYXWW010000050.1:537-16485 GCA_964468905.1 uncultured Rhodoferax sp. | reverse complement strand
AGGTGTTTGCCAGAGGAAACTCTGCCCAATGGCTACCCTGGCCGGGACGCCATGTGGTGCAGATTGCCGACGTGAAAGGCAAGGTGCTGGACGAGGTCAAATTGGAAGTGCGTGGTGCGGGAGTCAAGAGTGCACCATCGCCCAAAGACACCAGATAGACGTTTAACAATCTTCCGAAGAGCACAGCAATTGCAATCTGTTTAAAACCGTTGGACGACGGAAACGCATTCAGGACAACGGTTGCGCGAACATGTAAGCAAATGTATAAATTGCACCGTAAACACCTGACGCAAGAGTCTTGGCGGCCGAATGGGGCACTTAACTACGCTATGGTTGGATGATGCCAAGAAGGGACCCGTTGGTCCTCCATTTTTAAACCCTGCGCAAACTTGTGAACCTCGTCCCCAAATATTCCCTCTACTGGATCGCTCTGTCGCTGTCTGCCTGCGGTGGCGGTTCTAGCAACACCACCAGCACGCCATCTGGCGGCCTGATGCCATTGAACCCTCCGGCCACTAGCACTGTTGTGGCTGTAGTTCCGGCCGCCAGCGCGCCCGCCGATACAACTGCGCCCACCGCGCCTGCTGGATTGACGTTGGCGCGAAGCTCTGCGTCCACGCTCTCCATCCGATGGACAGCAAGCACAGACAACGTCGCCGTAACGCGCTATGAGATTTACATTGGTCCCACTTTGGTAGCCACTACCAACCAAACGTCCATTGACCTGTCGGGCCTTTCCCCCAACACTACATACGCCGTCAACATCAAGGCGTTTGATTTCGCAGAAAATGCGTCTGCTGCCAGTGGAATGCTCACCGCATCAACTGCAAGTGAAAGCCCATCAGTTGCGGCGCCTGTCGTGACGCCCCCTACAGTCACTGCACCAGCAGTAGCCGACACAACGCCGCCCACGGCACCAAGCAATTTGGTTGCGAGCAATTTCAACAGCAATAGCTTGACGCTGAGCTGGACAGCCAGCACAGACAACGTGGCAGTGACGCGCTATGACGTTTTCAAAGATGGCGTACTTGCAGGTTCCGCTACGACCAATACCATGACCCTGAGCGGACTAACCGCAAGCACCACGTACGGTTTGTCCGTCAAGGCTAGTGATGCGGCTGGCGGAATGTCACCTGCAAGCCCCACTCTGCAGGCCAGCACATCGGCCATCGTTCCAAATGCCGTCCTTCGCCGGCATGGTGACTCGGTGGAGCTGACTGGGAACTATGGCGATAACAACGTTACCCACACGTTTTTGGGTGGCATGAATGGCTTGATAGACAGCAAGTCAATCGGTCAGACCATGACCAATGGTGCCGGATGGACCTTCAATAATTTGGGCGGGCCCACCACAGTAGCCCTCGATGCCAAGCGTGGAAAAGTTCTTTTTACACCAGAAAATGACCAACAATACAACGCGGTGCGTCGATACGACCCCGGATTTGCCATTACCGAGCAACGCTACTTCTACAAGGCCCATTGGGTGCGCAATGTAATGCGACTCGATGGTCAACCCTACACCAAAAGCTATCAGTGGAAGCACGAACGCGTTAGTTGGCAAAACTCTGTGACCGACACTGACACAGAAATCAAAGTACACCAGTGGCCCAACTACCCGAACGCTGGCGTCATGACATTTGTCAATCGCTCCGCGAGCGATCAATCGGTCTACTATGGTGGCAAGGCAGCTGACGCCAATTCAGACTGGGCGCTCATGGAAATGATGGTGTTTACGGGAACGCAAGGACTGCAAGACGGAAAAATGATTACCCGTGTTCACAAGAATGGCAAAACCTGGATCAGCCAGAACAAACAGACGGAGCGTATCTACACCGAACCCACTTTGCGGCTTCGGTATTTTGTTGAGCAAAACTACTTTGGTAATTTTGCTCAAGCCGAAAGCGGCGTAGACAACGGGCTGCCCGCACCCCAAGTTCGTGAGCTCTATTCAGACGACAGCCGCGTTATTGTTGGGAACGTGGCCAACAGTGGCTGGAAAAGAGTGGAGTTGCGGGACAAACCAGCGCTATCGGACGCCAGCATCCGAGCCCTGCAGGACTGGACCGCGTGGAATACCAATATCACTGTGCGGCTCAACACCAAGGGATTGCCAAGCGGCGATCTTGACATGTACTTGGTCGTCATCGATGGCGTAGACGCCAATGGATGGGATAACGTGGTCAGTGCGACACCCGTCAAGGTACATGTCGACTGAAAAGCAACGCTCAACGCGCGCCAGCCAGTAGTTTGACCGTCGGTCAGCGGTGAAACCACCATGAACATCCTCTTCGTCTGCAGCAAAAACCAATGGCGCAGCCCGACCGCCGAGCACATTTGGCGCAGGCACCCGGGTCTATCGGTGCGCTCAGGCGGCACCAGCACCAATGCGCGCCACCCCGTCTCCGATGCCGACGTGGCATGGGCTGAAGTGATTTTTGCGATGGAAGAAAAGCACAAGTCACGCTTGCTCGCGCAATACCGCGGCGTGTTGGACGGCAAGGTCATCCACGTGCTGGATATTCCTGATGACTACCGCTACATGGACCCGGAGTTGGTAGAACTGTTGCGGACATCAGTTGCTGAAATTCTTTGGCTCACATAGCCAGCACTCGCCCAGCCCACTGATCCTGTTATTTGAATGGCCTGCCTGTAGCCGATGCGAGAAATACAAAAAGACCCACAAACTACTACGGGTTCCACAACGCAGTGTTGTTAGTCGTCACGCGGGGCAGTTAAGATGAATTGCATTCGTTTATCAACACCACCCCCACCACTACCTATCGTTAGGAATCACCATGAGCATTTTTAGCAACATTCTTTCCAAACTCGGATTCGGCGACAAGCATGAAGAAGCAATTGCAGTTCAGCCGTCCGCACCAGTTGCAGACGCTGCGCCCGCCGCACCAGCGGCCGTCGCACCCATTGCCATCAGCGAAGTGGACGTGATGGCGAAACTTGCTGCACTATCCGCCGCCCATGCCGAAAAGTTGAACTGGAAAACATCCATCGTCGACCTGCTAAAACTGTTGGGCCTTGATTGCACCTTAGCTGTACGCAAAGAATTGGCAACGGAGTTGGGCTGCCCCAGTGAAAAGATGGGCGACTCGGCGCAAATGAACATGTGGTTGCACAAAACGGTCTTGCAAAAGCTGGCGGCGAATGGGGGCAACATTCCCGCTGAGCTTTTAAACTAAAAGTAGGACGCGGCACCACTAGCCCATCGGCTGCGCCGAACAAGCGCAGCCGAACACGCCATAACCTGCGCTACAGTGCATACCCGAACAACGGAGAATTTGCATGCATCCAGAAGTTATGAAGCACAAGGCCAGCCTGTGGGACGGTAAGGTTGGTGCATCGCACCACATTACTGACGTGTATTGGGAAGGCGACATCACCCAGCAAGAGCTTGCCGATGTGGCGGACCAGATTTCCCACAACTGGCAGACGCTGGAGCTAGAACTGGACCCCGCACACCCCCAGCACGGCACGACCTACCGCTTGCACAAAACCTGGAATGACCCGGTGGAAGAAGCCTTCTCACTGGGCGCGCATATCGTGGAAGACGAGCTCGAAGGGCACTATGTGTGGGTGCACTGCTGCAAGCATGTGCCAGACCCAGCTGGTGAACTGGAAGACGCCTCAGGGCAAACCTATCGGCAAGTGTTCCAGACCGTGATGTTCTGCACCGAATTTACATCGTTCGATGACATTGCTGACCTGTGTGACGAACACTTTGGCATGGATGCATGGGACGAGTACGAAATCTACCGCGACGATGACCTGCCCCCACCTATTGGGTCTTACAGCTAGAGCTCCGTAGACTTCGGTTGGGGGGGCTGCGGCGGGGCCAACGGCGTGCGCACTTCATGCGCCTGTACATCCACCACATCATCCAAATCGGTCCCACTGCGTGACGCACCTGCAGGGCCATGCCCCGGCCATGCCCGGGGCCTAAAGTGCTGCGCAGCCTGGTTGAACCGGGATACTGTTGCAAATAGGGCAGGCTTGCGACCCGTCAACAGATAGCGCACCAGCACGACCAACACCAGCATCAGACCAACACAAAGCACGGCCAGCAAGAACAGTAGCGTAAACAGCAGCAACGCCAACTTCACCACCGCACGCAGCACACCAAATAGCAATTCAAACAAAACATTCATGGTGGCATTTTGCCTGCATGAAATCGAACTGCTTGCAGGCCACTGCTCACGGTCGTTACAGCAGCCACCACTTTCTTGTCATGAAAAGGTCATCCCAGGGTGTCAAACTCCCCTAAACAACCACTCCGCAAGTCCGCTTGAAGCGTCCTTGAACCCGCCATGCGAACGGGTCAACCCTTCAAGGCGGCCACTATGACGCGTGCAATGCCATGACGACGAAAAAATCCATCGCCAATGACCACCCGGTCGATGCGAATACACAAGATACAAAAATTGTCCAACGCAATGACACCATCTACCAATATTGGCTAGAACGTGGGCCGAGCGAAAAGCACCTTGGGTTTACCGAGTTCACGCATGGCCTGGGCTATGGAGTTACCCCGGAGGATGCCGCGCACCTGGGGCTGAAAGACCCGACAAAGCTGCGCGTTGGCAGCCATATCGATGTGCACCCAAACACGCACGCGGAAGATCGTCTGGCTCACGGCGCAGACAAGGGCGACACCAGTCCTCTGCCACTGCGAACTGAAATTTATGGGCTTGATGCAAACACAAATGGCGTCGGTACCGACAACCTCACAAAGCTCCTCAGTGAATATCCAGTCAATAGCAGCCAACCCAGCACTGGCACTGGCACTGGCACTGGCACTGAACCTATTCTGAATTTTGAAAATCCACTAATCGATGAAAAGAGGATCGACCTTAGTGGATCGATCGCAGCAACTCCCGCCGGCCAAGAAGCGAAACCAGTCTCTAACGAATCAAGTTGGAAGGATACGGTTGCTTCGTGGCTGCCGTCTGGCACGGTCTATGGCGTTTCGACCAAAAATCCCGTCGCATTCAAGTTCCCCAAACTTTCGTATGCGCTGTCCATTGCATCCACTGCGCACGTAAGCCCCCTGCCAAGCACATCCCTTACCTTTTTGCGGATCACGCCATTTGACAGTTCGCCCGGCATCGTGGTGAGTATGGCAAGTATGAAGAAGCTCGGCACGTCCAAGATCAATCTCTTGGGAACACATGAAGACGGCACCGGACGCTTTGGCTTGGGTCTTGGCTATCAAGTCGAAACCCCTGCCGGCGCAGTGAGCGTAATGGGCAGCATTCGCCGCTCGATGGGTTCACCTGAGCAGGTTGCAAGCCAGATTGCGGAGCTTGAAGAAAAGATCAAGGCCAACAAGACGTCGGGACAAGTGTTGTCGATTGATGTGATGGGAGGCGCTGCATACGCTCTGTCTGATGCTGCCGTATTGGCCGCCAAAAAGGCCCCCTGGGGAAGAGCGGGGACTGCAGTGTTTGGATCAGCAAAAGAGAAACTGCATATACCGATCACTTCAGAACACATTCGCGATACAGGTGAAAGCGTTGGCGCAGCGGTCAAAAAGACGGATATGAAGATATGGACGGGGCTCGCATGGCAGGGTTCTATCAATTTGCAGTATGGCGAGATAGCGTCGGTCACCATCAATGGCAAGGAGGTACCGATCAATGAGTTTGCAGAAAACATTGCAAAAGTCTCCAATTACCTGGACATTGCACAAGAAAAGATTCAACCCTACCTAGAAATTACGCAAAGAAAGTTGCAACCGTTGCTGGAGACTGTGCAGTCGTCCCTTCAGCCCTACATTAGCGCTGGAATGGACAGAGCCCAACCCTATCTAGACAGCGGGCAACAAAAGCTACAACCGTATCTTGACAACGCCGAGAACGCATTCATTGCTTCGGTAGTAGGCAAGGACTCCCTAGAGCCGCGCAATACCAGCGAAATTACTAACCCAAAAACGGGCAATGTATTTGAATGCAGCACACTGGACAGTGGCCGCGTTGCCATTGCTAACAGCCAGGGAATCAAGATTCTGGAACTCAATGCAGGAACAACTTTGGACCAAATCCATGATTTGGTCCGCATCCCCGGCGGAGTTTTCTCAAAGCTGGATCCTGCAACGCCAAGCCCAGACTCGCACGCACAGTATTTCAGGGCACACAAGCAGCCAGATGTGCCTGCGCCATCACCGGAATTTTCAATGCGAATGTGACAGCCGCGCCACCACCTCAGCCATGCTAGGACGCACAAACGGTGTGGCCTGCAAGCAGTCATGCGCCAATGCGCGCATCGCTTGCAAAGCGGCAGCACAACCAGCCTCTGGCTCAGCATGGGCCAGCAGCTCCTCCAGCAGGCAACCGAATGCCCGCGCTTCCAGCTGCAGCAGCGCATCGCGCAGGGCAGGTTGATCGGTTGGCAAGAGCGTTGCCCCGCCAAAGTCGCTCAGCAAGGCATCGCCTGTGGCTGGGTCCCACAGAATATTGTGGGCATACAAGTCGCCATGCATCACGCCGCGCTGGTGCAAGAGGGCTAGCGCCTCTGCGATGGTCTGCGCCACGCGCAACACTTTTGGGGCGGGAATCTGCAGCCCTGTCGAGTACACATCGCGCGTGCAACTCTCCAGACTAGGTGGAGCAGCCAGGGTTCTGAAACGGGGTGGGATCAAGGGCATCAACAGACCTTGCGTGCCTTGCGGATGGTCTGTCAATTCGGCAAGTGGCGTGCACAGCGCCGGGTGTTCGCCAGCCATCCAACAAGCTGCCAATTCGTGTTCCGGCAAGCCATCACTGGTCACAGCGCCTTTGAACAGTTTGAGGGCCATGGCATCTGCGCCTTCTGCACGCTGCACGCGATAGATATGGCCCGAAGCACCCTCACCCAGCAAGCCCTCTACTTGCAATGCAGCCCACGGCACGCGGCCGCGTGGGGCGGGCACTGTGCGGTTCCACCCCAGCGGATTGCCCGCCATTGCGAGCCAGCTCAGGCGCGGCAGCGCAGTCAACCACGACGGCAATTGCGTGAACCGGTTGGCCGAAATGCGCAACAACTCCAGTCGCTGTGCATTGGCCAGGCCATCGGGTAGTTCGTGCAATTGATTGCCCGCCAACATCAGCTTTTGCAAGGCGGGCCGCTCGCCCAACGCATCCGGCAAGGCGACCACCGCGTTGTCTGTCAAGATCAGCCAGCGCAATGCTGCAGGCAATGCAGCACCGGGCACATGCGCAATGTGGCAGGCCTTGAAGCCCACCATCTGCAGTGCAGCACAGTCGCCCAGTACTTCGGGCAAATCGGTAAACGGGTTGTCTGAGCAAAAAATGACCTTGAGCCGGTGCAGGCGCGGCAGATCGTGGGGCAATGTGCTGAGCTGATTGCCAGAGAGGTTGAGCACCTCCAGCGTGTCCGCCAGATCAAACACTTCAGGCGGCACTGCACGCAGGCCGCACGACAGATCCAGTCGCCGTGTGCCGGCCAGCGCGCCGCTGCGTAGTTGTTCCAGTGTGTGGGTCAAACCGATGCATCCTTAAAAATAGGGCCGCCGCGCTGGGCCGCCCCGAGCAAGGCCGCGCCCCCACAGGGGGCAGCGACCCGCGCAGCGGCACAGCGTGGGGGCAACAAAATAGCGCTACAGTTGACGGGATTCAGGAGGCACTGTGAGCACATCCATCATTGAGGTCACCGACCTTATTTTCGACTACCCCGGTTTTCGTGCGCTAGACCGCGTAAGCCTGTCCATTGCACCGGGCACGGTGACCGCACTGGTGGGCCCCAACGGGGCTGGCAAGACCACACTACTGCGTTGCATTGCAGCGCTGGAAACACCGCTATCGGGCAGCGTGCGGGTAGCGGGGCTCGACGTGTATGAGGCCCCGCGTGAAGCGCACCGTTTGTTGGGATATTTGTCCGACAACTTTGGCCTGTACAGTGATTTGACAGTGGCGCAAGGCCTGGAATACGCGGCGCGCTCACAGGGTCTGCCACCGCGCGCTGTACCCCAGGCCGTGCAGAACACCGCCAAGCGCTTAGGGCTGGGTGACAAGCTGCAAAGCACGGCGGCCACGCTGTCGCGCGGGCAGCGCCAGCGGCTGGCGATCGGCCAGGCCATCATCCACGCGCCCAAGGTGTTGTTGCTGGACGAGCCTGCCAGTGGCCTGGACCCCGAGGCCCGCGATGCGCTGGCCGACGTGTTCAAGGCTTTGCAGGCGCAGGGGATGAGCCTGCTGGTTTCCAGCCACATCTTGGCCGAGTTGGACGCCTACTCCACCCACATGCTGGCACTCAACCAGGGCCGTGTGCTGGAGCACAGGGCACTGGGGCACGTCGTTGTACCCGGCAGCAATGGCAAGCCAGAGCGCACATTGCATCTGGAATTTGCCACAGGTGATGCAAGCTTAGTCACATGGCTCCAAGGCCAGCCCAGCGTCCATCGGGTGCAGGTTGAAACACACGGTGCAGACCATCAAGGTGTAGTGATCGGATTTAGTGGCGATGCAGCCGCTCAGGCAGCACTGGTAGCAGCTTGCGTGGCAGCAGGCCACGCCTTGAGCGTGATTGCACCCGTCACCGAAAACCTGCAACAGTCGTACTTGAAATCTCTGGCCGCCCAGCGCAGTGGCGCAGCCAACCCTAACAAGGTGCACGCATGAACCCCGAATTTCGCCGTCAACTGTGGTTGCAGTTTTCTCCCAACCGCCTGGCACTCATGCCAGCACTGCTGCTTGCCTGCTTCGCGGCGGTGGCACTTTCTGCAGTCGCAAGAGACCGTGCTGACGCGTTGGCAGTAGCTAGTGCCGTGCTGTTCCTGGTGTTGGTGTGGGGCATGGGCACGCTCGCTGCAGGTGCCAGCGTCATCGACGAAATCACCGAGCGCACCTGGGACCAGCAGCGCCTGAGCGCCATGCAACCCTGGGCCATGACATGGGGCAAGCTGGCTGGTGCCAGTGCCTATGGTTGGTATGGTGGTGCCATGTGTTTGCTGGTAGCTGTGCCCAGTGCCGTGCTGGGCGAATACCGTGCGCACTTGGGGCTGAAGGTATTGGGCGCAGTGTTGGTTGGCATTTTTTTACCCGCCATGTTGATCGCTGTTAATTTGCAACTGGTCAAGCTCGGTGGGCGTGTGGTGCGCCGCGGTGGCGTGTGGGCCTTGTTGGTGGTCGTCTGGTCTGCCATCGGGCCGTTGATGACAACCATGGGCGGGCCCGCCGTAACGTGGTGGAACCATTCGTTCGGCAGTATGGGTTTTACGGTTGCATCCGTCGCATGCTTTACAGCGTGTGCATTGGTTGCAGCCTGGCGCTCCATGGCCGAAGTGCTCTGCGTGCGGCAATTGCCCTGGGGCTGGCCCGCACTCGCGCTCATTGCCACGCTGTATGCCACGGGTTTTGCAACCGGCCACCATGCGCAGTTCTTTGGTCTGTTTGGCATGGCAAGCTGCATGGCGCTCACTTATGCTGCGCTGCTAACCGAGCCGCAGACGCGCCCGCTGTGGCAGCGCGTCGTCGCCCGCTTGGTCAATCAACAGTGGCGCGCGGCCTTGCAGCAGCTACCGCTGTGGCCCGGCACACTGGCGCTGGCACTGCCATTTGCAGCTTGGGTGATGCTCACCATGGACACACCAGCCATTACCCACGACGACTGGATCAAGCAGTTGCAATGGCACCCGTTGTGCATCGTGCTGCTGGCCGTGCGCGACTGCGCGCTGGCGCTGTACTTCGCATTTGCGCCCAACAGCAAACGGCCACTGATGGCATTTTTGGTGGCCATGCTGGTGCTCTGGGGCCTGCTGCCGTGGCTCATGGGTGCAATGGGTGGCAAGCTGCTGCTGGGTCTGGCGCAGCCGCTGATGGCTGGCAGTGGGCTGGCTACGGTAGTGGCTGCGGTGCATGCCGCGGCTGCGCTGGCGCTGCTGCGGGCGCGGTGGGTGGCGACTGCGCCGTAATCACCTACAGCACGCAATTGCACGCGCAGCGTATGCGGGTGGCGTGACGAGCCAGAGACCGACTGGCACGTCGCCCGCCGTGCGACAGCCCACGCCCCACAGCGGGACACATGCGAAGGGCCAATAGACAATCTCGGATAATCCAAAGCCGCAAGGCTTCGACCAAACCGAAGAGCCATACCCCCACCATTGCCAAAGGAAACCCACTCATGCAAATTGCCGCCACCGTCCTCACCGGCCTCGTCCTGCTAATTCACGTTTACATCTTCTTGCTGGAAACGGTTTTGTTTGAAACCCGTGGCCGCAAGGTGTTTGGACTCAATGCAGAAAAGGCCGCCATCATGAAGGCAGCCATGTCCAACCAAGGCTGCTACAACGGCTTTCTGGCGGCGGCATTGGCCTGCGGATTTCTGGTGCCCAACGCGGCAACCGGCCACGCCTTCATGGTCTACGGCCTGAGCTGCGTAGCGGTGGCGGGGGTGTGGGGCGCGCTGACGGTGAAGCGCAGCATCTTGTTTGTGCAGACCGTGCCAGCGTTGCTCGCGCTGGCGGCCACTTTGCTGGCATGAGTCCCGCTGGATCAACCCACACTCAGTTGCAGTGAATCGAGCTTTTTTTCCAATGCGGCTTTTTGTGATGCATCGAGTGGCATTCCGTCCAGCCAGACTCGCTTCAAACTAGGGGCATCCAAAATCAATTGGGTGATGGCATCAGCATTGCGTGGAGGCATGCCGTAGTAGTTACCTAACGACAGGTATTCCAAATGGGGGAGTTGCAGCAACAGTTGCAGGTCGCGCTCGCTGAGGTCTGTGGCCCAAAGATCCAGAGCACGCAGTTGTTGCATCTGCACCAAGTATGCAAGCCCTTGCCCAGTGATGCGTGTCCCGCCCAAATCCAGTGACGTAATCGATTGCGACCGAGCAAGCTTTTTGGCCATGCGGTTATCGAAGCGAGTGGCTTCCAGATCTACCGTGGTGAGTTGGGGCAACGCCAGGATTGCCGCGAGAGACTCTCCCGAAATCTCAGCGTTTTGCGCACCCAGCTCCCGCAATTGCCCGCACTGGGCGACTTGCATGAGGTCTTGTTCCGTTAACCCCAAGTTAGAACGAAACACTTGCAGGTGTTCTGCACGACTGAAACCAGCCATGGCACCAGGTCCACGCACATGCAGCACATCCAGCGTGTGCAGCCCCGGCATCTGAACCACATAGCGCATGGCACGCCGCGTCACGTTGCACCACAACCAAAGGTGTTCTACCGACACGTGCATAAGCCGCTTGGCCTGCTGCACAGTCACGAGCGGAATTTCGGTCAGCGAGAGCTTTTGTACTGGCGCAACACGAGAGAGTCGTTCCGCGGCTTGCGCGTCAATCGCTGATTGGATCGAAAGCCAACCTTCGGCATCTGGCAACGGCATGTCACTCGCGGGGGCACTCATTGCAAGATGTGTTTTGGGGACGGGTGCGCATCTAGGTTTCCGCAGCAGCCTTTCTACGCTGCGCCATGTCATTCTCAATCTGTGTCTCAAGCGCCTTGTTGATGGTGTAGAAATACATCAAACCGGCAGCCGCAAAAAATGGAATGGATGCATACACGCTGACCGACAGCAAGATGCCTTGCAGCGTTTCAGCCGACTGTGCCGGCAATTTAGCGTCGTAGCCATACAGCGCCAACAGCCCTGCCACCACTGCACCGCCAACGGTCAAGCCCGCCTTGAGCCCCAAAATCATCGCCGAGAAAATAATGGCCGTGGCGCGGCGGCCGTTCTTCCATTCAGAGTAGTCCGCCACATCAGCAATCATGGCCCACAGCAAGGGAATTGTGATGCCATAGAAGAAGCCACGCAGGATGTGGGACACAAACATCAGGCCAATGTTGTCGGCAGGATAGAAGTAGAAAGCAAAGACAAAAAGCGTCGATGCAAAGAGCGCGTAGCCAAAAACATTCCGCTTGCCAAACTTGTCCGCGAGCTTTTTGGAAAACCCAATACCAATAATCATGGTGATGATGCCGCAGCCATTGAAGAGGCTAAAGCCGGAGGTAGCAGCATCCTTGGGCCACTTGAATTCACCCAGACCAACCTGACCCAACGCGCTGTTGATATTGGCAATCAAGCCGTTGAAGCCGATCCCTTGCAAGAACGCAGCAAGCCCCGGCTCGCTGATGTAATTCTTGAAGTAGTAAATGAATGAGCCGCCTTTAAGCGCAAGGCTAAAAAAGAGCAAAAAAGTAACCAGCAACATGACGATCCACGGCCCATTTCGGATCAAATCGGAAACATCTTGCCGGATGCTGGAGCGCGTTTCAACAACTGGTAGCACGCGTTCTTTGGTGGTAAAAAATGCGATGAGAAAGAAGACCGTGCCAACCGATGAAAACAGCATCATGGTGTTGCGAAACCCGGTGGCCTTGTCGCCTCCCCCCAAGATCAGAACCAACGGTAGCAGCAAGACCTGAATCACAAATTGCGCGACCATGACAGCGACAAACCGGTAGGATGACAAGCTATTGCGCTCGGCCATGCTGCCCGTCAGAACGCCGCTGAGTGCGGAGTACGGCAGATTGTTAGCTGCATAGACCAGCAGCAACAAAATGTAGGTGGTGAATGCATACAGATACTTGCCGTCCGGGCTTAGGTCTGGCGTACTAAACGCCAGCAGCGCCAGCGCACCAAAAGGCACCGCCGTCCACAGCAGCCACGGCCTGAACTTTCCCCAGCGCGTTTTGGTGCGGTCTGCAATGATGCCCATGACTGGTGTAAAAAGCGCGCCCACCATACCCCCCACCACCATGATGCCGGCCGCTTTGGCCGGCGCCAGGCCATACACATCGGTGTAGAAGAATGCGAGAAATGTCAGCAGCGTTTGAAAAATCAAATTGGCGGCCAGATCGCCCAGGCTATAGCCAACTTTCTCCATGACGGAGAGCCGGTGGTTGACAGGAGTGTGTGCAGTGAGTGTTGCCATAGATGATCTTCTTTCACAGGGAATCCTCGCTGGTGCCCAACAGTGCAGCAAAAGGGCCACTAGTATGATTCACGGCGGTAGTGATCAATCCACGTACTTACCCGCACCTCAGGGTCTGACCCAGCTCCAACAGCATGGCCACCAACCTTCCAACAGGTTCTGGTTAGTTCGGGTTGCAAGGCTTAATCTGGTCCCCCTAGAATGCGTTGGATGAAAATCACACTGGATCGACTGGGAACCACAGAAGCCCTCAAGGCGCTATTGGACCAAATGGATGCCGATGCGGGTGTAAGTGGCATCCTGATACTTTCCTGTGATGCGAACGGATTCACACCCGAAACACTCAACCCCCTGCTGCAATCAACCCGCAAGCCCCTGGTGGGTGGGGTTTTTCCACAAATTATTTTTGAGCAGGAACACTTATCCATCGGAAATTTGGTGATCGGCCTGCCAACCCGTCCCCAGGTTGTGTTGATCGAGGGCGTCTCTACTTCGTCACAGGATTTAGACGATACGCTAGCCAACGGCTTCACCGCTACGAGCAGTGAAAAAGCACAAACCATGTTTGTCTTTGTCGATGGATTTGCTTCCCGTATTGGCACACTGATTGACGCGTTGTTCAATAGTTTTGGTTTGGATCTGAACTACCTCGGTGCGGGCTGCGGCTCTTTGTCATTTGTACCCAAGCCATGTGTGTTGTGCAACCAGGGCTTGTTTCAGGACGCCGCAGTGTTGGCCTTGTTCGACTTGCCCAGCGGCATTGGTGTAGGCCATGGATGGCAAGCCATTTCCGAAGGGCTCAAGGTCACATCTTCGACTGGCAACGTGATTCACACACTCGACTGGCGACCTGCCTTCGAGGTTTACCGCGAAACAGTTGAAGCGCATTCCAGTTTCACATTCGCCAACGAAGACTTCTTTGCCATTGCCAAACGCTATCCCTTCGGCATTGCCAAACTGGGCGCAGAAATGGTGGTACGCGACCCGTTCAAGACAATGGGTGAAGACCTGGTGTGCGTGGGTGAGGTGCCCCAAGGTGCTTTTGTGCACATCTTGCACGGTGACCAGCAAAGTCTGCTGGCTGCTGCGGCGAAAGCGCGCGACCTTGCCACAGTTGCTATGGGCGAAAGCACGGCAAACGCAGCATTCATTGTGGATTGCATTTCCCGCTTTCTATTTCTCGAAGACCAGTTTGCACTGGAGCTGCAGGCGGTCAGGATTGAGAACATTCCAACGATAGGGGCACTGACACTCGGAGAAATTGCAAACAGTGGCAAAGACTATTTGGAGTTCTACAACAAGACCGCAGTGATCGGCTTGATTTAGGCGATGGAAGACGACAAGCTCTACCAGAGGGAAATCCTGCACGAAATGGCCATGTCCATTGGCGCCAGCCTGGATATGGGCGACATGCTCAAGGCCTGTATTCCAGGCATCTTGAAACGCCTCGACTGCGCAATGGCCTGGGTGATGGAGATGGATGGCGAATGTGTGGAGCCCGCATTCAGGTTGCCACGGAACGCGCCTACCGCAACGCTGGAGCACTACCTTGCGCAAGAAGCGTGGCGGCCCGCTGCAACCACGCGTATGGAAGGCCGATGGGTGAATGTTTGGGAACTACCCGCTTACGGTGCCTTGGCCCTTGCGCGCAACACGCCGTTACCGGATGCGTTACGCCATGAAATAGGTCTGATAGCCGCCAAACTGGCCATCGCCATTCACGGGTGCAAGCAGTTTTCGCAAATCAATACCCTTAAGCAAGAGCTTTCGCACAGCGAAAAGCGTTGGAGCTTTGCGCTGGAGGGTGGCGGCGATACGGTTTGGGACTGGAATTTGGATACCAACGCGCTCTACTTTTCAAAAGGCCACGTTGAAATGTTTGGCTATGGCGAGTTTGGCAACCGAACGACCATGTCCCATTGGGTTTCACTGGTGCACGTGGATGACAAAGCAAGACTGGAGGATGCCATGCACGCATTCTTCAGGGACCGCAATGAAAAACTATCCATCGAGTACCGCGTACGCTGCAAGAATGGTTTCTGGAAATGGATACTGACACGCGGTATGGTCGTCAAACGAAGTGACGCCAATATGGTGCAGCAAATGATAGGCACCCACACTGACATCACGGACCGCAAAGAAGCCGAGGCCGAAATCCACAGGCTGGCCTTTTACGACCCACTGACCAACCTGTCCAATCGACGCCTGCTGTTGGACCGCTTGAACCAGGCACTGATTTCCAGTGTCCACCAACAACGCCACGGCGCCTTGCTTTTGGTTGATCTGGATGGCTTCAAATCACTGAATGAAACGCTGGGGCATGACAAGGGTGATGCGCTGCTGCTGGAAGTGAAATCGCATCTTCTCAATTGCGTTCATGAAGGGGATACCGTCGCTCGCATTGGCGGTGACGAGTTTGTCATCTTGCTCGAATCAATGGCCAGCAGTGCACGCGAAGCCGCCTCGCAGGCAGAGGTCACCGGCAAGAAGATATTGCTGGCCCTGAACAAGACATACCCGTTCGGGGAGTCTTTCCACAACAGCTCGGCCAGCATTGGCGTGACCCTGTTTGGCGATAAAAACGAAGACGCCAATGACCCCCTCAAGCGTGCTGAACTGGCGATGTACCAGGCGAAATCCGCAGGGCGAAACACCTTGCGCTTTTATGAACCCAAGATGCAGGCCGCCGTCAGTGAGCGCGTGTCATTGGAAGCATCGTTGCGCGAAGCACTCCTGAAAGCGCAATTCGAGCTGCATTACCAGGCTCAGGTGTCCGACCAGCACAAGATCACGGGTGTCGAAGCACTGCTTCGGTGGCAAGACCCGCGCCGTGGCATGGTGAGCCCAGCCGAGTTCATCCCTCTGGCCGAGGAGTCTGGGCTGATCATCCCCGTGGGCCACTGGGTGATCGAAACGGCCTGCAGACAACTGGCCCAGTGGGCACACCGCAGAGAAACGGAACATTTGGTCCTCTCGGTCAACGTCAGTGCCCGGCAGTTCCATCAAAGCGATTTTGTCGAACAGGTGCTGGCCGCGATTGCAAGCAACGGCGCCAAGGCCAAT
>CAYXWW010000050.1:0-527 GCA_964468905.1 uncultured Rhodoferax sp. | reverse complement strand
GGCGCAGGCAATACAACGAGGAGCGACCCAAGAAATCCTTGGGCGGACTGACCCCTGCTGCTTATGCCCAAAGGCTGATTCAAAACCAGTTAAATTAACCCCGGACTCCAAAGCCCCGTGCTACTGAAAACGGGGGGACGTCGAACAGGTGCTGGCCGCGATTGCAAGCAACGGCGTCAAGGCCAATCGGCTCAAACTGGAGTTGACGGAAAGTCTCCTGGTGGTCGACATCGAGGGCGTTATTGCCAAGATGAACGCCCTCAAGGCCAATGGTGTGGGGTTCTCGCTGGATGACTTCGGGACGGGCTACTCCTCACTGTCTTACTTGAAGCGCTTGCCCCTGGACCAGCTCAAAATTGATCAGGGTTTTGTCAGGGACATCCTGCTCGATCCCGATGATGCGGCCATTGCCAAGATGGTGATTGCCTTGGCGAACAGTTTGAGCCTGCAAGTGGTCGCCGAGGGCGTCGAGACCCAGGCACAGCAGAAATTCCTGGCGGGGCTGGGCTGCCACAGTTACCAGGGCT
>CAYXWW010000049.1:1084-22400 GCA_964468905.1 uncultured Rhodoferax sp. | reverse complement strand
CAACCCTGACGGCGCGCGGCTCGCTTGGGACGGGGAAGTCCCTTTCATTCGTTAGGCCTCATGTCACAGACCGTTGCCATGCTCGTAGCCCTCACGATGCTTCCTCTGTCAGCGTTGGCGAATCCTGCTGACGCACCAAGCTTGGCAGAAGTCGAGTCGTATGTCGAAACTCGAGGGCCAAGAGCTGCCATGCATCAGTTCTTTGATTGCGGAAACGCGGGCGAGCCCGCCTATCGGAAGGTTGCTACGGGTCATCCCGGTTGGCTCAAGGTTGCCTCGCGCCTACTCGAGTCGGCCGATGGCTGCTACTCCACCGGTGTCCACAGCGCAGTTGCTAGTGCGCTCGCTGTCAGTCCTCGGACGGTCCTGCCCCTTGTGAACTCGAGCCACAGCCTATCTGCCGATCAGATCTGTCTGCCGTTCATGTCCGCCGAAGTACCCGCTGAAAAGCACTTGGCCTACCTTGTAAAGCTCGAGCAGGCACTGAACTCCGTCAAGAACTCCAGTTACTCCAGTTCGAAGCGGGCTTGCTTGGCAGAAGTTCATCGCGCACGTGCCTCGCTCAAATGAGGCCTAACCCTTCGCTCGAGCGGACCTCCACCGGCAAGGCGCTTGGCCCGCGCAACGGCCAGTGTCATCATCCGTTGCGCGGGCCAAGCGGCTTCCCGTTGGCGTCCGCTCAGCTCAAACGTCATCCATTTCATGTCGAGTAACTATTACGATCCGGAATGCGCGCCAGACGCTGCTGAATGGTTGGCTCTTTCCGAGGTGGAAAGGCAGCGGGTGGTGAAGAGCTTTCATGTCTCTGAACGTATAAAGACGGCAGACATAAAATTGCACGCGGTTGAACACGTTACTGTCGAAGACCAGATCGCTAGAGGATTCGGCCCCAGCCGTCGAGCCGTCACCCGTCTACAAGAGCAAGGACTTTCAAGACATGAGGCGATACATGAGATTGCCGCAATAGTGTTCAAATGCTTGCGTGAAAATCAATGGGGCGTAGAGGCGATAACGGCGAAAGATATGCAGGCGCGCATGAATGACGAAATCAACGCGCTCGCTGCTACAGGACGGAAGGGCGCGCTCAATGGCTAACAGGTTGATCGATTGGACCGTCAACGGCGGCCAGAGCTTCTGTCACTCTTCGACGGCGGCCGCGCCGTTGTCGCCCAATCATCGCCAACGTTATAGAAATTTAGAAATTGGCAAATCGAAAATTTGACAGTTGAGAGGCGAATTTATGAAAGGCAGTTGTCTTTGTGGTGGTATTAAATTCAGTTTCAAAAATTTTGACTCTAAAATTACAAACTGCCATTGCTCTATGTGCAGAAAGTTTAGCGGTTCGGCATATGGAACTTTCGGACCTGTAAACTCTGAAAACATAAATTGGGAATCAGGCTTTGAGCTTATCAAAGTCTTCCACTCTTCTGAGAAAGCTCATAGAGGTTTTTGCTCAATTTGTGGTTCAAGTATTTTCTATCGGCTAACAAACCAAAATGCGCCATTTGAAATTGCACTTGGGCTCCTAGAAACCGAGCCAACCGAATCGGTTTCAGCTAATATATTTTGTGCGTATCGTCCGAATTGGCCTCGTAATATAGAAAACATCCCAAATTGTGAAGAATTAAGAACAGTTTGACTCAAAAATTGAGCGCAAAAATTTTTATAACAAGTCGTTGCAGCACCGCACGCTTCGCGTGCTGGACATTTTTTAAGTCGCGGCTTGCGCAAAAGTATTCCATAAAACCACAACTCAAAAACTGCCGCTTAACTCGGCGTTAAAGCTCATGAAAGCATTCCATCGCACCGCGGCCTTGTCCATGGCGTTTCTGGCCTCCTTTGCCTCTGCCTCAGATTTGCCAGTCGACCAAGAGGCATTCCGTGTGCTGGTTGGGCGTGAGGTCGCAATCGGGACGACGATGAAGGACGCAGAGAATCGCCTGATTGCCCTAGGACTTCAATGCAAATCGGTCACCGGGGGATGGACGAACAACGTCAGCGACAAAACTGAGTTTCTGTTTTGTTCTCGCCAGTCCGGCACGGTTGTGCAGAGACGCTGGCGAGTTGCGGTGCTTCCTCTGGGCGGCAAGGTTGCAGAGGTACGCCCGACTGTCGGGCTCGTCGGACCATGATGAGCTCTAACCATTTGCTGCATCGGACGGCTACGCCGCCCGCTGAGCGCGAACGTTGAGGCTGTAAAAAAACCATTTCTGGCACTCCGTTTGCAAGTTCTCTTGCCAAGGAGATCACACCCATGGCCGGCTACAAATCCCAAGACCGCAACAGCCTCCTGCTGCACCGCGCGCGAAAGCGCGTTTTATCGAGGTGGACAACCATGAAAGCAGAGTACGATCTTCCTGAACTGAAAGCACGCAAGAACCCATATGCGTGCAAGCTAAAGAAGCCTGTGACCATGCGTTTTCTATTATTTATTTCGTTGCTCCTTGGCTTGTGCCACGCTGGCCGGGCGGAAGAGAAGCTCGAGCGGGCGGACCTTCTGGACGCCACGCGTCCGGTGGCCGCGAAGCTGGCTGGTCAACCAGTTCGCCTGCGGGTTGATCGCCTAAGCCAAGACAGCGGTTGGGCCATTTTGGTCGGAAAATTGGTTGGACTACCCGGGCAGGCACTCAACTGGGAACAGACCAAGGGTTGTCATCCAGACTTAGACAAGATTCTCTGGGTCGTTTTGCAAAAGGATGGGCAGGCCTGGCAGGTCAAGCACATTGACATCTGCGCTCCAGAGCCGCCGTACTGGTATCTGGAGCAATATGGTGGTCTAGTGTGGCCCTGCGGTGTCTATGCAGGCCTGCAGTCCAGTGAGGGTTCAGACCTGGAGCAGCAGTGTCGTGCCAATAGCCGGGGGAGACGCAAGACCCGATGAGGCGCCGCTACCCCGTACAGGTCGTGAGGAAAACCGCACGCCCCCATGCTGTGTATCATTACCCCCGGTTCTGTCTTAAGCCAATACAAGGAGGTCCGCACCATGGCTCTAATGGATTTCATCAAGAAACAGTTCATAGACATTATTCAGTGGACCGAGGAGGGCGATGGCACATTGGCTTGGCGCTTCCCCATGCGGGACATGGAAATCCAGAATGGTGGCCAACTGGTGGTGCGCGAATCGCAGATGGCCATCTTTGTAAACGAAGGCAAGATTGCCGACGTGTTTGGCCCCGGCACCCACAAGCTCACCACGCAGACGCTGCCGGTTCTGACTTATTTGAAGAACTGGGACAAGCTGTTTGAGTCGCCTTTCAAGAGCGATGTCTACTTCTTCAGCACACGCCAGCAGATCGACCAAAAGTGGGGCACGCCCCAACCCATCACCATCCGCGATAAAGACTTTGGTGCCGTGCGCCTGCGGGCTTTTGGTAACTACGCGTTTCGCTTGGAAGACCCCAAGCTGTTCCATACTGAAATTTCGGGCACGCGTGAGATTTACTCGGTGGCCGATGTGGAAGGCCAACTGCGTGGGCTGGTGCTGCAAAACATTAGCACTGCTATCGCGGCCAGCGGCATTCCGTTCCTTGACCTCGCCTCCAACCAAATTGAATTTGCCAAGGCCCTGACCACACAGCTTGCGCCCGAGATGGCCAAGCTGGGCCTCAAGGTCGAGAACATGACGGTGCAGAGCGTTTCGCTGCCCGAAGAGTTGCAAAAGATTCTGGACCAAAAAATCGGCATGGGCATGGTCGGCAACGACATGGGCAAGTTCATGCAATACCAAACCGCACAAGCTATCCCTAAGTTTGCCGAAGGCGGCGGTGGCGGAGGTGGTGTGGCAGGTGATGCCATGGGCCTGGGCGCTGGCGTAGCGCTCGGCCAGGTGCTGGCGCAAAACCTGCAAGCCGGCTTGCAAGGCAATGCCCAGGCAGGTGCCGTGGCTGCAGCACAAGCAGCGGCGCAGGCCGCGGCTACGCTCAAACCCGATGACATTTTGGCCACGCTGGAGAAGCTGGGCGACCTCAAGGCCAAGGGCATTCTCTCGGAAGACGAATTTGCCGCTAAAAAGGCAGAGTTGTTGAAGAAGCTGGTGTAGTAGTAGAGGGGTTCCGGTAGGGGTGGCAGAGGGTTCTGCTACGTGTCCCCCGCCCTTCGGGCTCCTCCTTTACCTTCGCATAACCCTCTACCACCCCTACCTCCTTGGCTCAAGAAAATGTAGCTACCCAACGGTCCTACACCGCGCCCTGCCCAGGGTGCGGTGCGCCTGTGGCATTTCGCTCCGCACAGTCGACGCATGCGGTGTGTGGCTTTTGCCAAAGCACTGTGGTGCGTCAGGGCGATGTGCTGGCACGCATTGGCAAGATGGCCGAGCTGTTTGATGACCACAGCCCGCTACAACTCTTTGCCACCGGTAGCTACAACAAACGCAGTTTTACGCTGATTGGGCGGCTGCAGTACAAGACCGCTGAAGGCACCTGGGCCGAGTGGAATGTAATGTTTGACGACGGCCAGACGGGCTGGCTGGCCGAAGACAACGGCGCTTACGTTTTCACCCAGCCGAACACGCAGGCGCGCAATATGCCGCCAGCGGACCGCTACCGGGTTGGCAACCAGGTGGGAGTCAATGGCAAGCCGTTTAGCGTGGCCAGCAATGTATCGGCCCAGCTGATCAGTGCGCAGGGCGAGCTACCCAAGCTGCCGCCGTTGGGTCAACCGTTTGACGTGGTGGAGTTGCGTAGCGCCAGTGGCGAGGTCATCAGCATCGACTACACCGGCACGCCCCCCGTTGTCTCGCAAGGCACGGCGGTGCTGCTGGACGACCTAGCACTCAAGGGGCTGAAAGAAACGTCGGCCAAAGAGGAGAAAGGTCGCCAGTTCAATTGCCCGCACTGCGGCGCACCCGTCACCGTGGCGCTGGCTAACAGCAAGAGCATCACCTGCGGCAGTTGCAGCAGCCTGATCGATCTGAGCCAGGGGATTGGCGGGGAACTCAAGTCCGCCATACAGGACGAGCCCATCCAGCCGCTCATTGCGCTGGGCACGCTGGGCCAGTTGCAGGGTGTGCAGTGGCAGGTGGTGGGCTTTCAGCATCGTATGGGCGTGGCACCGGGCGATGACGAGCACTTTGGCTGGAGCGAATACCTGCTGTACAACCAGAAGCGGGGCTTTAGCTTTTTGGTCGATTCCGAAGAAGGCTGGAGCCTGGTGCGACCCACCACCGGTGCGCCCAGCATGACCAGTTCGTCTGCCAACACGGCGACCTACAAGGGCACGAGCTATTCGCTGAAGTACAGCTACACCGCCGAGACCAACTACGTGTGTGGTGAGTTTTATTGGACGGTGCAGCGCGGCCAGACCACGCAAAACAAAGACTTTGCCAACGGCAAGCGCCTACTCTCTTTGGAGCAAAGCCCCACCGAAGTGGTGTGGTCCAACGGCGACCAGCTCGATAGCGATGTGGTGGCCAAGGCGTTTGGCCTGGAGGACAAAAAGGATTTGCTCAAGCGCGATGCAACACCCTTCAGTGCTGCCCACAGTATCGGCATTGGCACCATCATTGTGGTGCTGATCGTTACGCTGATTTTGCTGTCCCTGTTAAGCCGTTGCTCCCGTTGCGACCCCAAGGTGGAGAATTGTTCGTCCAGCTACCGCAGCTCGGGCGGCTCGTTTGGCGGTTATTCAGGCGGTGGCGGGCACAAGTGATGTACCACGCTGCATTGGTTTTTGGTTGGTAGTTTTAGGAGAGTCTCATGGGCTTTGAAATGATTAAACCGGGCGTAGTGCTCAGCTCGCTGGTGTTTGCGCTGATGGGCGTGATCGTGTTCTGGCTGTGCTTCGTCATCATCGACAAGATCACCCCCTACGATTTGTGGGGTGAGATTGTCGAGAAGCAAAACGTGGCGCTGGCACTGGTAGTGGCCGCCATGAGCTTGGGTATCTGCGTGATTGTTGCTGCTGCAATTCATTAGGCCCCAAGGGTAAGCGCCTTTACTGCACCATCCTGGCTAGACGAAACCCAATGTAGTAGTCACGGCTAGACGTGCTGTCCCTGCCGCGGAGGGCGGCGCGGGTGCTCGTGGCATAGCTGCTCCACGAGCCACCACGCAGGACGCGCTGGCGACAGGTGCCAGTGGTCCATGCGCTGCCATCGCTGGGGGCTCCTTGGTAGTTCCCGTTCCAGCAGTCTTGTGTCCACTCCCATAGGTTGCCACTCATATCGTATAGGCCCCAGGCGTTGGCTTGTTTGGTGCCCACCGGTTGGGTATTGTCTCCGCCCATGCGGCCGTACACTGCAACGCTCTCGGCGTTGTCACTGCCACAGAAGGATTGGATGCTGCCAGCCCTGCAGGCGTATTCCCACTGTGCTTCACTGGGCAGACGGTAGTCCTTGCCCGTCTTTTGCGCCACCCAGCGCACGTAGGCTTGGGCATCGTTCCAGTTGATGCAGGCCACAGGGTCGCTATCAGTCTGACTGAAGCCGGGGTTGCGCCAGCTGTAGCCGGGCGCGTCTTCCCATTCGCTGCCTGTGAAAACACGGCAACGGTTTCCTGCGTCGTGCCCGCTTGCCGCTACAAAAGCGGCAAACTGGCCCTTGGTGACCTCGGTTTCGCCTATTGCAAAGCCTTTGATGTTGACGTTGTGCACAGGTTTTTCATCGGCATCTCCCGTGTTGCTGCCCATGGTGAAGCTGCCTGCCGGCACAACCACCATCGCTGGGCAGTCTGCGCAGTCTTTGAAGGCCTGGCCTGCTGTGGTGCTTGGCGCTTGCGTTGGGCGAGTCGCTTCGGTCTTGGCCACTTCTGCCCTTTGGCGGGCTTGTTCCCTCAGGTTTTCGTCGTCCCGGCTCATCGGGTTGCCTTGCCCCCAGGTGCCCAGAAACCGATCCCACGCCCTTGCTTGCAAGTCCACGCTACCCCTCAAGGCCGCGGTTCTGTCAAAGTCTGCTTTCATCTTGGCCTGCCATACCGCCCACTCTTTGGGCATGGCTTCTTCTTTCTCTAAATCGCCCGGGCTCTGCCCCTTTGCCTGGCCCGGGCGCGCCGTCTGGATCACCGGCTCCGTCGTCACACTGGCTAGCAGTACGGCAGGGCCCGGTGTAGGCACTTGCTTTCCTTTGCTTTGGTGCTGCACCTCGGCTGCGGTGTTACGAAACCCAAACGATTTGCGCTCGCCAGTGGCGGCGGCCTCCATATTGGTGTAGCCAGAAATCGTTGCATGGAATTCGTTTACCGCAAATTGTTTCTCGGGTGTCATGAAGCCAAAGGCAGACAAGCATGTTGTTGCAATGCAGGCCAAAGCGGCGGTATGGATGTGTTTCATTGGCTCACTGTGTTGAAGAAAATATTTGCAGGACGATTCCGTTGGGCGTTGGTGAAAACATCGAATTTGCGTCGAGGCGACCTCATTTCTCGACTCTCTTCAGATTCACGCAAAGACGGGCATGCCCAGATTCGTCATGGTATTCAGTGGTTCTGTCGCATCAAGATGTCGACACAGGCGTTAGCCTGCACGCTTTCAATGGCCGCCGCATTGGCGCTGCTTTTGTCGATGGTGATTATTTCTGGCACGCCGCGCTCCCGCATCATTTCTTCCACGTTTCGCAGGCTCAGTGGGTAGGTTACGTACCTGCGCACGCAGGTCAGCAAATTCTCCAGCGGATAGTGCAGCAGTTATAGGTCCTTGTTCAAGGTGCTGTTCATCAGACTCTGGTGGAAATCAAGCATGGGCTGGATTGTCGTTTATGCTGAATACGACAGACCCAGAAATCGACCCGCATCATGCCAGCATATTGCAATGATGCAGAAAATCTGATTTATTCAACAACGCCGTTTGGGCGTGGGACCCCACACTGTCTTTCCATTTGAACCGTAAACGCGATCCATACATCTCTGCATGGCGTATATACGGGGCGAATCTGTTTGTTGATTATCTACCCATGCCCTTGCTTCCCTGTTGCCCTAGCTCGTTCTGTCGCATTAGCTCTTGTTGTTGTAATTGCTGTTGTTGTAGCCTTTCCATCTGCTGCATTTTGGCTTCATGTTGTCTTTGCTTTTCCTGCGCTGCAAGTTCTTGCTGTTGCACTGCATAATTAACATCAGTTTCTAAGCCGGGGGCACTTGGTCTATTAATTAAAACAGATTGCTCTCTTCCAGCGCTAATATTTATGTTCACATTTGTAGATGCCGTCGCACCACTAAACCACCTTGTTGTGATATTCCCAATATAAATTGGAGCCGTTCCATTTTCTTGTTCTTTTGTCAATTTGAAATTTGCGAAAAATGGAGTTACGCCACTAATCCCATTGTCGATCGTTGCGGTTGCACCAGCAGGGTTTGATCTGACCTCCAATTGAGCCACTGGAATAGCACACCCAGACAAAAATACTGCCAAAAATACAGCGATTGTGATAACTCTCTTCTGCATTACGTTCTCCGTTGATTGAATTGATTTAATTTAAATGGCAGCTATCTATAAGTCCGTGAAATGCAATATTCTGTGACGAACCGATGACAGCTCTTTGCGATGTTAGTTCATTTCGAGAGTGTTCCAAAGCCTGAGGTCGGCGCACCATTCGTGGGTGGTAGGGCCAACCGAGCAACGCTTTTCGACCCAACCCCACACATGCAACAGAACCATTTGAGACTCTGCCTATCCGGCTTCCAAAGTTAACGCAACCCACGGCGTTGTTGAGTAAATCGAATCTCCGGCATTGTTTCAATCAACTGGGATCATGCGGGTCGATTTCTGGTTCTGTCGCATTAAGCATAAACGACAATCCCGGTCATGCTTGATTTCCGCCAAAGCCTCATCAACAGCGCGCTGCGCAAGGTTCTAAAACGGCTGCACTACCCACTGAGCTTGCGCCACATCGAGAAGATGATGCAAGAGCGCGGTGTTTTCGTGGATCACGTCACCGTTCATCGCTGGGTCATCAAAGTATTGCCGCGTCTGGCAGCCGTCTTTCAGACGCGCAAACGACCAGTGACAGTTGGATTGTCACGGCGGTCAAACCATGTCTGCAGCCAACCAGTTCTACAGCCTTGCCGCTTGATCACCATGCCCCTCACCCATGTCGCTTCGCTCTAGTCGCCCCCCCCGCCCTTTAGAAGTCACGCTGTTGGCAAGCGTGTTTGTCGTGGCCGCATGCGGCCTGGTGTACGAGCTGGCGGCCGGGGCGCTGGCCTCGTATCTGCTGGGCGATTCGGTCTTACAGTTTTCCACCGTTATCGGCTCCTACTTGTTTGCCATGGGCGTGGGCTCTTGGCTGTCGCGTTTTTTTGACCGGCAACTTCCCGCGCACTTTTTGCGCATAGAGCTGTTGGTGGCGTTGGCCGGTGGCGCTCTGCCGGGGCTGCTGTTTTTGGCCAATGCGTATATGCCTGGGGCTTTTCGCTTTTTGCTCTACGCCATGGTCGGTGTGGTGGGCATTTTGGTGGGGCTGGAGATTCCACTGGTCATGCGCATCCTCAAGCGCGAAGTGGCGCTGAAAGATTTGGTCTCGCAAGTGCTCACATTTGACTATCTGGGTGCGCTGGCCGTGTCGGTGGCTTTCCCCTTGCTGCTGGTGCCGCAGCTGGGGCTGATTCGCACCGGCCTGCTGTTTGGGCTGCTCAATGCTGCAGTGGCCTTCTGGACACTGTGGGTGTTCCGGCACGAGTTGCGCCACTTTGCTGCGCATGCCTGGGCCTGCGTGCTCACGGTGGGCGCGTTGGCGGTGGGTTTTGCTATGGCTGACCAGATCACCACACTGGCCGAAGACAAGTTCTACCATGACCGCATTGTGCTGGCGACCACATCACCCTACCAGCGGGTGGTGGTAACCCAGGGCCGCACCGGGCACAAGCTGTTTCTCAACGGCAATTTGCAGTTTGCCGAGCGCGACGAATACCGTTACCACGAAGCACTGGTTCACCCCGCTATGTCAGCATTCGGCGCGCCGCGCCGGGTGGCGGTGCTGGGTGGTGGTGATGGCATGGCGGTGCGCGAGGTTTTGAAATACCCCAGTGTGGAGAGCGTGACCCTAGTCGAGCTGGACCCCAACATGACGGCCCTGTTTGCCAATGACCCAGCCATGGCGCGGCTCAACGCAGGGTCGCTCAGCTCGCCCAAGCTGCGCATCGTCAACACCGATGCGTTTCAGTGGTTGCAGGGAAAAGGGGAGCCGAGCACCGCCGGGCCGCCCCAAGGTGCGAGCGCCCCCTCGGAGGGCAGCAAACCACGCGCAGCGGGGAGCGTGGCGGCAACTGACCCAGAAATGTTCGACGTCATCATCGTGGACTTTCCCGACCCGACCAACTTCTCCATCGGCAAGCTCTACACCAACACCTTCTATTCGCTGCTGGCCCAGCGCTTGTCGGCCAGTGGCTATGCGGTCATACAGACCACGTCGCCCTTGGTAGCGCGCCAAAGCTATTGGACCGTGGCCACCACTATCGAATCGGTGGGCCTGCATGCCACGCCGTACCATGCCAACGTGCCCAGCTTTGGCGAATGGGGCTTCACCATCGCCAGCCACAGGCCTTGGCATATGCCCACGTCGTTGCCCGAAGGCCTGCGTTTTCTGGGGCTGCAAACCCTGCCACTGTTGTTTGACTTTCCCAAGGACATGGCGCGCGTGTCCACCGAGGTGAATCGCTTGTCCAACCAAATTTTGGTGACCACGTATGAGCAGGAGTGGGGGCGGGTGGGGCAATGAAGTGGACTGCCTCGATGTTGGACAGACGCCGCTTCCTCGCCACCAGCCTGGGCGCAGCCTGCGCCGCCACCGGCTGCCAACCGGCCGACCCGCATGCACACATCACCGGTGGATTCACCGGCATCCAGATGGAGCGGGGACACTGGCTGCGTGACACGCTCAAGGCTGGCACAGCTTGGCCCGCGCCCACCAAGACTTTTAAGACCCGCGTACTCATCGCCGGTGGCGGCGTAGCAGGCCTGGCCGCCACCCGCGCCCTGCGCCTGCAAGGCATGGACGACTTTGCCCTGCTGGAACTGGAAGACACGGCGGGCGGCAATAGCCGGGGCGCTGAGATGGCTGGCATCGCCCACCCACAGGGCGCGCACTACTTGCCCCTGCCCAGCGACGATGCGCCCGAAGTGCAAGACCTCTTGGAAGAGCTGGGCCTGCGCCACCGCGTAGCCGGCCGCTGGCAGTATGACGAGCGCCACCTGTGCCACAGCCCGCAAGAGCGCCTGTTTTTCAACGGCGAATGGCAAGACGGCCTGTTGCCGGTACACGGCGTGGGTCCTGCCACCCTGGCGCAGTACCAGCAATTCGCCACGCTGGTGGAACAGGCCCGCAAAGCCGCCCACTGGAGTATTCCTGTACAAAATAGGCCGCTAGCCCTCGTACAACAAGCGTGGGCAGCTACTACTTTCATAGCACTTCTAGATCAACAAGGTCTGACTGACAAGCACCTGCGCTGGTACCTGGACTACTGCTGCCGGGACGACTACGGCGCGGGCATTGCCACCGTGTCTGCTTGGGCTGGCATCCACTACTTTGCCAGCCGCCATGGCTTCCACGCGCCCGGGGCAGAGGCCGCCGAGCGCGAAGGCCTGCTCACATGGCCCGAAGGCAACGCCTGGCTCACCCGCCGCCTGGCCGCTCCACTGGGCGAGCGTCTGCACACCGGCCGCGTGGTGCTGCGCATCACGAACGCCAAACACGGGGTCGAGGTCGATGCCTTCAACACTGCCAGCCAAACCATGGAGCGCTGGCAGGCCGAACGCGCCGTGGTGGCCCTGCCCATCTTTGTGGCCGCGCGCGTTGTGCAAACCCCGCCTGATTTTCTGCGCCAAGCTGCCGCCCGCGTGGTCTACGCGCCGTGGCTGGTGGCCAATATCCACATCAATCGCCCCCTGCACGACCGGCCTGGCCCAGCTCCCAGTTGGGACAACCTGCTCTATGGCGAAGGCTATATGGACGGTAGTTCAGGCAGTGGTGCCGGTGCTGCGGGCCTGGGCTATGTGGATGCCATGCACCAGAGCCTGCAAACGGTGCCAGGCCCCACGGTGCTGACCCACTACCGCGCTCTGGGCGATGTGCCGGGTGGCCCCAGCGCCGGGCGCAAGCTGTTGCAAGACCAACCATGGTCCGATTGGCGCAACACCATTCTGGCCGAACTCAGCACCGCCCACCCCGACCTGGCCGCCAAGACCACCCGCATCGACATCACCCGCTACGGCCACGCCATGGCCATCCCTGTGCCGCGGGATAATGGTCAAATCGGGCTCTGGCCCTCGCAGAATGTGCGGCAGCAGCTATCAAAAGAGAAGCAATCTGTGGGGCGCTACCCCGCCCGCAAGCAGCTAACCTGGGAGCGACTGACGTTTGCCCACAGTGATTGGGCGGGGTATTCGGTCTTTGAGGAGGCGTTTACAGCGGGGCATGGGGCGGTGTAGCGCCTTTCACTACAAACGCATTCTTTGACAGCGCATCAAACCCTGCGCTTTCGTAAAAGTGATGGGTCGCAGCATCCTTTCGACTGGTCATGAGCATTACTTTGTAGCAGCGTTGCGACCACGCAAATTCCATAGCCTGGGCGAGCACCGCCTTTCCATACCCTTGGCCGCGATGCGCTTGATGCGTGACGACGTTCTCAATCAACCCATAAGGTCGAGCGCCACGCGTCAAATTTGGAATGACCATGATCGTGCAAGTGGACACCAGCTCCCCATCGACGAAACCACCGAAGTAGCGACAGCGCGGGTTTT
Organism: uncultured Rhodoferax sp.; assembly: GCA_964468905.1. GTDB lineage: Bacteria > Pseudomonadota > Gammaproteobacteria > Burkholderiales > Burkholderiaceae_C > Allorhodoferax. The sequence continues at coordinate 9,740 of CAYXWW010000049.1, read as the reverse complement.
CCAGCGCCTCAACCCAAATCGCCGCAAGCTCTTCGCCTCCGGTCAGCGGATCGTCGGCTTCATGCAGATGGGTGTATAGCTGTAGCAACGCGCCAAGGTCTTCAGTTCTAAGTGAGCTAATTTGCATGTCAGAGCCTCAACAAATTTCTAGCGGGGGAATTTGCCGAGAAATATAGCGCAGCGCACCACGCGCCCGTTAGCTCACCTTTTGCTCTCAACGACCGCCAGTGCATCGCATTGCGCCGCAGTGTGGAAAATGACGCTTTTGACACTTGAGGCCATCGTGAATCACCCCCATGCCCATGCAGAACTCATCGCCGCCTTTAAGAGGGCGCAGGCAGATGCTGCTCACAAGTTTGGCCTGATCAATGTGGTTGCCAAAAAGGGCCCCAAGGCTATTCAAGCCGCTGTCGATACCGCTGCCAAGGCAGCCAAACGCCGGGATTCATTTGCGAAGCAACTCCATGCGCTGGGGGTAAATCTCAACGAATGAGCGGGGCGCCCTGTGTTTGACGTTGTGCCTGCGTCGGGGCAATTGGCTGCTAGGCGCACACGCGTGTACGACTAGTTCTTCAGTGCCGGGTCCCAGTGTTCTGCAATTTTTCCGTTCTCGATGCGAAACATGTCAAACCAGGTAGTGGTGTAGTTCTTGGCAGGGTCTTTTGGGTCTTTCTTTTCCGACGCGAATGAAAGAACCACAAGGTCCCCTTCTGCAACGATGGCGACCAATGGCCCAGCGATCTTGGGTGCGACGGGCTTTGCCTTTGCAAACTGCTGGAAGAAGCTAACAAAGCCAGCCCGACCAGTGGGAACATTGGGGTTGTGCTGTATGTAAGACTCGGTCAAGTATTTCTCTGCACGATCCAATTGGTTCGCTTCCAAAATCTCGCGCCAAAAGTCATAGACCAACCGCTTGTTGGCTGCGACTTTGGGATCGGCACTGGCGAGCAAGCGGTCATGGTCTGCGCTTGCAGTGACAGGAACCTGGGCTTGTCCCAGAATTGGCAAGGACAGAGTAAGTGCAATGAGCACTGGGCGAATCATGGTAAGCATTCGATCGTCTCCTTTACAACGAGGGCGCGCATGTTGCTGACTGTGATTGAGCACGGGACGCACGTACGGTGCCAGGATCGTGTGGGAAATCGCGCTTTGTTTTATAGGCTTCCCATTCAGCCAAGGTAATAGCCCACCGCTTGCTGTACACCAGCATGTCCACTTCAACGAAGGCATAAACCTTGCCGGAGCCGATGTCGCTCACAAACTGGATATGGGGCTGCACCGTCACCAGGTTGTTGCCCATATCAGCCGTGGTGGCAATGTTGCCAGCCAATTCTCCACCGACCAAGGTAATGTGGCCGCCGATGCCTGCACTGGCGATGAGCACCGTCATGGATGCCTCAAACCGTGCCCCGGCGTTGGCCGTGGCTTTGCCGTCAATACTGGCTACGGCCACGGGTCCTGCAGCACAGCCAGTGGGCGTTGTCGCCGCAGCGGTTTTCATGTCGCCCGCGTTCAAGTTCACATCCAGCGCGGAAGTGACCAGGAGGCCGGTGAGCCCGATCGGTATGTACATGCTGGGGCCTGCAATGGGCTCGCAACACGTGGTGCCGCCACCGGCCGAAGCTACCAGACCGCTAACCGTTGGCTTGGGTTGTGACGGGCCCTTTTGGGAGCTGGAGCCGGCACTGGCGTGAACTCCCAGAAGATCAATATTCACTCCAAAGACTGTCAGGTTCGCACCCATGTCCATGCTGTCTTCAAAAGCCATCACGCCATCGTTACCGGTGTTCTGCGAGGCAATGCTCACGCAGGATGCACCACCGAACCAGTTGTTCAGACTGCCTCCAGTGGTGATGCAGCCCTTCCAGGGCTGCATGGACAAAGCAAAACTGCCATCATTCAAACAGGCACTGGGGGTGCCCTCGGTTTTCACAAAGGGAGTCTTGTTGTCTTGGCCACCCGTTCCCCCGCCAGACGATCCACCCGAGCCATTGAGGCTGATGCCTTCGTTTTTGGAGCCGAAGTCAATCACATTTTCACAGTTACCCTGCAACGTGGTCGTTGTAGTAGGTTTCCCATCGACCAGAAAATTCAAAGAGCCCGCGCTGCGCCCCGGCTTCAACTGGATCAGCGGTTGTAGCGGCCCCGCGCTGTTGGCATTGAAGATGCTGCTGCCCTTAAGCCGCTGCTTTGCACCTGTGGCCGGGGCAGCCATGTCGCTGGCGGCAATGGTCAGGAGTGCTTTGCGGTTTTGCAGGCGCTCCATCGCCATGGCATCGGAGGTGATGTCGCGCACCGTGTTGCCGCGGCCTCGCGGGTCGGGGCGATTGCGGGGGGCATAGAGGCGGCGCAAGTCCGACACATTGGTGAGCCAGCCTGGCACTTCATCATCGAGTTTCCAGTCTTTAACCAACTCGTCAATGGGGGTGCGGGGGTTGCGCCACGCAGGTTGGTACTGGTTTGCCTTCAGATTACAACCTTCAGACAGATTGGCATTGCGTAACTCGGCAACAGCACCAAGATCCTGACCCTGCTCGCGCAAACTGCGGCCAAAGGTGTTGAGGAACTTTTCCATATCCGTGAGCTGTGTTGCATAGGTCACCACAGGCACCAGCTTATCGCCCGCAACCCGCACCATTGGCACTGGGCCGGCAGCCGTGCGCACCGTTGTCAAGCGCCCTGCGGACCGCGCCAAATTGGTCACCTCGCGGCTGGTAAACGGATTCAGCGCCAGGGGCGGCTTGTGCTGAATGTGTCGTTCCATGCATCCGGTGGTGCCACGTGGACCCAACGTTTCCACTGTGCGTGACCAACCAGGTAAGGTGGACACCAGATCACGTGCGGGATCAATCTTGACGACGACCTGCCCCGGAGGCGGGCCATCCGTTGCATGGGCCGCTACACCTATGGCCAGGCTACAAGACGCTGCACACAGTAGCGCCCATGGCGTGTTCTGGGCAGGGCGACGAAGGAAGTTCATCATGGATCAGGCTCCGGTTAAGAAAGGAGGGCAGCGCATAAAACGCGTTCATGCACTGCAGGCATCGTTGTTGCATACGACGAAGGTGAGTATCTCACCTGGTGGAGTATCTATTCACGCCGCATGGACCGAAGCATTTGCAACGCTGGCACGACAACGGGTGCTGGGTCCCCATTGCTCAGTACGGTAAACGTGACACGCAAGTCGCCAAGGGCCAGCATTCCCTGGGTCATGTTCTTAAACTCGTCTGGCTTTGGCGCGCGGTCGGTGGCAGAAAAATAGTTACCCCATACCTGGGGGCCGACCAGCTCCAAGACAGGAATGTCGGTCTCCACCGACTGCATCATTGCGTGTTGTGCCGCAGAGCGAACCTGCGAAAGCATAGCCTGTGCACTTGGCTTGGGGATCGACGCGTTGGCGGGCCACAGCGGCGTGATCAGCACCTGAAAATTTGGCCCACTCTTGGGCGACAGCGTAATCGTTGGCGGCAGATCGGCCATGGGCCGCCGCACTTGCTCATTCCAAGTCGGCGGGACCGTTAGGACCACCGCACCGTGCGCGGGCAAAGGCACGCGCAGTTCGCCACCGGCAATAGCTGATGCTGTTGCAATACAGAGGAGCGTGACTGCGACAAGTTGACGGGTAAGGGTGGTATGCATTGAGTTACTTCAAATTGGTTGGCTAGATTGGTTTGACAAATGCTTATTGATTCCCGCTGCCAAAAGTGGCCTCATGAACCAATCGGGGCAGTGCAATTGCCGGAGCGTCATTTCGTATGCGCTCGACTTCAGTGGGACTCAATTCCTTCCCTTTGAGTTGCCGTGCGCGTTCAAGCATGGCTTCAATCGGTGGGATATATGAAACGACTAATAACTCCGGGTTGTCTTTGGCTGCTAACTCTCCAAAGCCTCCTGTTTCGCCTGCCGTCAATTGGTTCATGATGCGTCCATTGGGTTCACCGACTGGATCGGATTCTAGGTGGCAACTGGCGATAGGCCGCCAACCCCGCAGGTCCCCCTAAAATCCACAAGCCAGCAGTTCAATGGTTTGACCCGTGGCACGCCTTTTTGTCGGAAGGACACTCCTATGGAATCCCAAACGCTGGTGCGCCAACAATTGCTCAAGGCACTGCTGTTTGCAGTGCTGTCGCTCTTCTTGATTCCGGCGTTGACACTGGGGTTTGTGCGCTATGCGTCGCATGACCGCGATGTGTCGTTCCAGCGGATGATTGAAGACCGCATTTATGCGGACTCGCAATCCACGAGTGAAGAGAAGCAGGCCGAGATCGCGTTCTATCGCCAGCGCCCGCCTTCCAAAATTTGCAGCAACACCGAGCCCGATGCGCAAAAGTACCGCAGTGCGGTGTGCGAACTGTATGGCGAAGTCTGGCAATTTCACACCATGCAGCGCGTGGCGGTGGGCACCTTGTTGGGTGGTGTGGCGCTGTTGCTGTTGATTGGTGCATTAGGTGCCCTGGCATTTGTGAATCGGCATTGGCAGTACACCAGCTTTGTGGCTGGCTGGCGTTTGATGATGCTGGCCGGGGCGGCCGAGGTCGTGTTGCAGGGTGCCATGGGTGTGTGGCTGTCTTTTTGGGTCACCGCGTTTTTTGTGCACAAGTACTACATCAAGCTCATCCTCGTTGCGGGTGCGTTGGTCGCTATGGGCGTTGTGGTGCTGGTCATCAAGATCTTTCAGCGGGTGCCACTCCACAATGCCGTGGATGGCGAAACGGTTAGCGAAGCGGATGCGCCACTGCTGTGGCGGCGCATCCGCCACATGGCCAAGCGACTCAAGACCGCACCACCAGACCATATCGTCGCCGGTATCGACACCAATTTTTTTGTGACCGAGGCACCGCTTACGGTGGGGCAGCAACAACTCACCGGGCGTTCGCTGTTTGTCAGCATCCCGCTGCTGCGCGTGCTCAGCATGCCCGAGGCCGATGCGGTGCTGGGCCACGAATTGGCGCATTTTCGGGGTGGCGACACGCAGGCTAGCGCGCAGTTAGGCCCCAAGCTGCAGCAATACGACAATTATGTGGACGGTATGCATGAGGGGGGTTTTACCGTGGTCGTTTACTACTTCATGCAGCTCTACCGCATGGTCTTCCAATTGGCTTTGTCGCGGGATAGTCGCGCGCGGGAGTTCAAGGCCGACCGTACAGCCGCCAAGTTGGTCTCTGCCCAGGGCATCGTCCAGTCGCTGATCAAGATAGCGGCCTACGACCACTACCGCAACAATACGGAGCGCAACCTGTTTGAACGTGACCAAAAGCTTAGTAGTACGCTGGGCATTGCCGACGCGGTGGCTCAGGGCTTGCGCCCCTATGCCATGTCGATTGATTTTGTGGACGACATGCGCACGGCCCACATTCCCCACCCTTTTGACAGCCATCCACCACTCGTGCAGCGCATGCATCAGGTGGGGCACATGGTCAACCCGGATGATTACGGAGCCATCGTGCGCGAGGTGCCCCCTACCACCTGGGCCGACGAGATCATCACCGCGCAGGCGATTGAGCAACGCCTTTGGACTGCCTATGAGCAGCAATTCGCACAAACCCACGAGCACGCATTGGCCTATCGTTACGAGCCTGCCAACGAGCAAGAGCGCGAGCTGGTGCTGAAGTACTTTCCGCCGGTCGTGTTCCAGTTGAAAGACGGTGCTTCGGTCGAGGTGAACTACAACGGCATCGTGCCGTCGGGCGGAGAGCCCATGGTCGAGTGGGATGCCGTTAAGGCTTTGCAATACAACGACAGCAGTTTTGGCGATAGCCTGACGGTGACCTTGAACGAAAAGGGGTTGGTCGGTTCCAAAACCTGCAAGATCAAGCTCAGTGGTTTAGGTAAACAGAAAGACGCGTTCAATGCAGCACTGGGCCGCTATTGGCAGCGCCACCAGGTCATGCGCCGGTCACAATAGCGGTGCCCAATCTATCCGCGCGCCAACCCATCAGGCCCTGTCTCATCCATGGAAATCATTGTTCTGCTGCTCATCGCAGCTTGTGTTGCCTACATCTATCAGCGCCGCGACGAGCATGCGCGCATCGCGCTATTGGCCAGCCACCTGGGGCAGTACCAGATCGAGAAGTACATGGAGACCCTGACCGAGGGCTATATGCGTGCGCTGGGTGAGCCCGATGCGGCGCGGCAAGCACAGATATGGAGCATGCTGACCACCACTGAGGCGGCGTTGGACGAGCAATTCAAACGCTTTGTGTTGGGCTTTGCACGAGTGGATGCAGAGCAGGCGCGCGTGAGCAAACTGCCGTTGTCCATTTTTTACACCGGACGATGGTTTCCAGACACAACGTTTGATTTCCGCAAGGCACTCAGCACCCACGCCCGTGGCATCAGCGATGCCTTACACGGCCTGCCAGGCCAAAGCGCAAAAGACAAAGCCTTCACACTGCTGGCCGAAATGCTGTTGATGCAGCACAGCTGCCATTGGTTTTGCAAGTCCAAAAACGTGGCATCGGCCCGGCTACTGGTGCGCCACCAAACGCCCTATGCCAAAGTGCTGGAGTCGGTTACGCCAAGCACACGCCAAGCCTATTGCGCGCTCATCGTGCACTGATAGGCCGCTAAACTGCAAGCGCAGGCACTTCTCTTGCATGGCTTCTGCACCTCATTCGTTCCATATTTGAAAGTTCCAATGCCATGCAACACGTCGTATTCAACCAAAAAGGTGGTGTCGGTAAATCCACCATCACCTGTAACCTCGCTGCCATCAGTGCGTGGCAGGGGCTTCGCACGCTGGTGATTGACCTGGACTCTCAAGGCAACTCCACCCGCTATCTGCTGGGTGCCGATATGCCCGAGGACCTGCCCAACGTAGCCGAATTTTTTGAGCAAAGCCTGAAGTTCACCGTGCGGGAGAAGAGTGCCAGCGAGTACATTGTGCACACCCAGTGGGAGGGGCTGGACGTGATGCCTTCAAGCCCCTTGCTCGATGAATTGCACAGCAAGCTAGAGTCGCGCCACAAAATCTACAAGCTGCGCGACGCGCTGGAGCTGCTGGCCGAAGACTACGACCAGATCTACATCGACACGCCACCGGCGCTCAACTTCTACACCCGCTGCGCGCTGATCGCAGCGCAGGGCTGCTTGATACCGTTTGACTGCGATGATTTTTCGCGTCGCGCTTTGTACACCTTGTTGGACAATGTGGCAGAAATCAAAGCCGATCACAACTCCGAACTCAAGGTTGAAGGCATCATCGTCAACCAGTTTCAGGCCCGCGCGAATTTGCCCCAGCGCATGGTGCAAGAACTGATCGACGAAGGCTTGCCAGTGTTGCAGCCCTATTTGCGTTCGTCGGTGCGCATTCGCGAGTCACACGAACAATCCAAGCCCATGATCTTCTTGGACCCTGGCCATCTGCTAACCCAGGAGCTGGTGGCGCTGCACGACGCATTGGGCTAAACACAGGGCGCTGTCTATCAAAACCGTTTGCTTTTAACCAAACGGTAATTTTTGCAACCTACCATCACATGGCTCTAAAGACACCATGCGATGCGAAAAACACTTTCCCGATTTACCTCCAGTTTTGCAGCGCTGTTTGCAGATAACAGCCAGTCGGCTGACGATGGCCATCACGCAGACTCCATTCGCACCGCTATGCTTGATGTGCTCTCACACATGGACCGCACTGGCAACCGCGATGCGCAAAAGGTTTGGTTTGATGTTGCGCGGGCGCACGATGTACAAATGCTGTGGTACTTGCGCTGCGATGTATTTCGTGTAGTTGCCAATCAACACGGTGAGCAGATTGCCCACCGCAGGCTCAACGCCATTACGGCGATGTTCAATGGCCTCGTTGCACCCAACCAAATGCCCCTGCGCCGCGCGATTGCTGCCAGGGCGCTGCGTCTTTGAGGCCTATACGCCTGATACGGCACTCTGGTCAAAAAGGCGCGATGCCGCCCCGCAAAAGCTGTTGCCGCAACACGGTTTTTGGCGCAAAGAGCGCAACCATTGCGTCCATCAGCGCATGCGCCTTGGCCGAATGGTCACCGCCAAAATTGCACACATACACGTCCACGGTCACGCCGGCCCGCTCGGGCCAGGTGTGTACGCACAGATGCGATTCGGCCAACAGCACCGTAGCGGTTACGCCACCCGGCCCGTGCGCCGAGGCTGGAAATGTGTGGGCGAGTCGGCTAACCGCTTGCAGGCCCGACGCGCTGACAAATTCCACGCATTGATCGACCAGGCGCGATGCATCGGTCAGCCACTGCGCATCGCATTGGCAGTGTGTCAAATCGGCGGTAAGGTGAAGGCCTTGCATACTGTCGACTGTAGATTATTTTGGGCGGGCCAAAAGCCCTGTAGTCGGTTGTTGTGCGAACTGTCTTCCATGCCCGGTAAAATAGCGGGTTTTCCCCAGTCCACCTACATTTGGAGTTGCTTAGACCATGGCCAGCACGCATAACACCCAACAGATGGCAAACGCCATTCGCGCCCTTGCAATGGATGCCGTTCAGGCTGCCAATTCTGGCCACCCCGGCGCACCTATGGGTATGGCAGACATGGCCGTGGCACTGTGGGGCGAGCATCTCAGCCACAACCCGACCAACCCGCATTGGCTCAACCGCGACCGCTTTGTGCTGTCCAACGGTCATGGCTCGATGTTGATTTATGCGCTGTTGCACCTCACGGGTTACAAGCTCCC
>CAYXWW010000049.1:0-1074 GCA_964468905.1 uncultured Rhodoferax sp. | reverse complement strand
CCATGTCGGAGTTGAAAAACTTCCGCCAGTTGCACAGCAAAACCGCGGGCCACCCAGAAGTGGGCGTGACGCCCGGCGTAGAAACCACCACCGGCCCCTTGGGCCAGGGCATTACCAATGCCGTGGGCATGGCATTGGCCGAGAAGCTGCTGGCTTCGGAATTCAACCGGGATGGCCACGCCGTGGTAGACCACCACACATTCACTTTCATGGGCGACGGGTGCCTGATGGAAGGCATCAGCCACGAAGCCGCATCGCTGGCTGGTGTGTGGAAGCTCAACAAGTTGATCGGCCTGTACGACGACAACGGTATCTCGATTGACGGCCAAGTGGGCCCTTGGTTCTCGGACAACACCGCGCAACGTTTCTTGTCCTATGGTTGGAATGTGATTGGCCCCATCGACGGCCACGATGCAGCACTGGTGTCCCAGTCCATAGCTGATGCCAAATTGTCCACTGACAAGCCCACACTCATCATCTGCAAGACCCACATCGGCAAAGGCAGCCCTAACCGCGGCAATACATCCAAGGCCCACGGCGAGCCATTGGGTGCTGAAGAAATCAAGCTTACCCGCGAGTCTATTGGCTGGAGCCACGCACCGTTTGTTGTGCCTGCAGAGGTGTACGCCGATTGGGATGCCAAAGAAAAAGGCAAAGCACGGGAAACCGCCTGGGACGAGAAATTTGCCGCGTACAAGACTGCATATCCCGAGCTGGCCAAAGAACTGCTGCGCCGCATGAAGGGCGACTTGCCCAAGAACTTTGTGCAAACCGCTGTGGACACCGTCATCGCTGCCCACACCAAGGCAGAGACTGTGGCCAGCCGCAAGGCCAGCCAGTTGGCACTGGAAGCATTTACTGCTGCCCTGCCGGAAATGCTGGGCGGTTCAGCCGACCTGACGGGCTCCAACCTGACCAACACCAAATCCACACCCAACCTGCGCTTTGACAGCACGGGTGCGGTCGTCAAGGTTGAAGCGGGCGCAGCCATCAGCTCCCCCACCGGCCAAGGTCGTCACATCAACTATGGCGTGCGCGACTTCCGCATGGCCGCCATCCTGAACGCCGTAGCCC
>CAYXWW010000048.1:9952-22835 GCA_964468905.1 uncultured Rhodoferax sp. | reverse complement strand
GGGCGGCACGCCCCAGGCGCTGCTGGACCAAGGCTTTATGCCCGTGGGGCGGGACTTTCCGGTTTTCTTGCACCCGGTCTCCAAAGAAGAATACGCCCTGGCCCGTACCGAGCGCAACACGGGCCCCGGCTACCACGGCTTTGCTGTACACGCAGCACCCGATGTAACGCTGGAAGAGGATCTGGCGCGCCGCGACCTCACTATCAATTCAATAGCAGCTCACGCAAATTCCACGAGGGCTAGTGCCACATTTGATGCACAAGACACCAGCCAAGCGACTGAATGGCTTGGCAACGCCACGTTGGTAGACCCCTACGGTGGCCGCCAGGATATTGCCAACAAAGTGCTGCGGCACGTGACCCCTGCCTTTCGCGAAGACCCGGTGCGCATCCTGCGACTGGCGCGGTTTGCAGCACGTTTTACCGACTTTACGGTTGCGCCTGAAACGCTGGACCTCATGCGCCAGATGGTGGCCGACGGCGAAGTGGACCACCTGGTAGCCGAACGTGTGTGGCAAGAAATTTCGCGCGGGCTGATGGAGGCCAAACCCTCCCGCATGTTTACCGTGTTGCGCGACTGTGGTGCGCTGGCACGCCTTGTCCCAGAGCTGGATCGCCTATGGGGCGTACCCCAAAGCGCCGAGCACCACCCCGAGGTGGACACCGGCGTACACGTGATGTTGGTGCTGGACATGGCGGCCCAGCTGGGCGCTACGCTGGCCGTGCGCTTTGCCTGCCTGACCCACGACCTGGGCAAGGGCACCACCCCCGCCGATGTGCTGCCCCGCCACATTGCCCACGAAGAACGCAGCGTCAAACTGCTCAAAGTCGTGTGCGAACGGCTGCGCATCCCTGTGGACTGCAAAGAGCTGGCAGAGGTAGTGGCGCGCGAGCACGGCAATATTCACCGCAGCGCCACATTAAACGCCGCCGCTGTCGTGCGCCTGCTGGAACGCTGCGATGCCTTTCGCAAACCGGCACGCTTTGCCGATGTGCTTGTGGCCTGCGAATGCGACGCTCGTGGCCGCTTGGGCTTTCACAATGCACCCTACCCGCAAGCACTGAGATTGACTGCGGCCTTGCAGAAGGCGTTGTCGGTTGCTACTGATTTGGTAGCTGCTGAAGCACAAGCAGCGGGGGCTACCGGCCCAAAAATTGGTGAATGGATTCACCGGGCGCGGGTGCAGGCGGTGGCGCAGCTTATGCCCACATCTCTGCCAAGCGCCCCAGGGGGAGCGCCCGCGCCCGTGCTGTCACCGGATAGGGCTCGTTGACAGGGTCGATGCCAAAGCCACTGTTCAGTTGCAATGCGTCCAACACCTCTTTAACACCTTTGTCCAGACTGCGTGCTGTGGAGTAATCCTTTCGCCAGTACAGACACAAGCCGCTATACAAACCTCTGGAATCGAAGGTGCTGTATATGCGAGAGGGCGCTTCTCACTGGCTCGTTTACAACGATCGTGCCCGAGTCTTCAAACAACCTAAACATGCACGCCTGATGGGATTCGGTCGCATCCATCGATTTCAAGGCACCCAAATCAGCCGCTTTTATGAAGCCAACGATATTGATAGCGAAATATGGGTGTTCTTGTCCCGAATCGGTGTCTTTTAAAACCGCGGGGTAGCATTGCAGGTTGTTAACACCACATCCAAGAATGGCGTGTAGAACTTCGGGGCAAGCAATGCAAAGGTTCTGATCATTGAAAGGGATCGGGATCAAACCGGGGTCGGGATCATCGCCAATCCGCGTGATAGGAATAACGATAGGATGCGGTAGCGATGCTGCAAAGGAGATTCCACGGGCCCAACTTGCAACACCCTCTATCTCGATACCGTCATCTATATCGAAATAGGTGTTGTCTTGCGTCATTGGAAAATCGCAATCAAATTTGTAATACATGCAAAACACCTGAATTTGCTGGCGTAGCCAGTATCCCACCACGTCAGACTTGCCACGCCACACGGAGGACCACAAACACATGAAACATGCAACACGCACCCATGCCACAGCCAAGGTGATTTTTGCCGCCATGGTTGCCGTGCTGGCAGCGCGCGCTTACGCCCAAACCGGTCCTCACTTCATACATGGCTCGTGGGTCAACGTGCGTGAATCAGCCGACGCCGGCTCCCGCGCTACAGACCAACTCGTGACCAACACACCGGTTCAGGTCCAAGCAAGACAGGGCAATTGGTGCCAACTAAATTACGGAAACGGTAAGAGCGGGTTTGTTTCCTGTAGTCTTTTGGGCCCCAATCCATTGAGCCTGCTCAACACCACCAAAGAGCCTGCCCGCGCGTTCTGGGTCGCACCATCACCCAATCGACTGGCGGCGTATGGGCAGTCCATCGTTCCACCGACCAACCTGCGACTGGAGACTCTCAAGAAGACGTTGCAAGAAGGTGCTGTGGTGCGCTACCCTGCGATGGCGGAGTTTGAGGCAGCGAAAAAGCTCATGAAAGCCGGAGTCGAATTGAACCCGCTGCATGAAATCAAGCGTGGGCCTGCCGTTGATATGGCCGTGGAACTAAAGGCCTACAAACTCAAACCATCACCCATTCGCCCCTCACTCTTTCGCACGCACGAAAGCGTGGCGCTGGTCTCTGAGACCGATGCGGATGGTCTGGCGGCTGTTGCGGGCGCAAAAGTAAGTGTGCAACCCGTTGGTCTACCCAAGGGCTGGGTTGCCAGGCACAATGGGCCTGAGATTGAGGGCATTACCGGCTTTTGGGATGTTGGAAGCGCGACGTTGCACTTCTCAGCGCCACTGGTGATTTATTCCATTGCGGCCAATGGTCTGGTCGGCGCTGCAGCTGTGCAAAAGCTGCCGTTTGACGTAGGTGGTGAGGGGCACTATTGCGGCGCGCACTATTTAAGCAAGAGCGTCACTGAACTCGACGCTTTGCATATGGATTGGAAGCCTGAAAACGTCGAATACGCCTTGGTGAAGGCTTACCCCACGATCAAGAATGGCACAGAGGTTTTGGCCAGATTTGCGGTAACAACACCCTTTAACCGCCAGAGCGCCAAGATCAAAACCCAGTTGCAACCCGTGTCCAACTTGCCAAACAACGCCGCTGAGGATGGCAAGGACAAAACCAAGGAATTGAAGCCCAACGTCATACTGCGAGAAATTGATCTCGATGGCGATGGAGTTGCCGATGTGATGCAGATTGAAAGACCCATTCGATTTGGAGAAATATCCGTCGACATCGTGCTGCATCGCAGTTGGTATATCAATATCAATGGCCAGTGGTTCAATGCAGGCGAATGGGAAGACGAAGACTGCACCTGAGTAGCCGCGCGTGGCGCATCAGCCACGGCTTTGCTTTACTGGCGTTCAATCACTTGTGGTGGCACCGTCAATAGTGCTGCCAACACCAGCGCCTCGCCCAGCACTTCAAAGGCTTCTTCCAGTTCAGCAATTGGGTAAGGCATGGACAACTGGTCTACACAAATTGCCCACAGGCCCATTGCAATGCCAGCCCACAACAAGCAGCGTGTTGCCAGCAACGGTAACGCACGGTGCATCCACACCGCTGTCGCAGCACCCACACTGCCCACCATCAGCATAGGCAACTCGCGCACCCAGCCCATACTGCAAAGCGTGGTCCACTCATGGCAGCGGTATTTCCACAACTCATGCAGCATGAACTGTTCGTCCAGCGCCAACACAAACACGGACAACGTCAACCATGTACCGAGCAACGAAGGCAGGCCACCATCGGCGCGCAAACGCAGTGACAGCACACTGAGCGTGAGAAGCAACGCACTCGACAGCCACGAAACCGGGGAAGCATCGGATCGAAACGCACGCTCCCACCCTGGAGAAAATGCCCAGGCACTAAGCAACATGAATCCACACGTGCCCGCAACGACCGCGACGGCACTCGTAGACAAAGCAGAATGAGACCGCCAGTGCTGTAATTTCGTTTGCATGGGCAGCATTGTCGATGGCTACTGCGGCAAATGCGCGCGCGTCCACCGCACAATGTCTGTGGCCCCTATTGCACCTGCCTGCCGCGCCACTTCACGCCCACCCACAAACAATGCCAATGTGGGGATGCTGCGGATGTTGAAGCGCGCACCCAAGGCCTGCACCGCCTCGGTGTCGACCTTGGCTACCCGCACGAGGGGCTCGAGCTGGGCGGTAGCCTGCTCCAGGCCCGGTGCCATCTGGCGACAAGGTCCACACCATGGCGCCCAAAAGTCCACCAGCACCGGAATTTGGTTGCGCGTGATGTGCTTGTCAAACGCAGCCTCGTCCAGCGCAGTGGTATGGGCAGTGAACAGTGGGCGGTGGCACCCACCGCAGTCTGCGGCGTGGGCCTGGTCCAGCGTCTTGACGCGGTTGGTGGTGTGACAGTGCGGGCAAACAATATGGATAGGTTCATGCATGGAGTGGCCTCTTTACCGTATCACGTGGGGCTGAACACCTGCTGTTTCAAGGCCCAGGACGCGCAAGCTGCACCACAGCTCGTGTAGACTCCTCCGCGTGCACTCGATCCGCTTGTTCATTCATCTAAACCGTCACCCTGCCATGCGCTGGATCTGGACCAGCCTGCTGGTTACGGCGCTTTTGGCCGTTCAAAGCATGGGGCAATGGCACAGACTGGTGCACGTAGACCGGGACCACACGGTCAACACTGGCCTGACGCAAAGTGCACCCGCTACGGTTGCCAAGCTTTTCTCCAACCACCACAGCGATACAGACTGTCAATTATTTGACCAGTTGAGCCACGCTGATAGTGTGACCGCCATATTTGCCATTGCAGTGGCGGTGGCGGTACTACCCCGGTATTTGCGGGCCAGCCACGGGCTGGCTGTGGCCCGCTGGCATGCGCTGTTCCAGGCGCGTGGCCCCCCTTCCGTCCGCTGAATCCCCTGCCTTCGTAGTCTCCCGCTGCCTGTGTGGCCTGCGGGAGCGCTTGCATTTTTTTGATTCAACGGACTCCAAATGAAGAACATTTTTTCCGCAGCCGGTCTGCGTGCGCGACCCTTTTCGCCAAGCCCTGTGGCCCTGGCCATCATCACCCTGGCCAGCGCGGGCAGCGTCTGCGCACAAGTGCCATCCGCGGCGCGCACAGACACTGCGTTGCCACCCGTCACCGTCACCGGCAATCCACTCGGCGCTACGGATTTGATAACGCCAGTACAAGAGTATTCGGGGGCTACCCTGCTATTGCGCTCCAAGAGCACATTGGGTGAAACGCTGGACGGCACACCCGGTGTGAGCAGCAGCTACTTTGGCCCTAACGCCAGCCGACCCATCATCCGCGGCCTGGATGGTGACCGCGTGCGCATCCTCCAGAACAGCGGTGCCAGCGCCGACGCATCGGGCTTGAGCAACGACCATGCCGTGCCTTCAGACCCGATTTCGATGGCACGCATTGAAGTGCTCCGGGGCCCCGGCGCGCTGATGTATGGTGGCAGTGCGGTGGGCGGCGTGGTCAACGTGATTGACAACCGGATCCCGCAAGAGCGCCAGTTCGATGCCAAGGGCGGCAAGGCAGTGGGCGTGAGTGGCAAGGTCAACCTGGAAGCTGCCAGCGGCAACGCCGAGCGCTCCGGTGCAGCACTACTGGAAGCAGGCAGCGAAGGCTACACCCTGCACGCCGACGCATTCAACCGCCGTTCGGGCGACGTGGCAGTGCCAGTTTCGCTGGCGTGCAGCAAGCCCGGCGCACCTACGCAGGCCCATGCCATTTGCAACTCCAGTGCACAGGCCCAAGGCGGCGCACTGGGTGGCAGCGTCTTCTTCGGCAACAGCCGCATGGGCGCATCGTTGAGCAGCTATGCATCAACCTACGGCACAGTGGCTGAGGACGAGGTCACGATTGGCATGCGTTCGGACCGTGCGGCGCTGGAGTGGGACATCGACAAACTGACCGGATGGATCCAGAGCCTGAAGTTTCGCGCCAGCCAAACGGACTACCAACACACGGAGTACGAAGGCCCGGATGCGGGGACCGTATTCAAAAACAAGGGCAACGACCTGCGCCTGGTGGCGCGGCACGCCCCAGTGGGCAAATGGGAAGGCGTGCTGGGCATAGAGAGTGAAACCGTGCAATTCTCTGCCGATGGTGCCGAGGCCTTTGCACCCTACAGCCAAACGGTTCAAAACGCTGTGTTTGCCTTTGAAGAATTGCCGCTCTCTTGGGGGCGCTTGAGCATGGGTGCGCGTCTGGAATCGGTACGCGTGGACTCCAGCGGCAACCCGTCTGTGGCCCGATTTGCACCCGCCAGCCGCAGCTTTAGCCCAAGCAGCGTCGCAATGGGCGCGTTGTGGAACGCATCCTCCACCTGGCAAGTTACATCCAATGTGGCCTATACCGAGCGCGCACCCAAAGACTACGAATTATTTGCAGACGGTCCCCATATTGCCACCCACGCCTACGAAGTGGGCAACAGCCAGGCAGTGCTGGAACAATCGAGCAACCTGGATGTGGGCGCGCAATGGAAAAGCGGCGCCCATTCGTTCAAGGTCAGCGCCTTTGTGAACACGTTCACCAACTTCCTGTCGCAACGCGCCACGGGCCTGCTGCGTGACACCGAAGGCAACGGCGCAGGGGGTGTGGGCGTTACGGACAACGGCTCGGGCCAATCCATTGAGTCTGGCGGTGCGGCGGAAGTTTTGCCGGAATACATCTACACCCAGGTACCCGCGCGCTTCACCGGTGTGGAAGCCAGCGGCAAGATACGCCTCTTCGAGACCGGGCAAACGCTGGACCTAGAGCTGCGCGGTGACTGGGTGCGTGCCACCAACACCACCACTGGCGAGGCGCTGCCCCGCATCGCGCCAGCGCGTGTGGGCGCATCGCTGGTGTGGGCGCAAGGGCCCTGGAGTGCGCGACTGGATGCCAACCACAACCGCGCGCAGACTGACGGTCCACCAGGACAACTGCCCGGCCAAGCCTATACGTTGGTGAATGTTTCTGCAAGCTACAAGCAGAGCTTGGGCAATGCCATGGGCACGCCTGCAACGGCACTGTGGTTTGCACGACTGGACAACGCGGGTGACGTGCTGGCCTATTCGGCCACGTCCATCCTCACACAGAGTGCGCCGTGCAAGGCACCGCTGCCGGGACGCAGCCTTAGAGTCGGTGTGCAGATGGCTTTTTAACCTGCTTCTACAACCGGTGGGTGCGGTCGCCACGGGCAAAACCCATGGCAGACCAATAGTCGCCCTTGGTCAATCCAATGACCTTGAAAAACTCGCCCATCTCGTGCTCCAGAATGAGCTTTTGCGCTGCCACGCGGTCTGCAATCGATGCAGCCTGCATGGCGTCGACCAGGCCGCAGTTCATTAAGAAGTGCGCCTGGCTGCTGTAGCCCAGCACCTCCAGGCCTGCATCCTGCGCGGCCACGGCGATGCCGGTGAAGTTCACATGCGCCGTTATGTCTTTCCTACCCACCAGCACCAGCGGGTCACTGTCAGCCTGGTGCGCATGGTGGCACATCACTGTACCCATGTGGCGCTGGGGGTGGTAGTACTCACTCTCGGGGAATCCATAGTCCAGCAAGAACACGGCACCGGCTTGCAGGCGGTCTGCCAGCGTACGTACAAAGGCCTCGCCCTGGGGGTGAATTTCGGTCAGGTAGTTGTGATCGCCCGGCACGGCTTCTGGGGGACGCAGATCGGTGGGGCGGTCTTGCCAAACCAGTGGGTTGGGCTTGGCATCCACATCTGTCGCGAAGTCGCGCCACGCCACACCGCGCTCATGCCACACGCCACCCACGCGCGCCAGCAGTTTCACGGGCATGGCATCCAACACTTCATTGCCTACCACCACACCTTGCATCACCTTGGGCAAGGCATCGGCCCAATGCACCTTGTCAGCGTGGGCGCGCAGCGTGGCCCGCTGGCGCTCCATCAAGGGTTGCGACAAGTCCACAATGGTGTAGCGGCGCACGGCCACGCCCAAGGCATCCAGTGCGTCCAATATCTGCAGCGCCAGTGCGCCCGTGCCAGCGCCAAACTCCCAAATCTCATCGGTTCCCGTCGTTTGCAAGGCCTGCGCCACTTGCCGCGCCAAGGCCTGGCCAAACAAGGGCGTCATCTCGGGTGCGGTCACAAAGTCGCTGCCAGCCCCATGGCTCGCTCCGTCTGCATCACGCATACCCTGCGGCATCACGCCAAACACCGTCGCACCCCGGCTGTAGTAGCCCAAGCCAGGTGTGTACAGCGCTTGCGCCATGAAGGTGTCAAAACCGATCCAGCCGTCGTGGGCTTTAATCGTGTTTTGTAAGTGGGCGAGGAGAGGGTCTGGCATAAGTGTGGTTTACCTTGGCATAGTTGCTGCAAGGACTGAGAACGATGGCTTAAATAGCTGAATTGTCCACAACTTCACCGATAGAATTTTCCTCTCAACAAACTCCAGGAGGCGCTTCGATGAAATCTACAACCATGTTTGTGCTGGCCACTTGGGCGGCAATGGCCACAACCGCGCACGCACAATCAACCACCGCATCCGCTTGCCCCATCAGCGCAGCGGATATGTCAAAAGCATTACAAGTCCCTGTAGAAGAAGGCAAATTGGGCCTTGAAATTCCCGCCGCTGGGATGGTAATGCGCGATTGCCGCTACAAGTCCAAAAACTTTTCTGTCATGCTCAAGACGAGCCGCTACAACAACCCCGCAGCAGCACAAGACGCGACAAAGCTTCTCGCCGGAAAGCTGCGTCCCATCCCCAATGACCCAGATGGTGCCGTCATTCAGGAAGGCCAGGGGGACGCGACCACACCTGCTGTCATCTATGTACGCAATGGCGTTGTGGTGGAGTTGCGCGTGTTGGGTGTCTATTACAAGGATTTGAAATCCAAAGACGCCGACCTGCGCGACATGCAAACAAAACTGGCTTCCGTCAAACGCATTTCTTAGTCGGTAAACAGCGCGTCAGTGGCGGTTGCACGCGCTGGGTGCAATGACCGCCCCTTTTTGCACCAAGTTGAAGTGTCGGGCGCAATCCGTGCAATTGAATGTAATTCGACTTGACTTTTACCGCTAGCTCGGTATATGGTCGAAGTCAACCATAACCTGCGTTCGACGCGTTATTCATACTAAGCCTTAGCAAACGGGTCTATTGCTTATACCGCCCCACCAAAGGAATCCGATGTCCCGCTCTCTGCGTCTTTCTGCCATTGTTTTGATCGCTCTTTGGGCACCACTTGCCTGGGGCGCTGTTGATAGGGCCTTATTGGAGCGCGCTGATGCCCTTGCCAAGCAGGGCAACTATGAGCAGGTCTACCAACTACTGGAGCCACAAGAGGTAGCCGGTGCCGGAGACCTGGTTTTTGACTACCTGCTGGCCAGTGCCGCGCTGGCGACCAATCGGCCCAGCAAGGCCACATTTATCTACGAGCGTATTCTTGCAGTAGACCCCAGCTACGTAGGCGTGCGCGCCGAAATGGGGCGGGCCTATTTTGCGCTGGGTGACTTTGGGCGCGCCAAGATTGAGTTTGAAACCGTTCTGAACTTCCAGAACCTGCCGATGGACCTGCGCGCATCGGTCGAGCAGTATGTCAAAGCCGCCGAGCAGCGCGCACAGGAAAAGCGCACAGTTGCCACCGGCTATGTCGAACTGGGCTACGGCCACGACAACAACATTGGCAATGCCACGAGCCTTAACGACATCACGCTACCCGCAGGCGGCATCTACCTGCCCACACCGCCCGTGGGGCAAAAGACACCGGACAACTACAGCACGCTGGGTCTCGGTGGTGAGGTCAATCACCAAATCAACGACAAATGGTCACTGTATGGCGGTGGCGATTATCGGGGCCGCGCTTACTCCACCTATAGCAACCCCAACAACCAGTCCCTCGATGCACGGGGCGGCCTAAGCTACTCTGGCGGTGCCTGGCTGCTGCGTGGCGGGGTTAGTGTCGGCACTTATATGCAAAACGGTGAAAAAGTGCGCGACACCACGGGGCTGACCTTTGACTGGCGTACCGCCGTCAACACCTCCAGCCAACTGTCTGCAGGTATCTCAGTCACCAAGGCCAACTATGTGCAGAGCGAGCAAGCCAACCAGTCCAACGACACCACGGCGTTCAATTTGGGCTGGCTCAGCGCCATAGGTGATGGCAGTACCGTGTTTAGCGCCACCCTCTCTTTTGGCGACGAGAAGGCCACCAGCTTGCGTGATGACGGCGACAAACGCTTTTACGGCCCACGCTTCGTTTTGCAACGCAACTTCAACGAGCGCTTAGGGGGCTACGTCACCGTTGGCGCCACCCGCTCGGAATACGCTGGCACCAATGCGCTGTACCTGAGCCAACGCAATGAAACGCTCAGCGACGTGGCGTTCGGCCTGTCTTGGACCATCTACAAAGGCGCAACGCTTCGGCCACAGATTTCTTACGTCAAAAACGACAGCAGTGCAGAGCTGTATTCCTTCGAAAAACTCGACTACTCGCTGAATCTGCGGGTTGATTACTAGGCGGCACTATGTTGAACCGATCACACCGGCACCTTTCCCACTTTGCGCCACTTGGCCGCACATGCGCAATGCTGTTGGCGTGTTGCATGGCGTTTGCAGCGCATGCGCAGACCGGTGCGGGGCAAATCATGGCGGTTGCCGGCAATGCCCAAATTATTGACGCTGCAGGCAAATCACGCGGCCTTGTGAAAGGCGAATCCGTGCAGGCCGGTGACCGCATCGTCACCCAACAAGGTGCCTTGGTCCAGCTGCGCATGGCCGATGGCGGTTTTATTTCGGTACGACCCGGCACCGAAATGGTGATTGACCGCTTTGTGTACGACGCCAAAGACGCGGGCAAGTCGAATTTCCTCGTATCGCTGGTCAAAGGCGGCTTTCGCTCCATCACCGGTTTGATCGGCCGCACCAACCCCAATTCGTACCAAATCCGCACCGCCACGGCCACGATTGGTATCCGCGGCACAGACCACGAGCCCATGTACATCCCTATTGGTGGCATGGGTGGCAGCGGCAACAATTTGCCCGGCTTCTATGACAAGGTAAATGAAGGCGAAACCTTTATCAAAAACGACAGAGGTATGCTGCCGCTGACATCTGGCCAGGTGGGGTTTGCCCCCATTACCGCGACAAAGCCCCCGGGTGTGTTGGTCAAGGTGCCAGACTTTTACAAAGTTGAACTCAAGATTGATGCGCGCCCGCCCGCTGATGCAGCTGCCATCAACCAGGCCAGCCCTGCTCCGGCTGGCGCACCCAATGCGCCTCCCGGTGCGGCTGACACGGCGCGTGGCCAAGCCGCTGCTGGAAAAGGCCTTGTGCCAACCTTGGGTCTAACCCCCACACTACAACCCGCTGCGGGGGGCACGCCAGGCTTGCCTGCAGGTATTGACCCCGATGGCTCCAGATTACCCAGCGGCCTGCGTTCAGCGGCGGACACACCAAAAGCCCGGGGGGATGGCACCAACTTGCCACCACCCAAAGGACGAGCAGACGGCACCAACTTGCCAACTCCCAAGCAGGTCGCACCCGCATTGAATGGGGCTGCACTGACCCCCACCCTGGCTACCAGCACTACGCTGTCGCCGGCTATTGTGATTTTCCCGGCGGTGACTTCTCCTACCTTGGCCCCAACTACTGCACTGGCGCCGACCCTGAGCACGACCACCATTGCGCCAACTTTGTCGAGTACGAATCTGTCACCTACAGTACTCGCGCCAAACCTAACGACTACCCCGCTTGCACCAACACTAAACACCACCACTGTGGCACCAACGCTGTCAACAACCGCCATTGCACCGACGCTGAACACAACTACTGTGGCACCTATTCTCTCCAGCACTACTTTGTCAACCACGACACTATCACCAACGCTGACTACCACCACAACCACTGCACCCACACTGTCTACAACGACGGTTGCCCCCACGCTATCAACTTCAACGTTGTCAACCACCACGTTGTCGACGAATAAGCTGTCGACCACGACAACCACCTTGCCCAAACTAACCACGCAACGCCTGAAGTGAACGCCAACCACTGATAAGGACACCACCATGAAACACGCAACACTCTCCATTGCTATTGCCGCGGCTCTCTCTGCAGCCACCGTAGGCTATGCGCCGTTGGTTCTGGCAGCACCCGCTGCCACGGTGCTGTTCACGCAAGATGGCGCTCAGATTGTGGGCGCCGACGGCAAGAGCCGACCTGCCAAACAGGGTGATGTCGTGCAGTCTGGCGAGCGCCTCCAAAACCCGCCCAACACCGTCACCCAGTTGTTGTTGACCGACGGCAGCCTGATCGGCATGCGACCTGCATCTGAAGTAAAGATTGATGTACCTGCAGGCACAGGGCCCAACACACCGGGCGCTGGCCAAACCATTTCTCTGGTGGACGGCGCGGTGCGTGTCATTGGCTCAGAACTCATGAACAAACAAAAGCCTTCGGCCTTGACGCTGCAGACTGGGCAAGCCACGCTCAAGCTCAATGCGGCCGACCTGGAATCTGCCGTGGTGCGCCCTGATGCACCCAAGACCGGCGCACCCAGTCCAACGGGTAGCTATAGTCGCTTGCAAACTGGGTCGGGCAGCATTCAAAGCGGTGCAGCGAGTGAGGTACTCGCACCACGGCAAGTGAGCTTTGTAGGTGCTTCGAATGCAGCGCCGATTCAGGTTGCTTCTGTTTCGCCAACAATATTTGCGTCCACCGTCGTAGCAGTGCCGAATGCAACAATCGGGGCCGCAAGACCCGTCGCTACAGCCGGTGGGCTGGACCTGCAAACGGTCTCTCCACTTAAAACGCCTGCTATCAATGCGCCTGCTCCAAGCTTTTTGCCAATAGCTGTTGCGATTCAGAATCCAACAGGTAATGCAGAAGTCTTTAGGCCTACCGCAATTACATCAATCAATAATGGCCCCGGGCCGATAGCGGTACCAGACCTCCCTAAACAA
>CAYXWW010000048.1:0-9852 GCA_964468905.1 uncultured Rhodoferax sp. | reverse complement strand
CCGATAGCAGTACCAGACCTCCCTAAACAACCGATAGCAGTACCAGACCTCCCTAAACAACCGATAGCAGTACCAGACCTCCCTAGACAGCCGATCATTCCTTTTTATTCCGCCGCAGTCAGCAATAGCGCGTTAACCAATCTCAATCCCGCAGCCCTCGTCGGTTGCCCCACATCAACTAAAGTCAAGGCCTCAACCTGCCCCAGTGTAAAAAGGTAGTTAATCTCCTGCACCACTTGACCTTTCTCACCACACATCACGCTGCCTCCGCGTCATTCTTCTCTAGCCCACGCAAGCGGACGGCCTTTGTGTGTTTGTCTCTGCTATTGCGTGAACGAGGTGGCGGACGCGCCTGTTCTGTAGCATCCGCGAATGGGGCCGACGAAGAGACACCTAGCCCACCGACCTGGCGGTGCGTTGCGTAACTCGCTACGAAAATCATAGCTTCACGCGCAATGTATTCGAGGGCTATAGCCCTATTTCATATCTACGTCTCCGCCGGAATTCTCCCCGGCGTAAGCATGCATGCATCGCTGGTCACCGTGACCACGATTCCCACACTGCACAAGCGCGAAGGTGCGCTATCCAACTGACCGGGCTTTCAATCGCGCTTACCGTACAACAGGGGTCGCAGTCTTGCCGATGCCCGTTTTACTTTTTACCCATGATTGGAATCTCGATGAACTATGAACAACGCGATAGCTACGGAATGTACAAAATCAAACCAACAGGACCAGGCCCAAGCTTGATGGGAGCTGATACCTTGGTTGGCAATGACGTCTACAACGTGCAGGACGAAAGCCTGGGCGATATCAAGGAAATCATGCTCGACATGGATACCGGCCGCGTGAGCTATGCCGTTCTCTCGTTCGGCGGCGTTCTTGGCATGGGCGACAAGCTCTTTGCAGTGCCGTGGGACGCGTTGACACTGGACACCGTCAACAAGCGGTTTACTTTGGACGTCAAGAAAGATACGCTGGATGAAGCCCCTGGTTTTGACAAAGACTGCTGGCCCGATATGGCAGACAGAAAATGGGCAAGCGGCATCCACGCGTACTACGGCACTACGCCCTACGCACCCTCGCTCAGCGCCTAATTTTCCCGGCTTGTTGCATTAGCAACCCCTGCGGGCAAATTCGCGTTGCGCAAATGCCCACACCATGCGCGACGCGTCTGGGCCCGCCGGGTCACTGAAGGTTTGTGATGCAGCACCGCCACTCCAGGCGTGGCCCAGTCCTTGTATTTCCGCCAAGCTCGCAACGACGAGCTGCCCAATTTTCCAGTCCGTCACGATAGACGGATACCGCGCGCCACGTTTGACTTCGCGCGGTGCAACCGGTTTGGCATTCGCCATGGCTGCCCAACGGCGTGCCGCAAGTGCACCATTGACCGGCGAGACCACCGCATCCCGATTGCCCTGAATCACCAGCAGTGCTGGCAAGGTAGATGCTGCGCCAGCCAATGCAGTGCCACCCCTAGGCACGTGGCCCCCCATGACGGCAAGTGCCGTTGCAGAAGACTTGGCCAGGCCCGGCCCGACCCCCGAATGCATGGCAACGGCAGCAAAGCGCGCAGGATGGCTTAGCGCCAAAAGTGCCGCCATACTGGCCCCTGCCGAGATACCAGCAACCACGATCTGGCGTGCATCGATTGGATGTGCTGCACAGACTTGGTCGATGACAGCGAGGATGCTGGCCGCTTCAGCCTGTGCACGGCCAGTGCGTGTGTCAAACCAATTCCAACAGCCTTGCAGATTGGCCATTCGGTCCTGCTCTGGGTACACCACCACAAAGCCAGACGAAGCCGCCAGGCGGTTCATGCGCGTGCTGGCGGCAAAGCTGTGCGCATCTTGGCCGCACCCGTGCAACATGACCACCAAAGCACACTTGCTGTCCGAGCGGGTTTGCGGTGGCTTGTACAGGTGGTAGCGCCGCACGCCCTTGGGGCCGACCGCCATTCCGGTGTGCCAGCCCGCTGCATTTTTGGACGGCGCGCGCTTCTTGCCTGCCGTGCTCTGCTTTTGCAACGTTTTCTTCAGCAGATTGCGGCCGACCCGCACGGCGCGACGGGTTGCCGCACCCATTTTGCGTTGCATGGCGCGCGTCCAAAACCCACCCATCCGTCTGGTACTCATCAGAATCCTTTTTTGATAAACCACAGGTTATGCGGACAGCGATGCATGGCGAGTTCGCCACCGTACAGAGGCGCAGGAATTCCATTTCTAAGATGCAGTCGTGAGCGGATTCGCCGCCCACGCCTTGTTGATATACCCAATACCCATAGGAACTTCCATGACACAAAAACAAGCCGCCAACTCTGCCCCCAAGCAGTCCCTGCAACAACACCACCAGCAAGCTGGAGAACACCTTGAGTTGGCCGCGAAGAGCCATAAGGACGCTGCAAAACTGCATGGCTCTGGCGACCACAGGGCGGCCGACCAGCACGCCAAAATCGCACAGCAACATACCCAGCAAGCCGATCAACACGTGAGCGAGGCCAACAACCAGAATCAAGCCAGCTCCGCACAGCAGAAGTAATTGCCAGCTTGGCCTGGGTGCGGCCCGCGCGCCGCCTCGGGCCTCTTTGTCGGCGCTGCACGGTGATGCGCCTAGGTTCGCAGATTCGGACTTTGCAGTGAGCACCAGCTGCTCAACGCTTTCGCGATCGGTGAGACCAATGGTGTATTGGTCTTAGGCAGAGGGAACAGCAGGCATTTCAGACGTTGGGGATTGCCGGCGTGGGCAGTACGATACGTCGCGTAAACCACTACAAAAATCATAGCTGCCTACGCAATGTATTCGAGGGCTAGAGGCCATTTTTGTCGCAGTCTCTCCGCTCCCGCACCTCCCGCCAAGACGGGTGGCGTGGCGGGAGGGCGCAGGCCGCACTCGCGGTTGCCATAAAGCAGGTGCGCCAACCAATGCGTTAACGCAGCAACAGTGGCAATCCAGATATAGCCGCCCGCGACGCGATCCGGAGAACGTCTGCCACGTCGCCCGCCGTGCGCAGTCGCAACGTGCGCCACAGTGCAGTGCAGTGCAGTGCAGTGCACAAAATATTATTCAGCCACTGCCTCATCAAGTCCCAGTGTCCGCACCCCCGCATCGCTGTCGAACTCATTGAAGTTCCAGCGACCATCGGCAAAGTAAATTTGCTCTGGCACGGCGCGCTCTACAGTGACCGTCCCCACCAGTGCCTGGCGCATGGCGTCTATCCAGATAGGCAGGGCCAGCGTGGCACCAAACTCGCGCGTGCCCAATGAGCGGGGTTCGTCGTACCCCATCCACGCCACCGACACAATGTTGTTGGCATAGCCTGCAAACCAGCCGTCCATCGCATCACTGGTGGTTCCGGTTTTTCCAGCCAGGTCTTGCCGCGCCAGTCTTTGGCTGGCAGCGGCAGCTGTACCGGTGCGGGTCACCTCGCGCAGCATGCTATCGGTGACAAAAGCATTGCGTGCATCAATGGCACGGGCTTCGTCGGGCGGTGTGGCGGGCACCTCCGCTTCAAACAGCACTTTGCCTTTGGCATCGCTCACGCGCTGGATCAGCCAAGGGTTCACGCGGTAACCGCCATTGGCGAACACACCGTAGGCGCTGGCCAATTGCACTGGAGTGACCGAGCCCGTGCCCAAGGCCATGGTCAGGTTGGACGGGTGCTTGTCAGCATCAAAACCAAATTGGGCCAGAAAGTCGCGCGCATAGCCCACGCCAATGGCCTTCAGAATGCGCACCGACACCACGTTCTTGGACTGGGCCAGCGCGTCTTGCATGCGGATGGGGCCGTCGTATTTGTTGTCGTCATTGCGCGGGTCCCATTTCAGGCTGTCGGTGGTGGTCTCAGACAGTTGCACATCATTGATCAAGGTGGCTGGCGCAAAGCCGCGCTCCAGCGCAGCCGAGTAAATAAACGGCTTGATGGACGAACCCGGCTGGCGCCAGGCGCTGGTGGCATGGTTGAAGTTTTTGCGGCGAAAGTCAAAGCCTCCCACCAGCGCGCGGTAGGCGCCGTTTTGCGCGTTGAGTGACACATAGGCCGCATCCACCTCGGGCAGCTGCGAGATGCTCCATTTCTGGTTGCGGCCTTGCACCACGCGAATGAGTGCACCGGGGCGCAGGCGTACAGACTTGGCAGCATTGGGCAACACTGCGCTTGCGGCAAAGCCCAGACCTTCGCCACTGATTTGTATGGATTCGCCCGAGGCCATGTCTGCCTTCAAGGTCTTGCCGGCAACCTCCGTCACCACGGCGGGCAGCAGGCCATCGCTGGCGGGGTGCTTTTGCAGCAGAGCGTCGATGGCGTCGTCGCGCGCATCCTCGTCAGCCGGCAGGTCAATGCGCGCCTCGGGGCCCCGGTAGCCATGGCGCTGGTCATACGCCAGCACATTGCGCCGCACCGATTCATAGGCCGCCAATTGTTCGGCCTGGTTGATAGTGGTTACCACCTTGAGGCCCATGGTGTAGGCCGCCTCCTGGTACTGGGTCACGATGTTCTGGCGCACCATCTCGGCAACAAACGCGCCGTGGGCTTCCACGTTGGGGCTGGTCTTGATATGAATAGGCTCTGCGCTCGCCTGTGCAAACTGCGCCGGGGTGATGAAGCCCAACCGCTGCATGCTTTTGAGCACCAGCAGCTGGCGCAGCTTGGCGCGCTCGGGGTTGACCGCCGGGTTGTGGCGCGCCGGGTTTTGCGGTACGCCGGCCAACATGGCCGCCTGCGCAATACTCAGCTCACCAAGCGACTTGCCAAAGTAGGTGCGCGCCGCACTGGAGAAGCCGTAGCTGCGTTGGCCCAGGTAGATCTGGTTCATGTACAGCTCCAGAATCTGGTCCTTGGTCAGGGCGTCTTCAATGCGGTAGGTGAGCAAGGCTTCTTTGAGCTTGCGGTTGAGCGTGCGCTCCTGGGTCAGAAAAAAATTGCGCGCCACCTGCATGGTGATGGTGGATGCGCCTTGTGGCATGCCGCCGGTCAGCCCCGCAAACACAGCTCGCGCCAGGCCAATGGTATCTACCCCGCTGTGGGTGTAAAAGCGGGCGTCTTCAATGGACAAGAGTGCATTTTTCAGCACCACTGGCACTTCTTGAATAGGCACAAAATCCCGATGCTCTTGGCCAAATTCGCCAATCAAAACATGGTCTGCGGTGTACACCCGCAGCGGCAGCTTGGGCCGGTAGTCGGTTACCGCTTCCAGCGTGGGCAAGCCAGGGGCCAGGACCAGCAAGGTATAGCCCACCAGCAGCAAGCCAGCGAGGACCGGCAAAGCTGCAAGTGCGGCAAACCATTTCACAAGGCGTGGGCGTTTGGTAAAAAATGTGGGGACTTGCACAGGGCTGTAGTTGTGGGTCAATTGCCAAAGTAGCGGGCGTATTTTGGCCTAAGGTGCGACCTAGGCGACAAAGCCGGGAAGTCGATGTACCAACACAAGAGTCAGCAACTTGTCAGTTTTGGGCGTCTGTAACGCGCACAATTTAATCGCTACCCGATGTGCAGTGGGTAGACACAAGGCTGGTGGAGCCAATCCCGGACGCTGGTACAAGACTATGTTGTTCTCGAATGTTGCAATGCGGCACAATGTCCAAGCATATGCATAATGTCATCCAAACGTACTGGCTGAGCTTAAATTTTTAAACGAGGCGAAACCCCATGGACTCACTAGCTATCAAACGGCAGGAACCAGAAACACAAAATGCTAGCCTTTCGCTGAACAGCGGACCGGCGGTTGAGAAACCTAAGTTCGTATTCCCTGGGGTTGAACTTCCCAAAGAGTTCAATGCTACGAAGAGCGACCATCCCGACCGCACCTATGGGCAATTTCTTAAAGAGTCAGGCTTTACAAATGAATTGCTGAGCCGCCCAATTTCGCTAGAAAAATACGAGCAAATTCGCAAGGAAGCCGCAAACGCGGCGCAAATCGCAGCCTTAACTAAAGCCGTACAAACCCTGGCTGCAGAAGTCTCCCAGCTGAAACAGCAGCGTGGGGAGGTCACCCCAATACCAGCTCAGTTCACTGCAGCTCCGTCGCATGCTGCAGAGAAGGCCACTCAAGGCAAACCTTCTGCAGTGGTCACCGCTGCACCAGCGGAAGCGAAAATTGCGGAAGCAAAACAACATCCAATAGCCAGCCCCGATCAAACACTGCAAGGCACTTACACCGTCAAGGCAAATGAGACCCTTAGTAGTATTGGAGCAAAGCTAGGGCACCGCTACCAGGACATTGCCCAATGGAACAATATTGAAGATGCCAACCGCATCAAGGTTGGTCAGGTTTTGCGTCTAGCACCCACAGATTCGGTGGAAATTGCAGCAGCGCAGCCAGTGTCAGGCAGTCCCGCTGTGCTGTCCGCACCCGCCCCACGTTCAAATGACACCGCGCAGCTAGTGGAGACTGCAGTGCCGTCAACAAAAGTCGTTGACGCTGCGTCGGCACCTGGTCCTTCTACTCCGACGGCAGACGCCAAAGTGGCCGCTGCTCCGACCAAAGACGACGGTATAACGATCACGCCGTACGGTCGGGCAGATTTGGCGCTGTCTACCAAGGGCGACGGCGGTAGCCAGCATACTTCGATACAAAACTTTAACTCCAGAATTGGTACGAAAGTTGAACGGAAGCTGGATCAGAATTTAACGGCAACAGCACAAATTGAAAGTAGAGTCTCGTTGGATGATGGTTCGACCAGTGGAGCGTTGGCAAGCCGCAATAGTTTTGTAGCGCTTACCGACAAGAGATACGGTACGGTGCTTGCGGGCACCAACGAAATGCCGTTGAAAGTATTGATGGAGGGTAAGGTGGCTCCGATGTGGGGCGATGGCGACTTGCGCGACCTTGTCTGGAACGGCAAAGGAACCGGGCGTGGTTCAAAAGAAGCATTCAATGTATCCACCCGGCAAACCAATGTTGCGCAATACATTAGCCCAAAGATCGAGAATACGACAGTAAAGCTTGCCTACAGCCCCGCTGAAGGCAATGCTCCTGTTGGTACACCAAAAGTAGACGTGCTGGGCGCTTCCGCTGAGTATGATAACGGCAGGTGGAGCGCTGGCTATGCTTATCAAAACACGTCAAACGTGAATGGCTTGGGTAAAGACTTGACAGCTCATAAAGCGGCTGTAGGTTGGCAATCAGATAAATGGACTTTGGGCGCAGGCGTAAGTGCCATTGACAATGGAGCAGGAAGATCGACCATAAACGAAGTGATCGCCGCCACCTACAAACTTGATCCCAAGACTACGCTCAAAGGTACCATGGGCCAGTCTAGTGAGTCCGCGCCGGGTGCAAAAGATGGCTTCCAAGCGGCTAGCGTTGAAATAGATTACTCGCTCGGCAAGAACACGACCCTGTACGCGAATGTTGCCAAAATAGTAAATGATTCCAAGGGCGTTGCACAGTTTGAAGAAGGCAGTAACGCTTTCAAAACTCCTGCCGGCAATGATCCGGTCACTGCGTCAGTGGGTGTTCGCGTAGGCTTCTAAGAAGTTCAGCGCATCTCTGTTGCCCGCCAATCGTCGCCGCCAAGTCTTGGGATGAGTGCTGCCTTGCATCTTCCTTTCCAAGCTGCACAACGCCAGGACCCCACGGTTTTAGTGACCGGCGCGTCACGTCGTTTGGGCCGTGAGATTGCGCTGGCGCTGGCTGCTGCAGGCTGGCGGGTGGCAGTACACTACCGGGCTTCGCAAGAAGACGCTATGAATACAGTAGCTGCTTGCGACCATTTGACGAGGGGTGCGGCCGCTTTTTTCGCAGACCTTGACGACGAAGAGGCCACGCGTGGCCTCGTGCCCGCCGTAGTACAGGCAATGGGGCACCTCGACGCCGTTGTCAACAGTGCATCAACCTTTGAACACGACACCAGCGCCAGCTTCAGCTACACGGCACTGGAAAAGCACATGCGCAGCAATGCCGGCGCACCCATCGTCCTGGGGCAAGCCCTGCATGCGCACCTTGCACAGCGCCTGCAGCCAGACGGTCTACCGAATGCAGCGTCTACGCGGGCACCAACCGGTGTCGTCGTCAATCTGCTGGACCAGAAGCTGTGGAACCAGAACCCCGATTTCTTTAGCTACACGCTGTCTAAGGCCGCCTTAGAGGCCGCTAACACCATGCTGGCGCTGGCACTGAGCCCGCACGTGCGGGTAGTGGGCGTGGCACCGGGCCTGACACTTACCAGCCATATGCTGAGTGACGCCAAGTTTGCGGCGCTACACAAGCTGTCGCCTCTGGGGCGCTCGTCCACCCCGCAAGATGTGGCTTCAACCGTGCTGTTTGCACTGCAAAACCAATCCATCACCGGTACCACGCTGTTGGTGGACGGTGGCCAGCACCTCATGCGCTTTGAGCGCGATTTTTCCTTGATGTGAAAGCCCCTTAACTATGCAACACACCACGGGAAACCAGATCTTGACCCTGACCGGCTTACGCTTTGACGCAAACTTGGGCATTTTGGAGTCCGAAAAAATCGCACCCCAGCCCATTCAGGTGGACGCCGAATTGAGCCTGGGCCCTCAGCCCCTTCTGCCTCACGACGACGACATCCACCACGTGCTGGACTACCGCAAGGTGCGGCAAATCATCATCAGTGAATGTACGTCCATACACGTCAACCTGCTGGAGAGCCTAATCGGCAAGCTGGCGCACCGGCTGATGCAACTGCCCGGTGTATTGGGGGTGCGAGTGAAGATTGCCAAGCTAGAAATTTTTGACGATTGTGAAGTTGCAATCCGGGTTGAAGCCGGCAAGTGGTGACCGCCAGCGCTTAGCGAGCACGTAGATTCGCACACCGGTGCGGCAAAACAGTGACTGACGTACAATATATAGAATTCAGTACGTCACAGTCCTCAGTTTTATTGCATGAACAACAAACTCACCCTGCGCATGGACGAGTCGCTTATTGCCAGCGCGAAAGACTATGCCGCAGCCCATGGAAGCTCCGTCTCGCAGATGGTGGCCAATTACTTTGCTGCGCTGGCCCAAAGGGACACATCGCCGCCCCTGCCTACAGAAGCGTCCGCCTCACCGACCAAAAGTACCAAGGTACCGGCCGACGATTGGGAAAACCAGTTGCGCCCGCTGACGCGCAAGTTGCTGGGGGCTGCAGCCCCAACCGACGGCAGCCCGGCACCCACTATGGAAGACTACTACGCCCATCTGGAAGCCAAGCATTCGCGGCACCTGCGCGACCCAGCCCCATGAAAATCTGCTTTGACACCAACGTGGTGCTGGATGTCCTGTTGCGCCGCGAGCCCTTCACCAAAGACGCGGCGGCGATGATGTCCCTTGTCGAAAGCACCTTGCACACGGGCTTGTTGTGCGCCACCACAGTGACCACCCTACACCACCTGACCCGCGGCCCCTTGGGCGAGACGGGTGCACGCCATGCGATTGCCGATTGCCTGCAACTGATGGAGCTCGCCCACGTATCTCGCCCAGTGCTCGATGCAGCAATCCAAGCCCCCATGTCCGACTTTGAAGACGCTGTGTTGGCCCATGCCGCCCATCAGGCCGGGGCACATGCCATCGTCACCCGCAATCTGCGCGACTTCGCACTGAGCCCCGTACGCGCCTACACCCCCGATCAATTTTTGGCTCTGCAAGCCTTGTAAAGTACCCCATGAATGCCATGAACGAATCTGCTGCCTGGGTTAGCCCTGACGAAGAAGCCCCCAACCCAGCTACGAAGCCCGAGCGCGACGCCGAGCAACGCGCCGCGTACGAAACCCACAAGCTGGAAAAGCGCCTGTGCCGCCAGATGGGCCAGGCCATCATCGACTTCAACATGATTGAAGAGGGTGACCGGGTCATGGTCTGCATGTCGGGCGGCAAAGACAGCTACGGCATGCTCGATATCCTGCTCAAGA
>CAYXWW010000047.1:0-22848 GCA_964468905.1 uncultured Rhodoferax sp. | reverse complement strand
CCCAAGCCGTTGTGGTCAATCTCGTGCATCAGCGCCAGCAGCCGACCGATTTCTCCCTTGGGAAATCCGGTGCGGGCAAACCAGGTGAGGTAGTTACCCGGAAGGTCCGCAATAACACGCCCTTCATACTTGCCAAACGGCATGACGCGGGTAACGAGGAGTTGTAGGTCTTCTGCTTGCATGGCACCCAAGCATAGCGCGCCCACATGCATTTTTTCTAGGTTGCCAAAACCACGCATATCTCGGCACTTGCGATCGGTATATCGCGAACAATCAGCAAACAATCCGACACAAACATTCCGATACATGTCGATAAAAGTTCCTATGCCACAATGGTTGCAAACAAAAGAACAGAGAGGCCTTTGCCATGTCCCGTCCCGCAATATGGGCCACCAAGATCATGACCCTGATTCAGGGTGGCAACACCCAGGCTGCACTGGCGCAAATCAAGGTCGCACCCTCGGTGAAAGACGTAGAACAATTGCGCAAATTGCTGGAAAACGCAGGACTGCTCAAGCGCTTCCCCCTGTTGGACAGTGCTACCGAAGACCAGATTGCGGCACTGAAGGGTTCACGCCTGCACCGTGCACCGTGATCCGCCTCTGGCCACGTGGCTGTGTTTTTTGTTAGTCGCCGACTCAAGGAGAAGTTTTTGTGACGAATCGTAAACTTCTGTTCGCAGGCATGCTAGTGCTGGCATTGGTTGCCTGTGCGCAAGGCCCCAGGTACCAAAGGCCAGACGCATTACCACCACCCTCACTCTTGCCCAACGGCAAGGCCACCGGGCTTGTCACCGTGCGGGTCATCGTGCAGTTCAAGCAGCCTGTTGCTTACAGTGACGAGGCATTTGTCAAAACCCTAGAGCAACAAGCGCAAGAGCCCGTGCGCTACCTTTCGGCCGTCTCGGCTGATACCCATGTCTATGGCATACAAATGTCGGTAGACCAGGCACCGCAAGCAGCCATACAACGGATAGCTGCGCTGCCGTCGGTAGCCAATGCCGAGCTGGACGAGAAGGCCCGCTAAATCAGGACACAGACATGATCAAGAATCGCTTCACTACCGCACTCGCAGGTGTCTCCCTCGTGGGCAGTGTCTCGTTGTATGCGTGGGCACAGGGCACACCAGAGCCGGCGATCAAAGTACACACCAGTGCAGAGGCACTACAGACTACACAACCACGACTGAACCGCATCATCGTGAAGTTCAAAGATGACGGGACCAAGAACACGGCGCAAGCCGCAGCCTTGGGCCAAGACCGTGTGCGGGCGTTGAATCACTCGCCAGCTGTGTCTGATAGGACTGAGGGCACAACGCTTTCTTATCTCAAGTCGGTCTCACAGCACACACACGTGGCGCGTACCAGCGAGCCCATGACCCATGCTGCCCTCAAGGCACTAGCCCACAGCGTGGCGCAAGATCCACGCGTGGAATATGCCGAGGTGGATGAACGGGTCTACCCCCACTTCGTTCCCAATGACACGTACTACGCTACCAAGCTGGGCAATCTGAAATCGCCTTTTGTAGAAGCAGGTGGGGCCAATTTGCCCAATGCCTGGGGGCGCTCCGTTGGCGGTGTACCGGTGAGTGGCGCGGGAGTCACTGTTGCGATACTGGACACAGGCTACCGCCCGCACACCGACCTCATTGCCAACATTGTCGGCGGCTACGACTTCATCAGCCAGGATGGTTTCAACGATTTTTTCACCGCCAACGATGGAGATGGTCGTGATGCCAGCGCGCTGGACCCGGGTGACTGGAACAAAGATGCGGCCCAGTGCGATATTGAAGACTCATCCTGGCACGGCACGCATGGCGCAGGCATCATTGGTGCCACCGGCAACAACGGCGTTGGCATCATTGGCATTGCCTACAGAGCCAAAATACTGCCGGTTCGGGTATTGGGAGTGTGTGGGGGCTATACATCAGACACTGCGGCCGCCATGCAATGGGCCGCCGGTTTGGCAGTGCCTGGCATTCCGGCCAATCCAAACCCCGCACGGGTCATTAACATGAGTTTTGGGCGCGCCGGGCAATGCTCACAGACGTACCAAAATGCCATTACCGCTGCACACAACGCGGGCAGCGTCATCGTTGTATCCACTGGAAACGAATACTCCAAAACCACCATCACCCAGCCGGCCAACTGCCAGTTTGTGATTGCGGTGACCGCACACACAGCGGCAGGTGCCAGCAGTGACTATGCCAACGTCGGCCCCGGCACCACCATCAGCGCGCCAGGCAACGGCATTTACACCACGGGCAATACCGGCACCACCGCACCCTTGGCCGATAGCTACGGAACCCATTCGGGCACCAGCTTTTCGGCACCCCACGTGGCAGGAGTTGCTGCGCTGCTCATGCAAGTTAAACCCGGCATGTCTCCGTCAGAGGTGCAGACCCATTTGATGAATTCCGCACGCCCCTATGCCAGCAACACCTATTGCGCAGGCCGCACGGATTGCGGCGCAGGCTTGCTGGATGCATTCAAAGCGGTCTACACCGTGCTGCAGTCGCAAGGCATTGCGAATGCCGCGCCACGCATGAACGCCCTACCCACGAAGTACGTTTTGCCCGGCAGTGCACTCACGTTTACCGCGACGGCCTCTGATGCGGAGGGCGACGAAGTTGCCTTCATCGGTACGGGCTTGCCCGCCGGTGCCACGTTTGACGCTGTCACCGGCGTATTCAACTGGACCAAAGCACAGCCCGCAGGTGACTACACCTTTGTCATACAACCCACTGACGGCGCAACGCTGGGTGCCAGCCTGTCGGTCAAGATTTCAGTGACCACCGCCATTCCGGTCGAACCCGTCGTGGTGCCCGATCCACCTACCTTGCCCACGACAACGGTGACGCCAGCTCCATCCGGCAAAGGCGGCGGCGGTGCAATGGATTGGCTGGATGCTTTGGGCGCGCTGAGTTTGTTACTGGCTACCGCCCGCATGCGCCACACGCTGCGCCGCAACCCAGTGCAATAGCAACACCGCCAGCATCCCACCCACGGCACCTGCTTCGTGCGCTGGGTAGTAGGTGGGTACAGCCAGCCAACCAGCCGCGAACGGGTCACCCTTCCACCGTTGCAGCAACAGTTTGATAGTCAGACCCACCAACACCATGTAGCCCAAGGAGCGGGCACTGGCACGGGGAGGTGCGGCCATGGTGAGTGGCGCCGCGCGACGCGGTGCGTTGAGCACCAGGCCAAGCCCACAGCCTGCCAGCAAACCGTGCAAAGCGCCGGAAGCACCGGCGTAATACAAACAAGCTGTGTCGAGCACCAATACCAGCGCCACACCTGCAATGCCGCCCAGCAGCGCCACCCATTGCACGCGCCCAGGCACAAGACCGCGAAACGCCAGCAGTGTGACGGTCGCAGCTAATGCATTCATCGCCGCGTGCTGCCATCCAAAATGCACCCACTGAGCCGTCAGCAGCTGCCACCAGGCACCATCGTCAAAAGCTGTGCGGTCAAAGGCCAATCGATCCAACTGCCAGGTCACTTGCGCCCGCCTTTTTCACGGCACCCGGTTCAGGCAATCCAGTCCATCGCATGCATATAGGCAGGTTGCACCATCAGCGCATCCCACTCCAGCGCAGGCGTGGCTGGAAGCAGCGCACGGCGACGTGCCTCACTGGCATCGTTGGCCTGCCACTGGCCTTTGAGCTGGGCTTCGGTGAGCCCTGCAATCAACTCGTCGACAGCGCGCCCGCCGCCTTCGCTGCTGGCGGTGGACTGGTTGCACAGCAAAACCATGTCGCACCCTGCAGTGAGCGCCACCACAGCCGCTTCGGTGTAGGTCACCGCCTTGCCATCCACCACACGTGCGCCGGCCATGGACAAGTCATCACTGAAGATGGCGCCACCAAAACCCAGTTGGCCGCGCAAGATCGTATTGAGCCAAGTGCTGGAGAAGCCCGCCGGGCGCACGTCTACCTTGGGGTAGACCACGTGTGCCGGCATCACGCTGGTCATCACGGTATTGAGCCAACGGTAGGGCGCGGCATCGTCAGCCAAGATGGCCTTGAGGCTGCGCTTGTCCACAGGAATGTCGGTGTGTGAATCGGCCTTCACAAAGCCATGCCCGGGAAAATGCTTGCCGCAATTGGCCATGCCGCTTTGCAGCAGCCCGTGCATCACACTCTTGGCCAGCAGACTCACCACGCGCGGATCGCGGGCAAAGGCGCGGTCGCCAATGACCGAACTCTCGCCGTAATCGAGGTCCAGCACCGGCGTAAAGCTCAGGTCCACACCGCAAGCACGCAGCTCTGCACCCAACACGTAGCCACACGCAGTGGCCGCATTGGTGGCATCCATGGGGCCTGCGTGCTGACTGCGCGTGCTTGGAGGGGCCATCCACATCTCGCCCAGTGCACGCATGGGCGGCAGGTGCGTAAAGCCATCGGTCTTGAAGCGCTGCACCCGCCCGCCCTCGTGGTCCACACAGATCAGCAGGTCAGCGCGCACCTTCTTGATCGACTTGCACAAGGCGGTGAGCTGGGCACGGTCTTGCCAGTTGCGCGCAAACAAAATCAAGCCACCCACCAGCGGGTGCGCCAGGCGCTGGCGATCGGTCTTGGTCAAGGACAGGCCAGCGATGTCGATGATGAGGGGGGCGTGAAAGGTCATAGGTATGAATGCTGATGAATGTTTGCAGGACGCTTGCTAAGAACTTGCCAGATACTTGCTATTACTTTAATAGCTACCTATGCATATTGTACGAGGGCTACAGTCCACTTTTGCATTCAACCGCTGCCCAAACGCCTTGGCCCAGTGCAGGTGCAGGTTCACACGCAGCAGCGCAATCTACTGGTTCCAGGTCTTCTCGACCAACTTACCAATTTCCAATGGCTTGCCCTTGCGCGTAGCTTGCTTCCACTCTATGGGTGAGGGCAGCAAACGCTGCGGCTCTTTGCCCCCCCATGTGGCTACTTTCAAGGCAAATACAACCGGGCCTTCGGTCACGTCAAATGGCTGGATGGCCTTAACCCTCTCCCTAATGTGCTTGCGCATTTCCAGATCCAGCATGGCGTCAAAGTCCAACCACACCTTGGATTTCTGTCCCGGCTTCACGGCCAGCACGATAAAGCCGCCCACCGCTTGCGTGGCACCACTGGCGATGACGGCCTCGCGTGATGCGGCCTCCACGGCTTTGATGTATTCAGCCATTGCGTCCAAGCTGGTCACGCGCTTCTCCATGACCGAACCCGGTTGCATCAGCACCACATTGAAGTGGGTGATCGGCTCGGCCGCTTGCGCAAACGCACAAGCAGCGAATAGAGCAACTGCAATAAACAAACGGCGCATGTTTCCCATGATGCAAAGGTGAGATGTGAGGTGAGAGGGGACAGAGCAACGAAGCGGATGAACGCCCACTCAGCTTGCGGCTGGCGCTTCTGCCGTTGCCTTGCGGGCAGCGAGCTCGCGCTCCATTTGCTTGACGGTGTCTTCATCGAGCTTGTAGAAGTAAATTGCCAGCCCCGCCAGCAGCGCGAAGAAGCCCGGCAACAAACTGAAGACGATGGTGATGCCATGCAGCGCCTCTGGTGTTTGCACCGCGTTGGCGACAAAGCCAAAGTAGCCAAAGAGCCAGCCAATCAATGCACCGCCAATGGCAAGCCCCACCTTTTGCGCCAAGACCGTGGCCGAAAACACCAGCCCGGTCGCACGGCGGCCAAACTTCCACTCGCCATAGTCTGCCGTGTCAGCGTAGAGCGACCATACGATGGCGGGCGTTGGCCCTGCGGCAAAGCTGCCCACAATATTCAGGGCGTACAGCAGGGTGATGTTTTGCGGGTCGACAAAATAGCACAGGCCAATACCGATGGCATTCACAATCGTCAGGCTAATCATCAGCGATCGGCGTGCAAAGTACCGTGTAAACAATTTGGTGGAGAGCGCGCCCAAGACGAAGCACAGAAAACCCACAAAGTTAAAAGTGCCCAGACTGGCTTCATTGCCCACACAGTATTTGAAGTAGAAAATGCCAGCGCCGCTGCGCAGGCCCACGTTGGTCAGGTTGAGAAAGGCAACAAAAAAGAGCACAAGCCAAGGGCCGTTTTTGCACAGGTCACGCACGTCCTCCGCAAGAGACGACTTCTGGCTGGCTGGTGACACCACCCGCTCTTTGGTATTGAAAAACGTGTAGAAAAACATGGCCACCGACACAACCGCAAAAATGGCCATCGTGTTGCGAAAACCATCCGCAGGTGTGCCGCCCGCAGGAATCAGAAAATCTTTCATCCACGGTACCAGCCAGCCAATGAGCAGCGTGCCGGTAAAGGCGCAGGCAAAACGGTAAGACGACAGCGACGTGCGGTCATCCGAAGAAGGCGACATGACCCCCATCAGCGCGCCATAAGGCGTGTTGATGGCGGCGTAGGCAATCAACGTGAGCGTGTAGGTAACGTAGGCATAAATGAGCGTGCCGTCCGGCCCAAAGCCCGGGTTGGCAAACATCAGATAGCCCAGCAAGCCATACGGCAATGCGCCCCACAATATCCAGGGACGGAACTTGCCCCAGCGCGTTTGGGTGCGATCGGCAATCATGCCAATGACCGGATTCAAAAGCGCCACCAACGTGGGGATGACGGCCATCAAGGTGCCAGCGGCCGTGTCCTTGATGCCCATGACATCGATGTAGTAGAAGGCCAAAAACTGATTGAACGCCTGGAAATAGAAGTTGGAAGCGGTGTCACCCAATCCGTAGGCGAATTTTTCTTTGAAGCTAAGATTTGTAGTGATGGCCATAGACGGAAGCTGGAAAAGACGAGACATGGGTTCGGCTGGTGCACCCAACCCTGCATGGGCAAGTATCGCATCGCATAGCTGTCCTCTTTCTCCGTAAAGACCCTTGCAGATCTGTCGCCAAAGCCGCCGTGCGTACCGTCGGCGAACCATGCATCATGCTGAACCAAACAAGCGGGCAAGCCGGTCCCTGCAGTATCCTTCAATCAATTTCTACAACTCTCTCATTCATGCACGCACTCACCGATTTTTCCATCCTGGTCCTGCCTGGCAGAAATGGTTCAGATGCCGACCACTGGCAAACACTGTGGCAGCACAATCTGCCCAATGTTGAGCGCGTCGAACAGACCGAATGGGTGCGGCCTGTGTATGCCGACTGGGCCGCAAACCTGAGTGCAGCGGTTGCGCGCAGCACCAAGCCCACCATTTTGGTCGCGCACAGTCTGGGAACGTCGCTTGCGGTGCGCTGGGTGTTCGACAACCCCGAGGCTGCCCGCCGCGTTGCGGGTGCATTCTTGGTGGCACCGTCTGATCGGGATCTGCTCAATGGCAACCCCGCCATTCCGGTGACCGGTTTCGGGGGCATGGTCTTGCGCGCGCTGCCATTTCCGTCGATGGTCGTCGCCAGTCGAAATGATGAACTGGTGTCTTATGACCGAGCCACTGCTTTCGCGCGCGCCTGGGGCGCACACTTGGTGGATGCCGGAGCCAACGGACACCTGGGGTCTAGCGCAGGCCTGGGGCTTTGGCCGCTGGGTCTGGTGGCATTGGGCCAGCTGGTGGCTTCCATAGCCACAGACCGACAAGCGCCTTAAACCGGTCTACGCCGCCAGTGCGGCAGTCTCTTGTGCCCGCCAAAACCCGGGCGCAAGCCCCACATGCGTTTTGAATGCGCGGTTGAACGCTGCAGCTGATTCGTAACCCACATCCGTGGCGATTTGGTCTACCGTCGCTTGGGTATTGACCAGCAGCTTGCAGGCCGCGTCCATGCGCAGCTTAGAAACATAGGCCATGGGGCTGTCGCCCAGCGTATCCGAAAAGCGTGCTGCAAAGCGCGACGGTGACATGGCCACCGCACTAGCCAAACGCTGCACGGACCAGTCACCACCCGGCTGCGCGTGCACCAGTGCCATGGCGCGGCCCACAACCGGATCGTGAATGGCGCGCACCCAGCCGGCTTGCGTGCGCGGTGCGTCTTGCAAGTGCGCGCGAATGGCCTGCGCGCACAGCACTTCCAGTAAACGTTCCACTACAAAGCCACTACCCGGTTGCGCGCCACCCATTCCCGTGCGGCCCATTTCTTCAACCATGAGGCGCGCAA
Source organism: uncultured Rhodoferax sp. (assembly GCA_964468905.1). Lineage (GTDB taxonomy): Bacteria > Pseudomonadota > Gammaproteobacteria > Burkholderiales > Burkholderiaceae_C > Allorhodoferax. The sequence continues at coordinate 14,782 of CAYXWW010000047.1, read as the reverse complement.
TGCCCGACAGGTTGCTCAGTTGTCCGGGCCGTGAAAGTGATGCGCGCACCACTGCAGGCAATGCTGCAACCAGTGGATTGAATGCGGTGTGCTGCAACAGAAATACGCCACAAATCAAGGAGGCGGCAACGGGCTGCCCGGTGACTTCAGGCTTTTGCACGTTGGGCTGTCCGCCCAGCAAATGTTGCACCGTCTGCACGCGCGATGGTTTGCCTTCACCAATCCGGTGGTCCCGCCCACCGAAGCAGATGGCCATCTCGCCCGCCTGTAGCACTTCGGTTGCCCCGTCAGATGTGCGCACCTCGCAGTGGCCAAATTCGACCAGGTGAAAGGCTACGGCACGCGTACCCCGCTTCAGCGCCAGCAGCCCATGCAATGCGGTTGCATCTGGAATGGCCACTGCCCACGGGGCAGAGTACGCCTCGCGCAGCAAGAGTGTGCCGGTGATATGCAGGGAACGCAGGGCGTCGCTCAGCACATCGTTTGCATGGGCGCCATCGATTGCTTCACCGGCCATCATTCAACTCCTCACCATTTCTCCGCAAAGGGGCGAACGTCCAACTCAAAGGTCCACGCAGAACGCTTTTGCTGTGACAGCATAACGGCAGTTTCTGCAACAGCATCGGGTGCACAAAAGAAGTCATCTGGCCGGTCTGAAAACCGGGAACGCATGAGCGGTTCTCCAACCACCGCATCAATAACAAGCAGCGAAACATGAACCCCCTGTGGGCCATAGGCCCGCGCCAGTGATTCAGCCATGAGCCTCTGAGCCGCCTTGGCCGCAGCAAACGCCACCGCTTGTGCAGCACCACGACGCGAAGCCGTTGCACCTACAAAAATAATGTTGCCGCGCCTAGCTGCCACCATCGCTGGCAGCACGTGTTGCGCGCACAGAAACCCGCCCAATGCATTCACACGCCAGGCAGTTTCAAAATCGGCGGGCGATACGGATAGTGCATCGCCCCTAACGAACTTGCCCGCGTTGTACACCAAGGTGTCGATCGGGCCAAGACCCCTTTCGATGGCAGACAATGCCGATGTGATGGACGCTGCATCCGTCACATCGCACGCAAAAGCAGCAACGCCGGAAACGGTGTTGGCAAATTCCTGCAAGCGGTCAAGCGTACGCGCCAGCACAGCCACGCGGTAACCCGTGGCGGCAAAGTGGCGCGTCAGCGCAAAGCCATTGCCGGGGCCTGCACCCACGATGGCGCACACCGGGCGCGGGTTGGAACCTAAATCGGTACGGGTACCACTCTGAAGTTGGGCCGGCATGGTGACTTACACCCAACCCAACAAACGCAGCGCCATCACCGCCTGCGCCCAGAATCCGACCACAAACGCAATGGTACGCAGCAAGGGAATGCCGAAGGTGTATATCAAAGCATGGGCCACGCGGCTTGCGATGAATAGGGAGGCTGCGCTAGCGGTTAAAGCATTGCTAGCCCCCAGCATGTGCACCATGATGGCCAGCGGCGCAAAGACCACCAGATTCTCAATCGCATTGCGGTGGGCTGCAGCAAGACGGTAAGCCCAGTTGGCATGGGGACGGACATCCGGCTCAGGATTCTTGAGTGCACGCCACGGTCCCATCTCCACGAGGCGGTTGACGATGATGGGAATCCACAGAACGCCGGTCCACATCGCGGACAGGACGACGGCTTGGAGTTCGGGAGAAAGCGTGGGGACAAGTGAAGCCATGGGTTTACCTTTTGCAGCAGTTGAGATGCAGGTAATTTATGACGTTTCACCAGTTGTTTAAATCACCAAAACAACTATTTAATTTGCAATAACCACTATTCATCAAACTCTGCCAGATGTGAGTAGCAATTCGGAAAAAGCACGTACGTTGGCCGAACCCGCGCCCTTGCGCCAAATCAGCACCGTCTTGCTCCGCCGCACGGCGGCAGGTAGGGTATGGACGCTCAAGCGATCGCGGTCGGGAAAAATGTCCAACACACCACGTGGCATCAGCGCCACGCCCATGCCTGCCACTGCGCACCCCAGAATCGCGTGGTAAGACGACAGCTCCACCACGCGCTCAGGATGCACACCCCCCGTGGCAAACCAATCTTCCAACTTGCGCCGATAGGTACAGCCACTGGCAAATGCCAGCAGGGTTGGCGGTAGCACATCTGCAGGCTTGCGGATGGAGGCGTGGCCTTCATGAGCCACCAAGACCAATTCTTCGGTAAAGGCTTTGGCCGATTCGAACCGGGGGTTTGGCACAGGGTCCGCCACAAGCGCAGCATCGAGCAAGCCATCTTGCAGTTGTGCCAGCATTTTGGGTGCAGAAGTTGTACTGAGTTCCAGCGCAACCTGCGGATAGCGTTTGTGGAAGGCGGCCAGCGGACCAGGCAAGCGTGTGGCCGCTGTACTCTCCGTGGCACCAATGCGAAACCGGCCGCGCGGCGTGGTGTCGTGCAGGGCATCGCGGGCCTCTTGGGCCAAATCCAACAGGCGGTGTGCATAGCCCAAAAGAAGCTCACCCGCAGGCGTGATGACCAAGCGCTTGCCCTCGCGCAGAAACAATAGACACGCCAAATCTTGCTCCAGGTTCTGCAAGCGGGTGGTCACATTAGAGGGCACACGGTGCAGACGCTCCGCCGCGCGGGTGATGCCTCCGGCTTGTGCCACAGTACGAAAGACGTGCAAATCGGTCAAATCCATAGTTCACCCATACAGAATATTAAGTTCACAATTATTCACTTTTACGGAATTACATTTCATCATAAAGTGGACGCCAGTACGCTGTCAAACAGGAGCCCTATATGCCATACGTCAACATCAAAATCACCCGTGAGGGAGCAACCCCGCAGCAAAAAGCCCGACTCATTGAGGGTGCAACCACGCTGCTAGTTGATGTGCTCCATAAGGACCCGCAAACCACAGTTGTCGTGATTGACGAGGTAGACACCGACAACTGGGGTATTGGCGGTGAATCAGTCAGCGTGCGCCGTAGCCGCAGCCAAGCGCCCACGCCACGGCAGCCTGTCAAGCTGCACCGCGCGGCGGTTTCGGGCCATTGCCACCGCGTTGAACTAATGCTGTCGCTCTTGGGCGTGCCGGTGGACTTGGTGGATGTCAACCTGGCCAAGCAGGAACAAAAGTCGCCGCAGTTCTTGACAATGAATCCGTTTGGGCAGGTGCCTGTCTTGCAGGACGGAGATGTGACGCTGGCTGATTCCAACGCCATGCTGGTCTATCTTTGCCAAACGTATGGCAATGCAAACTGGCTCCCGCGCGACCCGGTGCAAGCCGCCAAAGTGCAGAGTTGGCTCTCCGTTGCTGCGGGCTTGCTCGCCTTTGGGCCCGCAGCCGCGCGGGCGCGCGCTTTGTTTGGACGCGCATTCAATGCCGAAGAAGTCGCGGCACGCGCGCAAGGCCTGTTTGCTGTGATGGAGCAACGTCTGGCGCAACAGCCCTTTCTGGTGGGCGCGCATGCAACCATCGCGGATGTGGCCAACTATTCGTACATTGCACGCGCACCCGAGGGTGGCCTGTCGTTGGAATCGTTTCCCGCCATGCGCGCATGGTTGGCACGCATAGAGGCGCTGCCAGGCTTTGTGCCCATGGTGCATACGGCGCCTAAAGCAGTCACACCGTGAGCGCGATCTTCCACCCCGGCGAATGCGCCATGCAGGCGCAAACGGGCATGCGCACGAAGATCGAAAACGTAGGGGCGCACAACATTCGCGATCACCTGATCGACCAGCACCGCCACTTCTTTGCCCAATTGCCCTGGCTACTGGTGGGTGCCGTCGACGCCAATGGCCAGCCGTGGGCCGGTGCGCAGGCCGGCGCACCCGGATTTGTATCCTCTCCCGACACCACCACCTTGCACATCGCCGCCCAGGTGCCACACAGCAGCCCATTGCACCCGTGTTTGCAGGTGGGCGCGCAGGTCGGCCTGCTGGGCATTGAACAGCACACACGCCGCCGCAACCGAGCCAACGGCATCGTGCGCCATGCGGATGAATACGGGTTTTCGGTCCATGTGCAGCAAAGCTTTGGCAACTGCCCCAAGTACATTCACCCGCGCCACGCCCACTACACATCGACGGACAGCCGCAGCGCTAGCGTTAGCGCCTGCACGGTCGAGCACCTCAGCGAACTCGACGCACAAGCGCACCACACCATCTTGCACGCGGATACCTTTTTCATTGCGACGGCCATCGCTGCGCAGGCGGGTTCTGTGCACGGCGCTGATGTGTCCCACAGGGGTGGCCCATCGGGCTTCATTCAACTGGACGAGCAAGGCGCGCTGGTCGTGCCGGACTTTGCCGGCAACTCCTACTTCAATACGATAGGCAACATCACACTCAACCCACGCGCGGGCTTGTTGTTTGTGGATTTCAACTCAGGGGATTTGTTGCACCTTGCGGTGCGGGCCACGGTTGTGCACCATGCACCGATGCGCAGCTTGCATTTTGACGTGTTGACCGCAGTGCGTACCAAGGGTGCGCTGCGTGTGCGGTGGGAATGAGTGAATCTAAAGCCAAAGCTACTTGGCATCCTTGCCACGCACATCGAGCGTGCGCGTGGGCAGACTCACAGTCACGCTACTGGCTTTTGTGTCGCTGGCATGTTGCGCCAGAATGACTTTGTATTGACCCGCTGCCACGCGCCAACGCTTGGTCTTGCTGTCAAACATCGCCAACAACCGTGGATCCACCACCAAACTCACTTGTCGAGTTTGGCCAGGTTCCAACGCGACTTTGTCCCAGCCACCCAGCCGCTTGGGCGCTTCCCAACCGCCCTTGACCGGTGCCACATAGACCTGCGCAACTTGCTTTCCCGCGACGCTGCCGCTGTTGCGCACCTTGAAGCTCACGTGCAAGTTGCCACCCTTCAACTCGCTCTTGAGTTCGGAATAGCTGAAGGTGGTGTACGAGAGGCCATAACCGAAGGGAAACAATGGCTTCAAACCCTTGGCATCAAACCACTTGTAGCCGACGGTCGCCCCTTCAAAATAGTTGACGGTGAACCGCTTGTGCTCGTTCTTGGGGTCGCCGTCCACTACCGGACGCGGCAACTGACTTTCGGACGCCGGGAAGGTGGCCGGCAAACGGCCCGACGGGTTCACAACCCCAAACAGCACCCGAGCAATGGCTTCTCCGCCACTGGTGCCGGGATACCACGCGGCCAACACCGCCCCTACTTGATCCAGCCAAGGCATGGTGACCGGGCCGCCCGTGATCAACACCACCGCCGTGTTCGGGTTGGCACGGGCAACCGCTGCGATCAAGTCGTCTTGCTGATGGGGCAGGCTCAAGTTAGGCGCATCGACAGTTTCTCCAAGCCACTGGTCTGCAAAGACCAGCACTACATCAGCCTGCGCGGCCAACCGGGCGGCGGCCTTCACGTCACGCCCATCGTGGTAGGTGACTTCCGCCTTGGGGGCAAGGGCGCGGATATGTGCCAATGGTGAGGATGGGAAATACACCACCGGGCCAGGCCATACAGAGGGCTCCAGACCTTGCACGGCCATGCCACCCACAGGGTAGACCTGCGATGAACCGCCGCCAGACAGTACACCCACATCGGCATGGGCACCAATCACCACAATCTTGCGCGCACTGGCGGAAAGGGGTAGCAGGCTTTTGCTATTTTTCAGCAGCACCATCGATTCTTCAGCATCGCTGCGGCTCACCAAGCCGTGGGCCACGTGGTCGATGGCCCCCCCCACAGCGACCGGATGATCCATTACGCCGTACGCGAACATGGTGCGCAAGATACGATAGACCATGTTGTCAAGGCGCGATTGGGCAACCGCCCCGTTTTCCACAGCTTCCCGGAGTGCGCCGCCAAAGTATTGGCTTGCATCAAATTCCCAGCCAGATTCTTGATCCAGACCATTGTTGGCTGCAGCCACTGTGCTGTGCGTCGCGCCCCAATCCGCCATGACAAAACCTTTGAAGCCCCAATCCTGCTTCAGCACGTCGTTGAGCAAATATTTGCTCTCGCAGGCATACACACCGTTGACCCGGTTGTAGCTGCACATTACCGAACCAGGGTCACCCACCTCCATGGCGATTTGCATCGCCAAAAGGTCCGACATGCGTGCACTGGCGTCGTCCAGGCGAGCGTCCAACACGTTGCGGCCTGTTTCTTGCGCGTTAAAGGCATAGTGCTTCAGGGTCGAGATGATATGGTTCGACTGGATACCCTTGATTTGCTGGCCGACCATGGTGCCTGCCAGCAAGGGGTCTTCACCGCCATACTCAAAATTGCGTCCGTTGCGTGGTTCACGCTGCAAGTTGACCGCGCCGGCCAACATCACGTTAAAGCCGGAAGCACGGGCCTCGGCACCGATCATGGCACCGCCCTGCAAGGCCAGTTCGCGGTTCCAGGTAGCGGCGGTGGCCAAGCCCGAGGGTAGGGCCGTGCGTTCGCGCGGCGTGGCTTTGCCGCTCCCTTGGGTGGCCACGCCAAGGCCAGCATCGGCCTGAAAAACGTCAGGAATACCCAATCGCGGCACACCTTCCACATAGCCCGCCGAATGTGGCAAGGCTTTGGGATGTTTCTTGGTACCTTTGCTGTCAAGGTCACTGCCAAAGTGGCCGACCAACAACTTGAGCTTCTCATCCTGCGTCATTTGTGCCAACAATAATGCAGTGCGCTGATCGGGGCTGAGCGTCCGATTAGTCCATGGACCGGCCAATGCCACAACAGGCTTGACTGCGTCAGCAGCGAAAGCGACAGGAGCAACACTGCAGAACATGCAGGCAGCGGCCAGTGCGAGGGTGGTTTTTGCAATCGTCACAGCGAACCCCTTAAAAGAAATAACCCGGCAACAAAACACAGTCTATGGCAATTGTTGGCTCCAATGTCAAACCCAGCAACTTTTCATCTAAATTGTTGCACCACTGCTAGTCCACAAAAATACGCGGGCATGGCAGGGTTAACGGGGGAATTGCGTGACTCTATTTGGTGGTTTTGCGTCGGGTATCCGCGGGTGCTGCGCTGACGAGTTGGCGTACCTTTTACTCCTATCTTTGTAGCTACCTTCGCTTATTCCACGAGGGATGAAGGCCTATTTTGCAACGGAACAGACTAGCTAAAACCGAGAAACGTGTGGACCCGGCACTACCCCACAGAACTGCGAGCAGCAATCTCCGCGCGGATTTGATTGACATCTTTGCCACCGATGGCCACATTTTCATTGGGGAGTTCGTGAATGGATACGAAGAAGTAGTCTTTGGGGATTCCCATGACTTCTGCCGAGACCTCGGTGAGCCGTCGAATGAGTTCGCGCTTGGTGTCAGGCGCTAAGGCCCCGGCTTCAAAACAAATGTATGGCATGTTGATTCCTTGGTAGAAGATAGATGTGTTTGGCGTGTGACCGAGCTTTGCGAACTTGGTGTGAATGATGACATGACCATGTTCGTCATGCGCGTGCTGGCAGCGCGTAGGCCGCAAAGGCCGCATCTACCGGGGTGGCAAATGCATGGTTGCTGTAGTTGCTGATCGTTTTGACCGCCAGCGCCAAGATGACATAGAGCAACTGATGCTCGGTGAAACCAGCTTGGTAAAAGGCCTGCGCTTGGGCGGGCAGCAGCTTGCCGCGTTGCTCTACCAAGGCCACGGTCGTTGCAAAGAGCGTGGCCAGTTTGGCGTCGGGTATGGTCTGCCCCGTGCGAATGGCCTGCAGCACCGCAGCGGGCACGCCCGACATTTTGTCGGCCACCATGCTGTGCGCGGCGGTGCAATAGTCGCAGCCGTTGGCACGGCTGGCTGCCAGAAACACCACCTCTTGTTCTGGCGGTGTAAAGCCAGACTCTGTGCGAAAGAGTCCGTAGCCATGCAGGTAGGTGCTTAGCGCTGCAGGGGCGTTGGCCATGTTGGCATACATGTTGGGCACAAAGCCCATTTTGCGTTGCGCCTCTTCGAGTTGTGCCTGCGCGCTGCCGGTAGCAGTGGCGGGCGTCAAAGCATGCAAATGCTGGATGGCGGACAAATGGGACATAGAACTCCTGAACATGGATGATGGTCGCTGTTGCACCCGCAGCCAGATTCAGCCGAATTGCTGAACACAGTGTGGGTGTGGATCTATGCTACGAATCGGTGGTGCCGTTCAGTTGTCTACACGTCTCGTTCTATTGACTGGGCATCTCTGTATGGTCCGTCGGTGGTACGGGGTGCGGGCCTTTAAGCCACGCAGCCGGTGGCAAACCTACCCTGCGGGTGAAGGCTCGGCTCAACGCACTGGCACTTGCGTAGCCCACATCGTCCACCACGTGTTTGAGGGATCTGCCACTGCGCAGCAGGCGCTGCGCTGTGGTAATACGCCACGCGGCAACATAGTCTGCTGGCGTATCACCCGTCACCTGGCGAAACAACAGCGCAAACCGCGCACGTGACATGCCCGCAAACTCAGCCATGCTTTCAAGCCCCCAAGGCTGGGCCGGTTGGCTATGCACGGCGTGCAGCACCTTGGCCAGGCGCGGATGCGAGAGCCCGGCCATGGTGCCACCTTGCGCCAAGCCTTGCTCCACGCAATAGCGCAGCAAGCGGACCATGATGATTTCGCAATAGCGATCCAAAATGGCCTGGCGGCCAAAGCGCTGCTCAAACGCTTCTTCAAACATGGCTTGCAACAGGCCATCCACCGTGGGCATATCTTGCATGCGCACACGCACGGCTAGCGGCAGACTGCTGGTGATCGGGTTCCAGCCACCGGTTCCAAACTGCACCGTGCCGCACACCATATCGGCCCCCGCGCCCTGGTCCACCAACAAGCGGTGGGGACCGGGGCGGGGCAAAAACAGCAACGTCGGCTCCGTCACGGCAATGGGCTGCGGGTCAATCCCCACGATCTGGGCGGTACCCGATCGAATCAGGTGCAAATGCCCACGGCTTGAATCATCCGGAAAACCGTATATGCCGCAAATATTGCCTGCGTAAAACACACCTGCGCGCAAGGCGTATTGGTTGAGCAAGGTGGTGAGGCTGTCCATGGGGAAGGGTGGTAAAAACTGCTACAACTTTAATAGCTAAGTGCGAGCATTGATCGCGGGCCGAAAACCTATTTGACCACGCGCAAAGAGATCACACCCAGCACCACGGATAGATGCAGTACGCGTTCCCAATACCGTTGGTAAGGATTTCCGCGTCACACACAGAAAGTGAGCCACTCTCCGCTTGGGGAGCACCATGTGAATGTCTCCTGACACACCGTTGGCAGTAGGGGTGGCGCAAAATTTCCAGCTCTTTGACTCGCAATAACTTTCATGAAATCATTGTTGATACTCACCTTCTCCCCACGCGGCACGCAATCGTGCAGCACGCAACTGGCTGAACACTTTTATGCGCTGTGGCAGGCGCAACATCCTTCTGCCACCGTGCAGCGCCACGACCTTGGAGCGCAGTGTCTGACGGGGCCATCGCAATCATGGATTGAGGCCAATATGACACCTGAGTCATCGCGCACGGACGCGCAAAGTGCGCTGCTAAAACCTTCGGACAACTACATCACCGATTTACACACCGCCACCCATGTGCTGATTGCCATGCCCATGTACAACTTTTCGGTGCCTTGGAACTTCAAAGCTTACATTGACACGATCGTTCGTGTTGGAAAGACCTTCTCCTTTTCACCAGTAGTTGGCTTTGGTCCACTGCTCTCAGAACAGAAAAAGTTGCTGGTCGTGTGGTCGAGTGCGGACACATATTTACCCGGCTATGCCGCCGAAAGTCACGATCAACTCAGTCCCTACATACGCCAAGTTTTTGGATTCATGGGCATGGTGGATTTCAATTTCATTGCGGCGGGTAACCAATGGGGCGCACCCGCCCAAGCCCAGGCACAGCGGTGTGCAGCGCAACGCCAGCTCTCGGCCTTGGCCGCATCGTGGTGAAATGACGGAGTCCCCTATCATTGGACTTTTTTCCAAGCGACCCCCACAGAAAGTGACCCATGGGATTTCCTAATGATGAAGTGCAGCAGATGCTGGCCATAAAGGGCGTGGGGCCCACCGTCATACGCCGTTTGGAAGAGATTGGTTTCTCGTCGCTCGCAGAGCTATCCGGAACCAACCCACTGGCCATCAACAAAACGGTGGCGCAAATGCTTCGCGCCTCCTGCTGGGCCAATAGCCCATTGGCCAAGAATGCCATTGCAGCGGTGGTGGATCTTGCGAACGAACAACATCCGGCACCGCCGACCCGGTAACTATGCGGCGCGCCGATAGGCTTTTCTCACTCATTCAGCTCGTTCGGGGCAAACGCTTCACCACAGCGCGCCGCCTGGCAGACCAGTTAGAAGTATCTTTGCGCACGGTGTACCGCGACGTGGCGGACCTACAGAGGCAAGGCGTTCCTATCGAAGGTGAGGCTGGTGTGGGCTACAGAATGGGGCGCGGGTTTGATCTGCCTCCGCTGATGTTCACGCATGATGAAGCGCGGTCCGTGGCGGCGGCTGCACGTATTGCGCAGCAATGGCTCGACCCTGCACTTGCTCGTGGCATACAAGGTGCCATGTCGCGCATCATGACCATACTGCCTGCAACCATGCGGGTTGAGGTCGATCGCATGCCGATCTTTTCACCACCTTGGGGATTGAACCGCAAGGACGGGGGGAGCCTACAGACATTGCGTGAAGCGGCGCAGAGCAAACAGTTTGTGACCATGGCCTATGTCGATCAAGGTGACAAGGTAAGTCGGCGAACTGTGCGCCCTCTGGGGTGTTTTTACTGGGGCAAGGTTTGGACGCTGGTCGCATGGTGCGATATGCGACAAGACTTTCGCAGTTTTCGCATCGATCGAATCGCTAGTCTGGAGGTATTGGCATCGCACTTTACGGATGAAGTAGGAAAATCTCTCCAGGATATGCTGCACCAACAACGATGTTGGCAGGGTGCTGATTTGTAGATACCCGGTATCCGGGCTCAGGTATTCAGGGCCGCGCTTCACCACCGCAGCACACGCGGCCCCAACACTGCCCCCAGCTGCGCCGTGAGCGCAATGCCCGCCGTGTACCACACCGCAACAAAGGCGGCCGAAGCCTCGGGGCACGCCAGGGAATAGCCGGCCGCACCCAACGCACCAGCCAACAGGCCTGCTGCAAAGCCAGCGCTGCGCAAGTTTGTCGGTGCTAGGCCACGCACGGCCCACAGGGTGGCGGCCAACGCAGGCAGCGACAGCAACACCAGCATCCAGGGGCATATAAACCAAGTGAGCCCCATGACCGCCGCCATGCGTTCGCCGTGTGGAGTAACCCACAGCGTGACCGCACCGACCAAGGCCATGGTGATGAGCACACCGCAAATGGCAGCATGGGGGGTCACCAGGCGGGCAATGGGCCGGGACAGCCGCGCCGTGAGCAACGCAGCCGCGGCGGCAAGCAAAAAAGCGTAGCCAAACTTGATCCACGGTGCAGACGTGGCAAACATGGTGGCGGGGATAGGCCCGATGATGAGCAGGGCCAGGGCGGCACTCAGCGCAAGGCCGATGCACACGGCTGGCGCCAGCCGCCGCGCAGCCACGGCCCGGGGTGCAGGTCCCGCGCCACGGGCCAGCATGTCAATGAGCGCATTCGTTTGCATGGTGTGTTACCCCTTGACCAAAGTGGCCAAACTTTTGAGACCGCGGTGGACTTGAACCTTGATGGCCGCCTCTGACACACCGGTCTGTGCCGACGCTTGCGCAATGGACAAGCCCTCAATCTTGGTGAGCACAATGGCTTGCCGTTGTGCGGCGGGAAGCTCTTGCATGAGCTTCTCCAAGTCACGGCTGGCTTGTCCGTCGGGCTCACTTGCGACCAGCACATGCTCATTGACATCGTCAATCAGGTCATGCAAACCTTCGCGCCGGCCACGGCGTCGCCACAAATCAATCAGCTTGTGCCGCGCAATCGCCGTGACCCACGCGCTGACGGGCAGCATGGGGTCATAGGTGCCGCGTTGCAGGTGCACGGCCAGCAGGGTTTCTTGTACCAAGTCTTCCACCTCATCCGGCAAGTTGAGCATGCGGCGGCGCAAATAGCCCCGCAAGCGGGTGGCGATGCTGCCCAGGGCTTGCCGGTAGGCTGCGTCGTCTCCCGCTTGCGCACGCAACCAGAGCGGCTTCAGGCCGGTCTCAAAGTCGTTCGGTTGTGCGGCATCTGACATTTCGTTGGAAAAAGTGTTTTGGTTACAGCGGGGCTGAAATTATTTATATTTTTTGAGACCGGTGTAACCTATGAATGGCTCCCAGCGTATTGAACTGTGCTGGGCAATGATTCAACAACCAACCAATTATGAACCGACAACTCTGGCTACTGGCCGCTTGCCAAGGTCTTTATTTGACCAACAACGTCACCTTGATCGCCATCAATGGACTGGTAGGTTTGGCGTTGGCTCCACTGGGGTGGATGGCAACACTGCCTGTCATGGGCTACGTGGTGGGTGGTGCACTATCAACCAGCTTGGTCGCCAAAACACAGGAGCGCTTCGGGCGCAAAGTGTCGTTTCAATTGGGCTTGATCGTCGCCCTGCTATCGGCCCTGTTGTGCGGCTATGCGGCCATCAACAAAGACTTTTGGTTGCTGTGCTTTGCCACCGTGGTAGCGGGCTACTACAACGCCAATGCCAGCTTGTACCGCTTTGCCGCTGCAGAATTGGCCGCACCTGCTTGGCGTGAAAAGGCCGTCTCAGTCGTGATGGCGGGCGGCCTGATTGGTGCCGTGGCGGGGCCCAATTTGGCTGCCTACACCCGCACCCTCACTGCCACACCATTTGCCGGTGCCTACTTGGCACTGGCGGGTGTTGCACTGCTATCACTGGTTCTGTTGGCCTTTATTACGTTTGCGCCACCGGCGCCCAAGGTAGTTGGGGCAGGTGGTCGGCCCATGGCCGAGATCATGCGCCAACCGGCATTCATCGTGGCAGCGGCCACCGGTGCATTGGGGTTTGGCGTGATGAACCTGCTGATGGCCGCAACACCCATTGCCATGCAGCAGTGCGGGCTACAGTTTTCAGACGCTGCCATCGTGTTGGAGTGGCATGTGATTGGCATGTTTGCGCCCGGCTTTTTCACCGGGCATTTGATCAAGCGCTTTGGCACGCTCACCATCATGGGGGTTGGCGTTGCACTCAATGCCCTTTGCATTGCCATCGCGCTCACGGGTGTGGACTTTCACCAGTTTCTGGGGGCTTTGTTCTTGTTGGGTATTGGCTGGAACTTCTTGTTTACCGGCAGCACCACCCTGTCATTGCAAACCTATACACCGGAGGAAAAAGACCGCGCCCAGGGTGTTTTGAACTTCTGTGTGTTTGCGATGTTGGCCGCAACCTCACTGGCATCGGGCGTGCTGGTCACTACCAGCGGGTGGTTCCTGCTCAACGTGGGCTCCTTGTTACCGGTTGCCTTGACGGGTGCCTCCCTGATTTGGCTGGCACGTAAGAATCGCCAGCTTGCCTAGACTAACAACGTACACTTTTCCGCTCTTGACTTTAAAGCTATGCACCCCACATTCCCGCTACTGGCCGCAACCGACTTCCCCGCGATCCGCCGTGACCGGCTCGACACCTTGCAAGTGAACCTGGGCTACAAATGCAACCAGACCTGCCTGCACTGCCATGTAAATGCAGGGCCCAACCGCACAGAAATGATGGACGGCGACACTATCGACCTGGTGTTGCAGGTGCTGCACCAGCGCAACATCGCTACGCTGGATTTGACCGGCGGCGCGCCCGAGCTGAATGTGCATTTCCGCGACCTGGTGGTACGCGCCCGCGCGCTGGGTGTGCGGGTGATCGACCGGTGCAACCTGACGATTCTTTCCGAGCCGGGGCAAGACCACTTGGCACATTTTCTTGCAGCGCAAGGGGTGGAAGTGACTGCATCACTGCCCTGCTACTCACCTGCCAATGTAGACCGCCAGCGTGGCGACGGCGTGTTTGCGCGCAGCATTGCCGGGCTGCAGCAACTCAATGCATTGGGTTATGGCATGGATGGCACGGGCCTTGTGCTCAACCTGGTCTACAACCCCCAAGGCCCCTCGCTGCCACCACCCCAGGGCGCGCTGGAGGCCGACTACAAGCGCGAACTGCTGGCGCACTTTGGCATCCGGTTCAACCACCTGTTTGCATTGACCAATATGCCGGTTCAGCGCTTTGGCAGCACCCTGGTCAGCAAAGGCACGTTTGCAAGCTACATGCAGCTGCTGCGGGGTGCGTACCACGCGGATAACCTGGCAACGGTCATGTGTAAAAGCATGGTCAGCGTGGACTGGCAGGGTGATTTGTATGACTGCGATTTCAACCAAATGCTGGGCATGCGGGCCACGCTGGGCTCTACAACAAAACCCCACTCAACAAAACCCCACCTGCGCGACCTGCTGGCGCACGATGCAGTGGGCGAAAGCATTCGCATCGCCGACCATTGCTACGGTTGCACAGCGGGGCAAGGTAGCAGCTGCGGTGGGGCACTTGAATCAACCGCTGGTGCGGGCGTTGCAGAAAACGTTGCCGGATGTGTCGCCTGATGCGACCAGCCGTTAAAACTGCGGTCTGGCTGGGTGTGGGCATTGCACTGGCTGGGGCCATTGCGCTCTACCGACACTATGACGTTGGCCACCTACTCACGTTAGAGAATCTCAAGCAAAGTCGTGGCACCTTGGCCGCCGCGTACCAGAGCCGACCGTGGGCTACGCTGGGTGTGTTCTTTGCCATTTATGTTGCGGCAGCGGCGCTGTCGTTTCCCGGCGCGCTGATTTTGACGCTGGCGGCTGGGGCCATGTTTGGCTTGTGGGTGGGGCTGATGGTCGTATCGTTCGCGTCCAGCTTGGGGGCGCTACTGG
>CAYXWW010000046.1:0-23075 GCA_964468905.1 uncultured Rhodoferax sp. | reverse complement strand
CAGTTTGGATTGGCGTCCATATAGGCCACTGTTTTGGTCAGTGAATCTGGCGCCAAAAATGCATCTGTGTTGAGCAAAAGGACGTAGCGTCCACTTGCTAAAGCCAAGGCTTGATTGTTAGCTCTCCCGAAACCGATGTTCTCTGAATTCGATATTAATTGAGAGTCGGGATATTCACTGCGAATTAGTGCACATGAAGCGTCTCTAGACGCGTTATCAACAAAGACCATCTCTATCTGGAGGTTTTGGGCCGCAGTATGCAATTTATCCACACACTCAACCATGAGGTGCTCAGTGTTGTAGCTGACAATAATTACACTGATGTTCACTATATAAACCTAATGCCGTATTAGCTGCAGATGAAAGCGACTAACCAATTCAGAAAACAAAACTCCCAATCCATATCCAGCCGACAGAAAGCAAAATGCAAAACCTTCACTACGCCAAGTGTTTGGGATTGCATTGGAGCGGTACCATATCAGTATTGGCCAGCCCGCAAACCAACTGAGACCAACGCCAATCGCAGCCCCTTGCGGTCCTCCATAGTAGTTCCCCACGGTTATGCCGATCCCCAGACTGACCAAGCGAGAAAGAATTGTGGGCGGCCCCAATTTGAAGTCACCCTTTGCATTGATCAACTGCTCAACCACCGAATACCTTACTCCAATTAGACCTATAGCGAGGCTTGAGAGAAGACCACCTGCAGCTGCATACCTTTGGTCAAAGAGCATGGCAACGATCGCTTTTCCACCGCCAATTAGTCCTCCTGCCGAGGTCACGATGATGGCATCGGCAATCAGTTGGAAGTGCAGGTACGCTCGCCGCAGTTCACCAGGTCCATTTCGCAAGGCCACGCATAGTCCAGGGAAGAATACATTTGATGACAGATTTTGCGACACCATGTAGACGACACCAACCAATAGAGACGCGATCATGTAGACGCCCAAGGACGCAGAGCTGATTAGCGCTCCCAAAAGCATTACCGCACCATGCAGTTCCAAAAAGGTCAACGGCGAGGACAGCAGTATCCAACGCCCCTTTCGCAAAATGCTAACCGCAGTTGCACGATCAAAATAAAACGCATTTTTGTGTCCAACGAGAACGAGGTGCCCCAGAAGGCTTTTCACAAGCGCTGCGATCACGCCCCCGGCAACTAGGGCCCAAGCACTTCTTGTAACCAGAGCGATAGTGACCATCAAAATTGCCGCACTTAGTTGTGCAGCCAACTCTATAGCCAAAACCCTTCCCAGGGTCAAGGTGCGATACTGGATATGAGTTTTTGTGGACTCAAATCCACTGAACACCGCGCTCAATGCTGCACCTGCTATCAAAAATGGAAGCATTGGATTGCCGTATGCATTAGCGGGAATTGCGCTATATAGTTGCAAAGCGTACAGAATTGCAGCGATCAGCACGGAAATGACAAAAATTCCAATGCCCCGGATGATTTGAACAATCCAAATGGTGTTCAGAAATTCAGCGGTCAGCTCTCCTTGCTTTTGTACGACGACTTGGCGTAACCCGATATCCGAAAAAAGAGCTATTCCCACCAGCACTGTATTGACAATAGCTACCAGTCCAAAAGCATCTGGTGCCAATAACCTCGCTAGCACAAGATTACTGCCAAATCGTATTAGTTGCGATAGTATTAAGGATGCAAGCGAAATGGCGCCTGAGCTAGCAAGCTGCTTATACATGTGATGGCCAGTACAACACTAAAAACTAATCAAACTAAATTTCACGATGGGCAGTTCGCTGAACACATCGCGTAAGTGCAGCTTCAAACAGCATGGTTGATTTTTCCCATGATCCAGATGTCGCCGTTTTAAATGCATCGAGTGACATATCTTGCCAGGCATTGGCATTCAGCATCAGTATTTCCGACGAACGCTCGAAGATAGCGACAGCATCGTCAATTTCTACTAGAAAGCCATTTCTTTTGTCACAAATCGCCTCTTCTGGCCAGCCAGTGCGTGTCGCGACTACTGGCGTACGGCAAGCCATTGCCTCCATTGCTGGCAGATTAAATCCCTCACTGCGGCTTGCAGTTATCCAGACGTCACATTGCGCATAAAGCTCGCGCAACCGATACTGTGGCGGCGACAGTTCGAACTCTATTGACGAGTCCCAGTCGAGCGATTTTTGGGGTGCAGATGTGCCAAATGAAACTATCCGTAACGATGGAAATCGCCGTCGCAGTTGTCGAATAGCGCTCAATGTGACATCGACACCCTTAAACTCAGCATTGCTGAACAAAAAACCAACTGTTGGGCGGATTTGCTTGGATCGTATTGGAGCATGAAACTGTTCTTGATCTACGCTGTTCGGAACAATGTCGACAGAACTATCGTTATATTCCTTTGCCATGACGTCTTTCAGCCAATTAGCAATAACAATTTTATGTAATGGCAGCTTATATGTAGCCTTTGCCCGGGCCACAGGCAGGTAGTCAAAAATCTCATGGTGTTGAATGAAATAGGCCTTCGCACCTTTGCTGCGTTCAACCCGAGCCAACCATTCCGCCGTTTCCCACCATGTGGCGATCACTACGTCTGCAGGGGGAATATCAGCACTTTCAATAGGGCGACATGAATCAAGCACGCGAACATCCAGGCCCAGACCATCCAAATGAGTCTTGTATGGCTTTTGTTGTGGCCACCTTGCATAACGGGAGACGGTCGAAAAGAGATACTTGGTCAGTGATTGACGACGGGGCAAAGTAATGATGGTTATTTCATGCCCCAAGTTTTCGAGCGCTTTGGCATAAATGGATACGACTCGATTCCCTCCGCTCAAGTCCGCGATAGGAAGTAAAAAAATGATACGCATAGACCGTATTTTAGTAAGTAGTATCCAGCAGCTAAGTTGCGAAATTGGTACGGCTAGTATTCATTGACTTTCCTTGAAATACTTTAACTTTCCATATGCTAGACAGAAAGCCGCATTTGCCCACAACAATAGCGGGACGTGGTAGATGGGACTAACTGTTGCAATAATGATCAGCGAACCCATCATCACAGCCAATAAGGCTTGTCCCATGGAATGAATTTCCGTTCCTTTTTTTGTTTGTTTCACATAACTATAAGCACCAAACATTGATGTCAAGAAGAATAGCAAATACAATCCAAGTCCGACAAAACCAGTATTCAATCCGACAATGATAAAAGTATTTACCAAATCAATAAGTCCCTGTCCTTGGCGTAGATTCTCCATACGAAGTAAATAGTCTGCAGATCCGAACAAAGGATTGTCAAGAATAATATTAAATGCGGTATCGAACAGATTTTGTCGATAAGTCACATTATCGTTATCTACGCTTCCAACAAAGGGCAAGTAGTCGATTAGTTTTCGCCCAAAATCCGTGTTCGCACCGACGACAGACAATGGAATTCCAAAAAGTGCAAATTTTGAGAAGTGCAACGCCCTTTTATCACCAAGCGCGATGAAGACGAAAACAATCGCAAGCAATCCAATCCATGGTCCACGCGACAGTGGCGAGACAATACCAATTAGAAGAATGACCATGGCACCTGTGCGCAAGATGGGGCTGGGTACAGAGCGACGCACCGCCAAATAAAAGCCAATTGCCATCGCTAACACATAGCCCAAAACAATCGCTTGCCCACTAGTGGCGGTTGCGCGGAGAAACTCTCCTCGCCCCAAGTATCCGGGATTCCATTCGACTCCGAGGGCCGCACCTGCCGATGCGTAAAGAATCCAATGACGTAGAAATTCGAACGCTCCAATGGATGACACTAACAAAGCCGCAACTATAAAACTCATTAATATGTCACGGAAGCTTTTCAAACTCCTGACATGGCGGCTGATAGCGTAGTATGGAACCACCACGTCGACTCCCCAATTTAATGCGGATCGAATGACATTCGTTGCTACATCTGTTTGCGCTTGCAATATCAAACTGAGAACGATATAGCACGCTAGTATTTTGTCTGCCCAACTGACTTGCAAGTTGTTTTTTCTTGCTAACTTGTGTTCCAGAATGCAAATCGGAAAAAGCAGAAGTACCGTCAGAATACGAACGTAGTCGACCGTAACTAAATAGTTAATTCCAGCGAAACCCGGTATGTTCACTCTAATTTGTGGCAATGCAAGCACCAGAAAGAAAAACAAAGCAACCTTGTTGTGCTCTTTCTTTGCTGCGTTATAGATTACCAAACTTACAACAACTGCAAACACCCAATAGTTTTGCGACAAAAAACCCGCCAAGGTTATAAAAAACCAAGTGTTGCGACGGCGCACAAAGTCATCAATTGACATCGCCACCGCCGTTGCTGGGGCTTTCGCAAGCGCAAAGACCACTGTGGCTAGCACCAGAATGACAATAAGTGCCCTTATGTACTCAGGCATGCTTGCGTATACTCACTAGGCAATGCGGTTGGTTAAGGTGCCACATCAATCAACGGTGGCGCATTCAATACAGAGCCCACCACATTGATATTAGAGCGCTTCAGATCGGTAATCATATTTTTGAAGGCGTTGGTTTTGGTCTCGTTGGCGCGTGCCACGGCCAATGCAGCGCCCGCCTTGCTGGCCACCATCAGCGCGTCAGCTCCTAGGGTGAGTGACGAGGTATCGATCAACACAATGTCATACGTCTTGCCCGCCCAAGCGAATAGTTCGGTCATGTTCGGGCGGTTCAGCAGCTCCTGAGGGTTTGGCGGAATGGGGCCAGCGGGTAGTACATCCAAATTATTGATGTAGTGAATATGGTGAATACTGCTTGCCACGTCCGCCCGACTGGCCAGAAGACTGGAAAAGCCGATTTGGTTGTTCAGCTGAAACAATGCGTGTTGGCGTGGTGCACGCATATCTGCGTCAATCAATAGTGTCCGTTCGCCCATTTGTGCAAAGACAATAGCCAGATTGGCTGCCAAGTAGCTCCCACCTTCGCCACGACCGGCGCCGACGACGGCAAGCATGGCGTGACCCCTGTGCTGATCAAACCATCGCAGCATGAGCTGCGCGCGTATGCTGCGGAGCTGGTCTACCTCGTGGCTAAACGGTTGGTAGGCGGCCACCAGCTCCGGGTCAGTGTGCTGCCCACTGGAGCGAGGCAGGTAGCTGTATTCGTATTGGTGCGACAAGGCATAGTCAATGTCGCCTGCGCTGATGAGCCCCAGTGCAATAGCTGCTTCGCCAAAACGTATTTTTTTCTCCCGTTGCAACTCGATAATGCGAAGCGCATCGTCTTCGGTCAACACGTTTGCATCCAGCAGGATTTGCCCCAAGGACCGCTTGGAACCAGTTTTAGGACCAATACCGTCCAACTCAATGTCCATGTCGGTCGGGAACAAGGATGAGTGGAATTGTGGTTCGTTCATGACAACCTCGCCAGGCGGCTCGCCGCGTATACCGCTTTGCGCTGCTTGCGCCGGGTAAAGAACTTCAAGAACAATGCAATGCGTTGGCCCGTGGAATAGTTGGAATCGCGCCGCTCAATGGTGCCCAATACTGGTACATCGTCAACCATGATGTCGGCCAACACGCGTACTTTGGGGTTCAGGAATTCAATGCCCATCGCAGCAGCAAACGCTGCTGCCAATGCACCCAAGATCGTCATGGCCAAGTACTTGGGGCGGTTGGGCTTTGTTGGCGTGTTGGGCTCAATTGCTGGGCTCAACACGGACACATTGGCTTGATCAGACTGCTTCTCCAGGTTGAGCTGGTTGGTTCGCTTAAGCACCGAGTCATACATCGCCTTGGCAGCCTCTACGTCTTGAGCCAGCACGGAAATTTGATCGCGTTCTTGGCGTAGGGCCAGCACGCGCGCCTTTTGAGCAGCCACCATGCCACGCAATTCAGCCTCTCGCATGCCTGCAGAGTTTCGCGCAACAGAAGTGCCACCGCTGACTCGGCGCATCTCTTGCGCCAACTGGTCTTTGAGCTCAACAATTTGGCCTTCCAACTGGACACGCATGGGGTGGTTGGGGCCCAGACTGATGCGCATTTCACTGAGTTTGGCCTCGGCAACACTTAGCTGGCCTTTGATGCTGGCCACCGAGTTGCTGGCCAATATGTCGGGGGACAATTCTCCGCCTGAGTTTCTTTCTCTACTGCCAATGGCCAGGTTCTCGCCTTGCACAGCCACAAGTTGTGCCGTCAGTGCATCGAGTCGCTGAGTTTCTTGATCGGTGCGTTGATCGATACCAATAATTCCTTTTTCATTTTGATAGGCCGAGAGCTTGGCCTGCGCAGCCTCGACGTTAACTCTCAAGCTCTTGAGTCTTTCGTCAAACCAATCGGCATATTGACGCACCGGCTCCACCCGCAAGTCAACCGTCAAGTCCAGAAAAGCCTGCGCGAAGGTATTGACCACAGCGGTTGCGAACTTGGGGTCGGTCCCCTCAAAGCTCAAGCGAATCACGTTACTCGTGCGCAGTGGTTCGGCCAGCAAACCTTTCCGCAACAAACTGGCGTAGTAGTTTTCGAGTGGCACTTTTTCTTGAGTGACTGTCTTCCATTGCTCGATCAATGCAGGGGTTTCCGCAACGCGCAGGCGTTTCACCACACCAATTGCAACGCGTTCGCTTTGAATAATTGCTATTTGTGTCGCGAGATAGTTGGAGCTATTGATGGTGGTGCCGGCAATGGGGTCGGCACGGTTGTCCACCAACAGGTCTGTCGTGGCTACGTATGTCTTTGGAGTGAGCAAGGTATAGGCAACACCACCGACAGAAACCAACAGGAAGACGACAGTCGCCACATAGCGGTGCGCAAAGAGAATGAGTAATAGTTGTTTGGGGGTCATGCGCAAATTTCTCTAAAACAAACTCTCGCGGACAAAGATAACGTCGTCCGGTTTGACAAGGTCCGTGAGCTCTGGGCGCGACTCTTTGATGCTTCCGTCGGGCATGCGTCGGTTAAGTCGCAAATTGCGCTCCGTGCCGCGCTGTGTGGGCCCACCTGCGGTGACCAGGGCTTGCATGACCGTCATGTTGCGCTCCAGGCGGTAGGGGCCGGGTTTGCCGGCTTCGCCATAGACATAGAAAGACGGCGCCCGGTGAACATAGATGGTGTCTCCGCTCAAGAGCACCACGTCATTTGCAACCTTGTCATCCAGAAAGGTGGCCGCCACATCGATCTCTTGGCGCATAGGTTTTCCGTCGCGCTTGCCAGCCAGTATGACGCTGTCCGACCCACCCTGTGCGATACCCCCGGCCGCAGCCAGAATATTGGAAAGGCGGGTATTGAGATTATCGAGCGGGTATAGCCCCGGGCGTCCGACTGCGCCCAAAACAGTCACTGTCTTGCGGCGGATTTGCAGCTGCGCGATGGTGACTTGCGGCTGCTGAATGAAGCCGCCTGCTTTAAGGGCTTTAGCGATCACCGCCTCAGCCTCGGGGATCGTTAATCCAGCCACTTTGGTCGGCCCGATAAGCGGGTAACTGATGAAGCCGGTCTCTAAGATCCGTGTCTCCTGACTGAGATCTGGACTCTGGTACACCTGTACGCGGATGACATCGCCCGCACCAAGCTTGTCTTCAAAAAGGCTGTCTTGTGCTAATGCTGCGCTAGAAGTGACTGTGGCAAGTAAGGCGGCGAATACTGCACTTGCGGCAATTCGTAGAAGCGTGTTCATTTGAGTCCCTTAATGCCTTTTTCCAGATTGATATTGGCCGGTGCGTCGGATGCCTTGGTCGCACTGGCTCGCGCCTCAGCACGCGCCTTTGATCGAGCCTCAGCATCAGCTTGTGCTTGGGCTTGCTCTTGCGCTTTTTGTTGGGCTACAGTTTCGGCAACCGCCTTGGCCTGCGCTTCGGCCGCCGCCTTTGCATCTGCGGCGGCCTTTGCTTTTGCGGCCGCCTCTGCCTTGAATGCAGCTTCGCCACCGGCAAATTCGCCTAGGTACTCAACCTTGGCTTTAGTCTTCATGGCTTCTTTTTCGCGTTTGATGGCTTCCGTACCGCGTTGGTTGGCGAGATACGATTTGATGCGCGGCAAGGCTTGCTGCTCGGCGACGGGAATTGTTTTGGACGCTGCCACGCGCAAAATGAATGCAGCCTCATTGCCCTCTATAAGACCAATTTGTCCATCTTTGTAAATATGCAACTTCGGGAGCACATCCAAGGGGATTTGTTCAGCGGGGCGGGCACCAGCGCTTGGTTTGAACGCAGTACCTTTCTGCGTCAGCCATTCCGCAATTTCTTCGATCGTTTTGGCGGTAGCAACTTTGCTGCGGATTTCGGCCAGGTCTGGCGTGGCCTTGTCAATCGCGATCTCTTGCAAATTGAACACTCTTCGCTGGCTGAAGAGTTCTGGATGGGCGTCAAAGTAAGCTTTTGCTTCTTCATCCGTTGGTTTGGGTTGAGCCTTACTGATCTGCTCCAAAGCAGCGCGCGCGATGATTTCACGCTTGGCATTTTCGATGGCCGTCACGACTTCGGGGCTGCGGTCCAATTTGGTGCTCGTTGCCAGATTGATCGCAAGCTGTTGCTCCACCAGCCCTTCCAATATTTCGCGCTTAACCTTTGGTAGAGATTCTGGTGTAACACCGTTTACTTTTGACAGAACGTTGTTGATCTGGTGCACGGAGATCTCTTCGCCGTCCACAATTGCCACGGCCTGGGTCGCTGCTTTGTCCTTCTTGCTGCAACCCAAAACAAGAAACGGCACGAGTGCGCTTAATACGACGGCGCGAAAAATCTTTGAATGATGGAAAGGGATTTGCATGGTGTACGTTGGAGTGGTAAAGGGTCAATAGATGAACTGCGCACCAAGGGATACAACGCGGGCTGCGTAATTCTGGTCGGCTACATTGGACGTTCGGTTGGCATTTGAAACTGATCCACGGAAGGTGACAAATGCACGGGGTTGCCAGTTGACATTCCAGATCGTTTCCTCGGTGCGATCTTCGCGTGTACTCGCCACCCCGTTGGGGCTTCCCAACCCTGTGCGCAAACCTTGTTTATAGGTGAGGCCTATTGACAAGGTGGGCGTTGCTTGCCAATTGGGTGCAATACTCAACGTGTCCATACGAGCGTGCGTGGATTCGAGGGTTTGAAAGCTCGCAATGTCACGTGTCCAGCCAGCATTGAGACTGGTCTTCGGAGTGATGTGCCAAGTACCCTCCAGCCCACCGGTAATCCCGCTGAAATCAAATTTTGGATCAATCGCATACCGTTGTTCAACATAGGCGATGCGCCCATTCAGCGTGGTCTGTGTGGTTGGGGCAAGCGTGGCCACGAAAGCGTGTCCGCTATAGGTGTAGTCACTGATGCCTGTACCTGAATCGACACGTCTTGCATACGCCAGCGTGTTGCCAGCATTAGGGACATAGGTGACACCCCCTGTATAGGACTGGTAGCGGACATCGGTAATGCCTAATACTGCGCGTTCGTTTGTAGAAGTTCCATTGGATACTTCTGCGAACAGCTGCCATGGTCCTCCGAGGAGATAGTTGGCATTGAGACTCTGAATCTTGGTAACGTTTGTATTGCGCAGATTGGGATCGAGACTGTCGGCTGCTGAATTGAGTGTTTCGGTTCGTTTTGTGCTCAGTGCGCCGACGAGTGTAGGCGTCAGTGCCCACCGCAATGCTGCGTTGTAGTTTTGGCCGGTATAGTTGAATTGCGTCTGCGATTGGTATCGGTTGTCAGCAAGGTTCGCGTCTAATTCCAAACGCTGTTGCCCAAAGGGTAGCGCCACATTGACGTCGACCGTTTGCACGTTGATCTGGTCTGATACAGCTTTGGAATCAATGCTACGCCTCAAATTGCTATCTTGATTTTGCGTGACGCCAGCTTTCAGCTTGAGTTTTTCGGGCGTCGATTCTTGCGCGTGCACGCATCCCACGGCTGCAGCAAAAGCCAACAGCGTGACAACTGCGCGACGCAAAAATGTACAACTGGTCAGATACATGCGATCACAACTCCACGTAAGGGCCTCTCAACGTCTAAAGACTGGCGCAGTCGTGCTGCTGACAGGCCGAGCAACATCAGCAAAAATTTGTTTCCCAAGCGGGGGTGGTCGGCGAGCATGTCATTCAATTTTGGAATTGTCAGGACCGCAAAATCACTAGGTTCGCTCGTTACGCAGCTGGCAAGTCTGGCGCGACCATCGATCATGGACATTTCGCCAAACAATGCGCCGGGCTCCAAAACGCAAAGGACATTGTCCGTTTCGCCATTGGATCTGACAATCTTTGCCTCACCGGTAATCAAAATTGCCAAGAAGTCTCCATCATCTCCTTCCTTTATCACAGTCGAATTGCGCGGTACGCCAAAGCAATCCATGTATTCAGCCAGCAAGGTCATTTCTTGCGTGCTGAAATGGCGCATGAACGCCTGCTTCTTGAGCGCTTCGATAAACTCTTCGGCGTAATTGCGCGCTGTTCCAAGCGGTTGAATATCCGGCTGTAAATCACCAAAATTGGAACCCATATTCGCTTTCTCCAAATCCTGAAAAATAACCTGCTGCCTTTGCCACTACGACCTGCGCTCGAATAGAAATTTAGTAGGCCTTCGTATCGCCCAAAACAACTCGGACTGTCTTGTAAATGATCAGCAAATCCAAGCGCAGTGACCAGTTGCGCAAGTAGTCAAGGTCATAGTCGATGCGCCCCTGCATTTTGTCCAGTGTCTCTGTCTCGCCCCTGTAGCCGTTTACCTGGGCCCACCCTGTGATACCGGGCTTGACCTTATGGCGCACCATATACCCTTTGACGAGTTTGCGGTACATCTCGTTATGCGCTATGGCATGGGGGCGCGGACCAACAATACTCATCCGGCCTTGCAATACGTTGAGAAATTGCGGCAGTTCGTCGAGCGACGTTTTACGCAAAAACGCACCAAGGGGTGTGACGCGCGCATCACCTTTTTGCGCTTGCGTAACCGTCGCTCCATCTTCGGTGACTGACATAGACCGAAACTTGTAGACGAGAATTTCTTGGCCGTCCAACCCATAGCGGCGCTGACGGAAGATGATGGGCCCCGGAGAGCTCAATTTGACAGCGACTGCAATGGCCAACAACCCCGGCGATACCAATATCAAAATCAACAGAGACAAGACCACGTCACTGACGCGCTTTACGGTGCCGTTTGCACCACGAAATGGTGTTTCGCAAACGGAAATGACCGGCATGCCACAGACTGAACCTGTTCGCCCCTGAATTAGGTCCGTGATGAACATATCGGGAACAAAAAAGATGGATGCAGTAGTGTCTTTGAGTTCATCCAGAACCTGAAGAATGCGGGGCTGTGATGCCATGGGAAGCGACAAATAGATGAGGCGAATGCTGTTGTCCCGCACGTAATTGGGCAAGTCCGCCAAACCACCCAGAATGCGGAATTCATCGCTTGCGTCTAGACGCGTTACTTCACGATCGTCAAAAAATCCTGCAAATTCGATTTGCGAATAGGGTGTTTCACCCACGCGTCGAGCCAAAGCGACGCCTTGCTCATTCATTCCCACAATAATTGCGCGTTGCGCGGGTCCTTGCAGTTGCACCAACAATGGAGCACATCCGCGCAGGACAAACTGCGCTGCGATTTGAGCAAATGGAGCGGCGACAACCCAAGCAAGGAGCGCCCCACGATTAAATTCCCGGTGATATCCAGTGGCGATACCCACAAAAACCAGCAATCCGCCGGTCCACAGCCAGTTCACCAAAATATCGGCCACCATGTGCCATCCGGACGCATTGAGGCGAGGCGTCCCAGGAAATGAAAGCGAAAACACAATGACCGAAAGAATGAGGTAAGCGCCTGAAAGCTCGCCTTCAAAATAGAACGCTACAAACCACAATGCAAAAACCAAAACCAGCGGCTCCAGCCCAGCCTCAATTCCGCTGAGGAGGTTATCACTCCCCAGTGGGCCTGGTTGATTGCGTGCAGCCAGCGTTGCTGCATTGTCATGGCGCACTTTCATGACTCCTGTTTGCCATAGGCTGCGACAGCCTGTGCACGGTTTAGGACATCGAGCTTTTTGAAAATGCGCTGCATGTGGTTTTTGACAGTGAACGTACTGACGTCCAAAATGCTGCCGATTTCACCGTTGGTCTTGCCCATCGCAACCCATTTCATGATTCCGGCCTCGCGTTCACTGAGAACTGCTTCGCCGGCCGAACTCGCGTCTGCCATTTCCACAACGGGCGTCTCTTTGGACACGTACTGATTTGGCAGCAACTCAACTTGGCGCAAAGCGTTGTCGATGTATGGCAACATGAATTTGAGCGCGGTACGCTCGTTGCGATGCCGCTGCGGTTGGGTGCTAAACAATACATACAAACAATCATGACGGCCGCGTTGATCATTGATACCATGAATCAACGAAGACCGCATCGTGCGCATTGCGTCACTGATAGGCCCAGGTGTTGCGTCACTATTCCACGTAAAGCCTTTCTCGGATACTTTTAGCGTAAAAGGTCCACGATCTTGGGCGATCCACCGATCAAACAACCCCGTCAATAGCGGGGTCAGTGCCTCGTTCATTGCATTTTCAGAGCGTACCCCTGGCATTGCCGAAACAATGTCGTAATGCACTAGACCCAAATGAAAATCACCCCATGCAGCAACCAAGATGTCATGCGGCAGATATGTCTGCAGGTCACCCTGCAACCAGCGCATGAGATCGATATGTCGGCGTACACCAAAAACTTGCGAAATGAGTGCGTAGTAGCGCTCCAGATCACTTCGTTTTGGAATACTCGTAACCAGAGTTGCCATTGTTGGGGCCTTGTGACAGCAGTTGAATTATCGCCAACGCGGTACCGTCTCGCTATATTTGAAATTGAACCCGGAAACAAAAATAGCTTGCCGTGGCAAGCTATTTTAGAAAGTGCAGCGAAAAGATCAGGCTGCTTTGTTCTTGCGACGGCGCGCAATTGTACCCATCAGACCCAATCCGGCCAGCATCATGGCGTAGGACTCTGGCTCAGGTACCGCGGATACCAATCCATCTTGGTTGCTAAACGACACAAAGCTATTACTCGTAGGAGCCTTGAACTGTGCTTGTTGTGCGCCAGAGCAGCACCATTCAACACCGTAAATCGTCAATGTGTGGTTACCAACAGCCAGAGCACTGGAGAAGCTCAAGAACTGGGTTGGATTAGAGTAATTACCAGCCCACCACATGTCATTGGTTTTAAACGTTTGAGCAACGCCATCAAGGAACATTGCACCACCTAAACCGAAGTCTACGCCAGAGCGGAAGTCCCAAACACCAGCAGTCGAAACGCCGAAGGTCACAGTTGCTTTATAAGCATCATTTCCACCTTGGGACAGTCCGGGGTTGACGCTGTCATAGCTGGCAATGGAAACCAAAGGAGACAAAGCCACAGCAGACTCAACGGCATTTTGATAGTCGCTGGCGCTGGCAAAAGTGTTGCCGCCTAGGTAGTTGCCTGTTTGGTATCCAATCGTGCTGGCGCTGGCGGCAGCTGCGACCAGGGTCAAGGACAAGGTCGATAGAAGTTTTTTCATAAGATTTCCCTAAAAGATTAATTCCACAATTGAAAGCAAGCTGCAGCAAACTCTCGTAACTCGATTACACATTTATTTCTGTCGTCGAACAATAGTCCATTCGGACTAATGGACCGACTTGCCCCCTGCGCAAACAAAAGGCCTGCGACAGCAGGCCTTAATAACGGGCATCTATTTTTAAACGTTTAAGCCTTTGCGACGTCGCGCAATGGTACCCATCAGCGCTAGTCCGGCCAACATCAAGGCATAGGACTCTGGCTCGGGTACCGCGCTGATGGTTGCCGCACCTGACGTCACAGACGCTTGATTAACACCCCACGACTCATCCCCCACACCTTGCGCACCTGCTTGTACGGGCGTGTACTTGAACTCTACGGTGTTTAGGCCCGCATTCAAGCCAAACACCACACCGGAAAACGTAACTGTGCCACCGTTGCCCGTGACGCTTGATGTAGCGTTTGAGTTGACATAGGTGCCCGTCTGACTTGAGGTCCAGGTAAAGAAGTCGGTACCGCCACCGCCCAAATTAAATGAACCGGAACCCAATTCAACATTGTTTACGGTGAACGTGAACAAATCCTGGTAACCATTCACACCATCAAGTGTGTTGTATCCAGCAATTTGGAAATCGAATGTGGCGGATGCATCGGCGGCGCTGGAAAAGAAATCTGCAGAAAACGTGCCTGGATTTTCAATTTGTCCGGTCGGGAGATTGCCAAAGGCGAACGTATTTGCATTGGCGGCCCCAATAGATACGCCCAAGACAACAGCCGTCGCCAGAATGGTGTTTGCGAATTTCATCAGGTTCCCCTTCGATAAAAAGTTGAGACAGTTAACGATGGAAATCAGTGTGTCGCAATCAATCCAAGGGGTCATTAGTCCAAATGGACTAATGACCCCAATCTTTAGGTGCTCAGGCAACAAAAAGGCCTGCCAAAGCAAGCTTTTTTGTGAGCAAATGTAGTTGGCGCTTAAGCAGCTGTGCTTTTACGGCGACGCGCAATAGTGCCCATCAACCCCAAGCCAGCCAACATCAAGGCATAAGACTCAGGCTCGGGTACTGCGGTCGTAACAGATACATTGTCCAGCGAGCCACCCAAACTATCTGACTTACCAACAGCATTGAACATCAGGCTCGTTGGACCATTCAAATACACATTGGCGACATACTGCTGCCAGACATTGCCAGTTGAAGCGCCAGCAACGTTCGTCAAGACTTGGCCTGACAGGTCACCAAACGTGAAGCTCAAGCCATTGGAACCAGCACCCACATTCATCCGGGCCGAGTACCAAAAGCTCAATGTGTACCAACCTGTTGCAGTCGATATAGTCTGGAACATACCGCTGTTGTTGTTGGTATCCAGCTCAACGTAATTGGAGCCTTGTTGTGCATTGCCTTGAACAGCGTCTCGCACTTCAATGTTCGGAGTACCGGTCCAACCAATGATGCTGTTGTAAATAGTCCATGTGCCTGGGTTTTGGCTATTGCCCGCAGAGACTTGCTCAAAGCTACCATTGACAACGAGGTTGCTGGCTTGCGCAGCAAATGCAGAGGTTGCAATTGCGGCACATACGAAAGCCTTTTTGAAAGACATACAAATCCTTAAGAATTGGGTAGCAGCTCCGGCAAGGCCGAATCGTGTTGCTTGGAGTAGATTGTCCGGGCGCCGCCCAAATGCAGCAATAGTCCAATCGGACTAATGGGTGACTCTCAAAGCGCCAAACACCCGGTCACGAGAAATTTCAGCAATCGCGTCTGCCATTTCCGTCAAAAACCGTGCCTGGACCTGGTGGCCACGGGCCATATCCGCGTCTATTGTCGAGACACGGACTAACATGCCGTCGGGTATCAGGCCTTTAAGCCCCAGCCTGAATTGGGCCAGCTTCTGGTCGGTCCTGGACAAGGTCACTCGATCACCGACGACCAGCCAGTAGGTAATGGGCTCATTGCGCTGCCCTTGTTTGGACATCAACAAGCGGGTACTGACCAAACGCCCACCCAGAGCAATTTCACCCGTCGCGCTTGCCAAGATTTGAAAGCCTTGGGCTGGATAGCACACCTCTGGCATATGGGCGCGTGTTGCATCAGACTGGTCGCCACCATAGGCCACAGACAGCATGACGCGATCGCCTTGGGAATTAATATAGGTTCGCGACAGCGTCTGGTTGTAAATGCTATCCAGAATTGCCTGGGTTTGCGGCGAAGGCAGCACCATAGCGGCGCGGACATCGACACGCCAATCGCCAAAATCTCCAGGGAATATGGACGCGAGGTCCGGTTTGCCGAGCACATCGCTGAGGTGCGTTGTTGGCGTAGCCCAATGCGCGAGACCGGCCGTTGCGGCCATTGCAAAAAAGACAACCCACGCTCGAACACGCGAAGCCATCATGCTTGCACCCCGGTTCGACTGGGGGGCTCTTTGTAAACCAATCCCAAAAGGGAATCGGTTAGCAGCACCATCACCAAACCTACCAAAAAAAGCACCATGCCAGCAAAGCCATGCACAAAGCCCTGGCCAGCAGCGTCACCAAAGTGGTAAGTGACCAAAACGAGAATGATGACGCGCACCACATTGGCAACAAAGGCTATCGGCACGACCAAAATGCTCAGCGTTACATTGCGCGCCACCGATGTGTACTGCATCAGGTTCAGGTAAAGCAAGCCAAGTGCCTCCAATGTAAACATCGAATTCAAACCCGCGCAAGCGTCAGCCACCAGCAGTTGATACTGCCCGACATTCAGTATGACCCCAGCGCGGCTGACCGGATAGCCCAGCGCGTACAGCATGTTGGCTGACACAGTGGAAACGGCGGACTTGAGCGGCGCCGTAACTTGCGCCACTAACACCTCGGGCAGTGGCGTCATGAATGCCAAAAAGAAAAGCGGGAACCAAATCAACCGCAACGCTTGCTTGCCGCGAAAGCACAAAGTCAATGCGGCCATCACCACAATTTGTGAGCCAACCTCCAAGCCAAGAAATGCCTGTGACCGCCCCAGCACATAAAAAACAAGACCCAATGCCAAAAGTGCCGAACCCCAACCCACGGATGGCTCCATTGGCATTGCAGCCAATGTTGTACGGTGTTTGTAAAGCAGCCAAACGCTAATGGCAAGAATGATGGGACCATGCCCCTGTTCATCCGTGGTCCAAACCGTGCGCGCCACATCGACGTAGCTGGGCAAGTACAAAATACAAAATCCCGCCAGCAAAAGGCCCACCACCCAGCGATCGGTGCCGAGCGGGAATATGGGCTCCCTTGCTCCGGCCGTATGTGGTGTTTTTGACATGGGAAAATTGTTACCGTTGGTAATTTATTCCGCCAATTATCAACGGTTCGTCTATGAGGCCCGCAAACGCCCCCATGCAGCCCAGGCGATGATGGAGATTCCACAGAGCTCCAACAACACGTTCAAACGAATATTTTCGATGGTGAAACCCAGCAGTGCGTCGACATGGTGGAACGACGTTGCGCGTACCAACACGAAGATGCCCAACACCACCAATCCGGCCCCCGCACGCCGGGAATAAACATCCAAATTGCGGAGCCGCTGAACCAGCCAAGTGCGCAACACGATGCCGCCCAAGACCAGTGTGCCAATGAAGATGGCCTGCACTAAGCGCCGCCGCGCATACCAGCCATATTCCAACGCCAGGTCGCGGCCAATTTCGGTCAGCCACGTCTGCAAATCCAACTGCTTGTTCAGCCCCAATGCGCCCATGATGAGCGTCATGGCAAGCCAAAATTGGCGGTGTGGGCCAGCTTGCGATTTGCGTTGGCACAAGTAGCAAAGCAGCATGGCTGTGCCATAAGCCGCAACGGTAATCCAACCTGTCGCATTCGGGTCACCTATGCCGGGGTGCCAACGCCCATCATTCGTAGTTGCCATCGTGATTTCTTCGGAATCGCACTACCGAGCAAACGGTGCGGCCAAAGGCTCACCAACAAAAACCCCCTGCGCCGGCCATGCAACGCTGGCCCAATACGCCTCGATCGCGCTGCCACCTTGTACGTAACGGGCCAACAAAACCTGCGGATGTGGAAACTTTTGCAGGTGGTTGCACGGCTCACTCACCGTGCCATAGCTTGCAGTGGCACCCGCATCCAGCCATTCGACAGCGCTCATTTGTTCATGCGTTCCGGCCAAGATGCCGCCAAATGAAGTCAATTGGTCGGCCAGTGCGCCCGGGAGCCACGGTATGGCAGACGGATCTTCCACACGGGGCAATCCGGTTTGGTACAAGAATACACGCCGTAACGTTGTTGCATCGGCAACGTCGCGCCGCTCAATCTGAATGCCTAGCTCGGCCATGGTCCGTGCCGGCGGATAGGCACGCGAGCGGACATTGCGCGCCTTGTCCGCTGTGGTCACAAAAACGGCCTTGGCAATCGGCACGCCGCGCTTTCCCAATTGCTGGTCCGCCGCAATGCCACGGTCAATCAGCGCGCGTGCCCGCTCGACACTGCCCGACGCCAACAACATGGAAGGCCTTAGGCCCAAGTCCGTCCACGGGCGCCTACTTTGGCTGGCAAATAAACGCGATGGCGCGCTGGCCGCACACGTGTTGGTACAGATACCAGGCTGAAAACCCAGGGTAAGTGCGGCAGTAATCGAATTGCACTCCACTGCGTAGGGCTCCACCCATGCCAATGCAAGTGCTTGTACGTGTGGTCCCATGTGCGCACGAACCTGCACTGCCAGTGCATCAAACTCTGCGTGGCTGAGGCTTGCTTTTACTGGCAGCGTCAGTCGCAAGACTTGATCCGAAGGGATGCCCCTGCGCTGTGCATAGTATTCACCCACAGCCACTGAATAGGGGTCTGCAATATTGATCACCAGACCCACATCTTGCGCGGTAAGCCGCGCCTGAGCACCATGCGGGCTTGCCCAAGTGACACCACCACCCAAGAGCAATACGACTGCTGCGAATAGCTTGAGCGAGGGGGTGCGCGAGACGTGGTTGACAGCCACCCCTAAGGCTCTAAAGAACCAGCTCGTTTTAGAACGGAATATCGTCATCCATATCGTCAAACCCGCTCGCTGGGCGCGGGGCTGGAGCCTGCCGCGGGGCGGGTGCTGCGGCAGCGGGGCGCGGTGCGCCCGCGGGGGCCATACGGCGCGGTGCAGATGCTCCACCACCTTCATCGCCTTCGCCCGGGCCACCCATACCTTCGCGGCCACCCAGCAACTGCAACTCGGTCGCAATGATGTCTACGGTGTTCTTCTCAATGCCAGCCTGGTCAGTGTATTTGCCGTATTTCGGGCGGACTTCGACATAAATTGGGCGGCTATTGCGGACATATTCGCCAGCGATTTCAGCCAAGCGGTCGTAAAAGGTGACGCGGTGCCACTCGGTGGACTCGATGCTTTCGCCGGTGTTCTTGTCTTTGCGGCGTGTGCTGGTGGCCACACTGACATTGGCTACGGCCTGGCCCGAGGGCAGGTAACGGATTTCAGGGTCGCGGCCACAATTGCCGACCAGAATGACTTTGTTTACGGATGCCATGTTGTTCCTAAGGGGTTGGGGCCAGTTGATGCGGCAAGTTTATCCGGCCTTGGGCTGGGGTGACGCGGAGTGCATTTTGGGAGCTTGCATGGGCCACGCAACCAACAGCCATGCCAGCATGGCCATGACACAAACGCCAAAAAGCGCTTGCGGGCCAAACCCCTTAACCAACCACCCGCCCAACGCACCACCCGTAAAGAAGCCCAGTGATTGCAGGCTGTTGTACACACCCAGCGCCGCACCGCGTGCGCTGCCGGGGGCCAAACGCGAGGCCATGCTGGGCTGGCTGGCTTCCAGCACATTAAAGCCACAGAAGAACACAAATAGCAGCAAGGCTAGACCGGTCACCGTGGGCACGCCCGACACCATCACCAGCAAACCCGCTTGCACCAGTGCAATCAACCCCACGGCGCACAAAAACACCGCCCGCAAGTAACCCCGTTTTTCCAGCGGAAACAGCGTGGCCCCCATGACCACAAAAGAGCCCAGTACCGCCGGCAAGTAGACCCACCAGTGGTGGTCTTTGGGCAGGCCCGCCTGCACCAGCATGGCCGGCAACGCAACCCACATGGCCAATTGCACCGCGTGCAGCATGAACACACCAAAATACAAACGCGCCAAAGCAGGCTGGCGAATCACCACCAAGAGACTACCGCGCACGCTGGTGGGCCGGTCGTTCGCGTGCTGCGCAGGAGCGGGTGGCACCCACCACACCACCACCGCAATGCCTGAGACTGCCAGCACGGCCGTCAAGGCAAACATGCCATGCAATCCCATGATGGCATTGAGCAAAGGCGACAGCACCAGCGAAACGGCAAACATCAATCCGATGCTGGCACCGACCATGGCCATCGCCTTCGTGCGCACAGCGTCGCGGGTCTGGTCCGCCAGCAACGCAGTCACTGCAGCCGATATGGCGCCTGCGCCCTGCAGCGCGCGCCCTGCCACCAGCCATGCCATGCTAGGGGCCAGCGCGGCCAGAGCACTGCCCGCAGCAAAAATGACCAGCCCGATGATCATGACGCGTTTGCGGCCATAGCGGTCAGAGGCAACCCCAAACGGAATCTGCAAGAAACCCTGCGTCAGCCCGTAAATACCCATGGCCAACCCGACGAGCGCCGGGTCATCGCCACCCGGGTACTTTTGTGCTTCCAGCGCAAAAACAGGCAACACCAAAAATAGCCCCAGCATGCGAAAGGCGAAGATCATCGCCAGCGACGCGCTGGAGCGGCGCTCTTGCGGTGTCATGGTGGTGGAACCCGGGGGAACCTCCGATTCCGGGGTTGTGGGATATGTCGAAGACGAAGCAGTCATACGTGGGCAGGGGAATGGTCCTCCATTGTCGCGCATCCATACACACGCACTATGCGTGCTGCCCGCGGTTGGGGACGGCCGGGTAGAGTTGATTCCGCAAGGGCCCAATACAATGGCCGCCGTACGCCTGACTGGACCCTTGGACCGGGGTGGTGCCACTGCTATCCAACAAACAGGGATCCTACATGCAACGTCGTCAAGCAACGCAAATCAGCGCTTCCGTGCGCCAACGCCTTACCGTCGCGTCTTGGGTGGCTCTTGCGTTGGTGCTCGGTGGCTGCGGGGGCGGAAGCGGGGGCGGGTCATCGCCCAGTGCTTCGGCGCAGGCCACCGAGGTCACGCAGCCTGCCGGCTTTGCGTTCGCGCCCGTCACGCAAGCCCAAGTTGCGGCTGTTGCGCAGGTGATCAAGGCGCGGGACCTGTCGCCGCGCAATGCGGCGGTAGTCTACGAGGACACGTCAAACGGCCTGTATGTTGTGCGCATTCTCCGGCATTCGGTCAATGGCGTGGACCACTATGGCGCTGTGACCATCCCGACCGCGCACGCGAGTGCCAAGTTGCCGGTGGTGGTGGAGCTGGACGGGCTGGACGAAAGCAACCCGCCGTTGGACCTGGCGCGCAGGATCGCGGGGCTGGGCGCGCACCCGTGGAGTGCGATCGTGGTGTTTCCGGCTTATCGTGGGCGCACGATCCAGTACGCCGGGCGCAGTTGGACGGCGGGCGGAAACTTCTGCGATGCCTTTGACGGCGCAAGCGACGACACGCAGGCCCTGCTGAACGTGCTGGAGGCCACCGAACCGGTCGCTGATGTCTCACGCCTGTTGGTGCGCGGTGGTAGCCGGGGCGGCAGCGTGGCCTTGCTGCTGGGACAGCGGGACGCGCGGGTACAGATCGTGTCGGCCGGCTCGGCACCGGTGGACTTCTACCGGGCAGACGTGGCAGCGGCCTATGGCAATATCTACCAGTGCCAGTTCTTAACCGGTAAGTCAACCGAGCAGTCGCGCCAGGCCATGATCGCGGCGTCGGCCTATCACTTTCCCATGCTGCGCAGCGTCAGCAAAGTGTACCTGGACCACGGCGAGCTCGATTCCGTCGTACCGGTGCTGAACGCGACCGAGATGAACAAGCGCCTAATGGCCGATGGCGTCAAGACGGACCTTTTCATCCATAGCGGTGCCGGGCACGATCTGGGGCAGGTAACGGCCTACCGCACGCGGGGTGAAGCAATGTTCAACGCATTCATCAAGCCATAGCGCCACCTGATACTGAGGCGCGCGGCAGGCGTAGCCAACAGTCACGATGATGGTGGGTTTCCCGCCACCGACGGCAAGTACCTCGCCCGCACCCTGCAACTTCAACTGCACCTGAAAACCATGTTCAAGCTCATCCGCATTACAGTGCTACTGGTGATTTTGTTTGGGGTTGCAATGACTACCTGGCGCAGCCAGCACACCGTAGTGCAGTGGAAATACAGCCTTCCTGTAAACATATACCCCATCAACGGCGATGGCAGTGCCACATCGGCAGCCTACATACGCAGTTTGACGCGGGAGGATTTCCTGCCCATTGAGACGTTTATGCAAGAAGAGGCGACGCGTTATGGCCGCGGTAAAAATGCATCCATCGAGATCCGTCTTGGCAAGACTGTTGACGATATACCACCGGCCACGCCCATGGCGCGCAACACCCTAAATGTCGTTCTGTGGAGCTTGAAAATGAGATGGTGGGCCTATCGGCATGGTGAAACCCAAGGGAAGAACACTCAAGTGAAGTTGTATGTGTTGTACTTTGACCCCGCGCAAACCCCTCAATTGGCGCACTCAACCGCTTTAAAAGATGGGTTGGTGGGCCGCGTCAACGTGTTTGCATCACCTATCATGGCTACGCAAAATAACGTCATCATTGCCCACGAGTTTTTGCACACCTTGGGAGCCACGGACAAATACGACCCTGCTACCAATCAACCCTTGTTTCCGCAGGGCTATGCGCAGCCCGATGCATCACCCCGCTTGCCACAGCACTTGGCCGAGATCATGGGCGGGCGCATACCACGCACGGCAAGTGACGCAGAAATCCCCGGCAGCCTGGACCAAACGCGCATTGGGTACAAAACTGCAGAAGAGATCAACTGGTCGGCAACCCCGTAGTTGCTGCGCGATCAGGTCCACGCAGGGGCACAGGCCATCCCAACAGTCCGTACCACCCGGCTGTTTTGCTCCTCACAAACTGACGCTGTGGTCTACGTCATCATTCGGGGCCGGCTATTCAGACTCGTTCCAGCTTGGTTCGACCTACACCCCCACTTCCACCAATGCATCACAGCTCTCTTAGAGGTAGCGTTTGACTGAGCGCGCTCAACCAACTTTCATTATCATGGTGGGTTTCCCTCCACCGGCCACCATTTTGAATTCAGACACCGACGGCAAATACCTTGCCCGCGCCCTGCAACAGCAAACCATCAGCATCCGGGGTGCGCGCACGCACAACCTGAAAAACATCGACCTCGACATCCCGCGCAATCAGCTGGTGGTGATTACGGGCTTGAGCGGCTCAGGCAAGTCCAGCCTGGCGTTTGACACGCTGTATGCCGAAGGCCAGCGGCGCTATGTGGAAAGCCTGTCTACCTACGCGCGCCAGTTTTTGCAACTGATGGACAAGCCCGATGTGGACGTGATTGAGGGCCTGTCGCCTGCCATCTCTATCGAGCAAAAAGCCACCAGCCACAACCCGCGCTCCACCGTGGGCACGGTGACCGAGATCCACGACTACCTGCGCTTGCTGTTTGCCCGCGCGGGCACGCCCTATTGCCCCGACC
>CAYXWW010000045.1:0-23272 GCA_964468905.1 uncultured Rhodoferax sp. | reverse complement strand
CGCCGCCGCCGCCGCCGACGCCGCCTACGCCGCCGCCGCCGCCGCCGACGCCGCCTACGCCGACGCCGCCTACGCTCGACTTACTGAAAAACAATGGCAGTTAGAGGCATTCAAGGCCGCGCTTGCCGGTGCAGCGTCAACTTTCACAGAAGAAGCAGCGGCGGGAATGGCGGCATAAATGCGCCACTTCGCCACACACCATCCAGACATTGGGCCGGTGGTTGCACAGCACCACAGCGCATTAGGCGCGGTGGTTGTGTGCGAGTTTCTAACCATCGAATCAGCCCAGCGCGAAGCCGACAGGATGAACCGCGAAGCGCAGGCCATGGCCGCAATGGCGGTGCGCAGGTATAGGCCGGATTGCGGGTGGATGCATCCGCGCCGGTCGGTGCGCTACTTCGAAAACGAAGACATAGACAGATAACCGCGCCGGGTCGGTCACCCGGAAATTATGGAGTTGAAAACATGAAACAAGCATGGCAATCGGTCAAGGTCACCAATGAGGACAGCACGCACCACGGGCGGGCCGGGAATGTGGTGCGCAGCGAAAAGCAGGGCGAATCGGAGCTGGTATTCGTAGAGCTTGACGCCACGGAAACACTGCCCAAAGAACTGGTGCAGTTTGAAGAAACAGAACTGGCGTTGCTCTGATGCCAAACGCTGGATTTGTCATCGGTGACAAGGCAATGATTGTTGCTGCGGACTCGTTCTATGCCTACGTGGACGGATGGCGGGGCCGGGTTACTGGGTTTCAGTCCGGCGTGGTCGTGCTAGAGGGGCCGGGGATGGTCATGGATGGGGTACAGGGTACGGCTGACAACGCGCCGGAGATTACCCTATTCGTGCCAGCGCAGCAACTAACGCACACCATCTGAACCCATGCGCTTTGCCATCGAAACAGATGCAGGCTTTGCCAGTCGTATGGTGGGGGACTTCCCCACACGCTGGCAAAGCAGGCTAACGGGCCAATGGCAGCGCGCGCGCAAAAAAGACTTGCCGCAAGATCGGGCGCTGCACTACCCGGAAAACGCGCAACGGGCCGCGAATCTCGACCTGTTGAAAATCTCGCAAAAGCTGGGCGCGGTGCGCTTGCCACTGGATGCCACAGATTCGCACATTTGCACGGAAGCCGACAAGATAGCCGAGCGCTGCGCAGAGATAGCCACTGCCACCATTGCAGGCTGCAAACCGGGGCCATGGGCCACCGGCTACGTGTTCAAAACAGTTACAGAAAAGCCTGTTTACGACACCCCCGCAATGCAGAGGGCCGCAATGGGCCGCATTGCCGCGAACTACGGCATTGAACCACCAGACCCGGACACATTGGACACCCCCGCAATGGAACGCATGAAGGATGCGCAGTGGTGGAGGCGCAAATTGCGGGCAGTACACGCCAAGCAGGTCGAAGGCGCGGCCATTGGGCTGGGCTACGTGAACCGCAGTGCAGACCCCTATGTGAGCAATGAATCAGTGATGCGCAGGGCGCAGCAAAACGAGCGCAACGCGGCGGCGCTGGAGGCCACCATTGCGACCAATGAGGACGGGCAGGAATACACGCTTGCAGAACTGGCAGCGGCGGGGCCTGCAAACAAGGCAATCAGGCGGGCCGAACTGATGACCCGCATTGCAGGGTTTGAGCGCATAGCGGATGACATGGGGCATGTTGGGCTATTTTTCACAATGACATGCCCGAGCCGAATGCACAAATGGGCAACCCGCAAGGGCGGGGGCGTGATTGAAAATTCAAAGTATGACGGGACATTACCCAATGAAGCACAAAAGCACCTCGCAGGAGTTTGGGCCAGAATCCGCGCGGCGCTTGCCCGTCGTGGAATCACTTTGTACGGCTTTCGGATTGCTGAACCCAACCACGACGGCACGCCACACTGGCATTTGCTTGTCTTTCTTTCACCCGCGTTCAGGGGTGACGCTGGAAGGAGTGCCGTTTCCCGCGTTTGTGCGCTGGTGCGCTGGTATGCCTTGGGACGGGGAACCGACAGGACGGAGCGCGGCGCAAAACAGCACCGTTGCGACTTCAAGCCCATAGACAAGGGCCGGGGCAGTGCGGCGGGCTATATCGCCAAGTACGTTTCAAAAAACATCGACGGTTACAAGCTGGACAAAGACCTGATCGGAAATGACGCGGTGCAGACATCGCACCGGGTCGAAACATGGGCCAGCACTTGGGGCATTCGCCAGTTTCAACAGGTGGGCGGGCCACCAGTGGGGCCATGGCGAGAACTGCGCCGGGTGGAGGCCGTGCCAGCCAATGCGCCACAGCACCTAATCGACGCACATGCAGCGGTCAACAAGACCAAGACCGTTGACGCATTGAGCGACAGCCAGCAACAAGTTATCAAAGGTGCGCAATGGGATGCATATGTGCGGGCGCAGGGCGGGGTGTTTTGCGGGCGCAAATATGCCATCAGGGTCGAGAAGGCAGAGCGCGAAGGGCTGAACAAATACGGGGAACCCATTGCAGAGGTTCCCATCGGGGTGTCAACGCTGGAACGTTTCCAGCCAGAACACATGACCCCAGAGCGCATGGGCGGTGCGGGGTTGTGGAGTGTGCGTCGAATGATTGTGGAATCGGCGCGGCATGTATGGACTATCACTCGGAAAGTGGTCGGTGAGGTCAAAAGGGTAGTTCAAGCGGCTATGCCGCCTTGGACTTGTGTGAATAACTGTACGGGGGTAGTAAATGATGATGCGGAGAGCGGACACAGAAGCGGCGATAGTCGCGGCCAAAACGGCATGGGCGCAAGCACCGGCCCACATACGGGCGATGGCCGGGGCATACGTTGCACCACTGATCAAGTCGCTGGAGGCGCTGGACGCGGAAATGCTAGAGGTCAAGGAGATTGTCTCGGACTTCGTGCGACTGCATGAGGCTTGCAAGTCGGACAAATCCAATTTGGAGCGAGTAGAACTATGAGCAAAAAAATAATTGGCACGTGCAAATGCATCGTGCCGGGTTGCACAGAAATCGTCCACGTGTTGGAGGCCGAAAACGAAACGCTTTCGTATCGCTGCATCCCATGCGACTGGGCACCTTATTTCAAGGCCGGGACGGATGCCAACCGGGCATTGCGCCGGGTAACCACCATGAAAGCCCAGCCAGTACCACCAGCACCAGCAGCAAAGCCAACGGCACAGCCAAAGGCCGCGCCAGTGCCAGCACCAGCACCAGCGCCAGCGCCAGTACGGCGCAATACCGTTTTCGGGTGACACCATGAAACAAGACACAGCACCAACACCACTAGACCACCTGGACGACTTGGCCGCACAGGTGGACGCGGACACTACAGGCACATTGCCAGATGGCACACTGATTGCAGACCAGCCAGCGCCCACGGACTACGCCACAGAAGCGGCGGGTACTGTGGACATGCTGGCCGCGCTGATCGGCGGCTACTGCGCACCAGCTGGGGCACTGTTTACACCTGAGAAAAAACAGGCCGTTGCAATGGCAATGGCCCCAGTGATGGAAAAATACGGGTTCTCGCTGGGCGCGTTGCCATGCGAACTCACTCTAATCGTCGTCGCGGGGCCGTTGCTCTATCAAGCCTCAAAACTGGTAGCCAAGCAAATGCGAGAAGAACGCGCAGAACATGCACCAGCCACGGCGCAGCCAGCGACCGGCGAAGCTGCACCAGAGCAGAAACGTACACCACAGGAAGCGCTGTACCAATGACCACCACGGGCAACGCGCACACGGCGAAGGTCATCGGCATCATGGGGGCGACAGGGTGCGGTAAATCTTTTTTTCTGCGCAAAATGCTGGCAAAACCAGCACGAAAACGCACCCTGATATGGTCACCAAAAGAGGCTATAGACGGGTACGCGGCGCTATATCCGGGGTCGGTGATTTGCACCACAGTAGGCGCAGTGCTTCAAAAAATGAAACAGGCGGGCACGGGGCCGGTGCATATCGTTTTTGTCCCAACGCTGAACCGCAAAAAAGACCAAGCCATGTTTGGGGCCGTGTGCAAGATCGCCATGGCATCAAAAAATATCACCGTAGTGGCCGAGGAAATTCACACCGTAACGATGCCGTCATGGGCTCCAGACGGATGGAGCGAACTGATCATGATGGGCCGGGGATACGGCGTGGAGGTGTTCGCATTGAGTCAGCGACCAGCCAGCATTGATAAGGACTTTTTCAGCAACATGAGCCTGCTACACGTGGGCCGCATGAATTTCGACGATGACATCAAAACATGCGCCAAAGCGCTGCGCGTGCCAGTGGCTGACGTTGCTAACCTAAGCGGCTACCAATGGATAGAGCGCGATATTTTGAGCGGAACCACAAAAAAAGGTTGAAATAAAACCACACAAAAACAGGGCAGGGCGGGGCCTCCATTGAGGGGGTATCCATTGGGAGGCTTTCTGTATTTTTGAGAGCCAAAGGAACAAATTCGGGGCTTCTGAATTTAAACCCTTTGGAGTCTCCAAAAATGAACGCACACGTTAAGTCGTACCTGTATTTTGTGGCCTTTCTGGCTGTGACCAAGATGGTCGTTGCACCAGTCGCCAAGCAACTGAATATCCCAATCGTTTCCAACATTCTGGGGTAAGCGACCATGTTGCTTATTAAAAACCTCCCATTCTCGAACGTTGCAGCGTCAGGCGTTGCAACGGTTTCGTTGCCTGTTGGCATGTCGTACAACCGAATCTTTTTGGCGCTCTCTGGTGGTTCATTCACCAAGGCCATGATTACGGATATCAAGGTCAAGCTGAACGGCAAAGTTATCTGGCAAAACACCGGCACACGCTTGGACTTGATCAACACGTACCGCAAACGCGGCGTGAGCGCTTCTTACTTGGTGGTTGACTTCACCGAGCCGGACGCCAAAGACATGGGTGAGCAGTACATTGGCAACCTGAACACCGCAAAGGGTGTTTCGAGTTTGACAATGGAAGTGACAATCTCAGGCGCTACTACTCCGGCACTGGACAGCTATTCCGAGTTTGGCCCCCCTGCACCTTTGGGCGTCATCGCAAAGCAAATTCTGTTCACCACGTCCTTCGGCGGCGCGGGTAAATTCCCTTTCAAGCTGATCGACGTTGCCAACCGTGGCGCGATCATCAAGCGCGCTCACTTCGCCCACACAGGCAACGTGACAGCGTTGGAAGTTAAGAAGAACGGCATTGTGATGCATGACAACATCCCAACAGCGGTAAACACGTTTTACCAGTTGGACTACAACAAAGTGGCGCAGACCAACCTGTACACCTATGACCCATGCCTGGACAACAATTACAGCAATTCGGTCAAGACGCAGGACATGATTTCGCTCGAATTCAATTTGACCACCAGCGCAGCAGACACCGTTACAGCGGTGCTCGAAGTGCTGGATTTGCTGGGCAACATGTAAAAAGGGGCAACCATGTCCGATTATTGGGGCGGTTTTGACTTCGGCGCGACAGAAGACAGCGCTGGGGCAACGCCAGACTTTTCGATGGACGTGGGGCCGCAAACAGACGGGACTTTTAACATTCCTATCACTGCGGGCTCAATTATCCCAACAGACGCGGGCGGCGGGCCACCGGCTGAATATGAAGGCTCAGTGCTTGATTTGTTCAAGTACGGGGTGGGCGTATGGCAGCAAGACAAGCAGCAGAACGCGCTGTACGACTACAAGCGTTTTGAGGCTACAAATAACGGTCTATGGCAGCAAGGGCAGGCGGCGCTGTTCAGCAGAACGGCGAATGGCGGTTTATCGCCAACGCTGTTGCTATTTGGCGGCGGTATCTTGTTGCTTGCATTGCTACTGAGAAAGTGAAAAATGTGGCCAGCAATCATTGCAGCAGTTGCAGCCGTTGGCAGCAAGGCAGTAACACAGCCAACTAACGCAACAAAAATGGTGGGAAACAGTGACCCAATGTTTGGATCACTGTTGACCAACATGGACACGTCGGGGTGGACGGTGAATTTTGGGGACGGTGCAACACAAACCGCGACCACTGGAGACAGGGGCGGGCAGACGTTGAGCGCAGAGCAAACCAAAGTAGCGCCGATTCCGTCAAACACAGCGAGTGCAAGCGCGTCGCCATATTACCAACCGCAAGGCCAAGGCCAAGCGGGGGCGGGATACATGCAGGCCGGGGCGGGCAGTGGTGCGGCGATTCCGTGGAATTTGGTTCTGATGTTTGGCGGCGCTGCGGCGTTGATTTTGCTATGGAAGCGCTGAC
Organism: uncultured Rhodoferax sp.; assembly: GCA_964468905.1. Taxonomy (GTDB): domain Bacteria; phylum Pseudomonadota; class Gammaproteobacteria; order Burkholderiales; family Burkholderiaceae_C; genus Allorhodoferax. The sequence continues at coordinate 17,077 of CAYXWW010000045.1, read as the reverse complement.
CGTCCGACAGGTACACGCGGAAGCCTTGCGGCCAATGCTGCAAGCGCTCGAGCGCGACAAAACAGACACGACAAGCGGAGCCGTTGCGGCATGTGATGTATGCGGGCCGAATGCGCAAGGCTTTGAAGTTTTGCAAGCTGGCGTTGTGGTGGGTTGCTATCTACTCCAGGTGCAGCAGTACACAAAAAAGGTGTGCTGGGTGCTGGGTGCAGCAGGCGGTGCGCTGGGGCATGACATGGTTGCAGAAGTATTGCCCATGATTGAAGCGCAGGCCAAAGCGGCGGGCGCGGAACAAGTTGCATTTACCAGCAAGCGGCGCGGGCTTGAGCAAAAAATTACAGCGTCAGGTTTTAAAGAAACCGGGCGCGTCTACAGAAAGAATTTGCTATGAGCATGGACGGTGCAGGGCCATTCAGCCCCAGCGACAAAAGCAACACTTCGACCACAAACACGTCAACGCAAAACACGTGGACGTCAATGGTTGACTCACGCTCAGTCACGGACGCACGGGATAGCAGCGTCAACACCAACATTGGCAGCGGCAACAGCGGCAGCACCTTGTCGGACGTCGGCAACGTTGAAACAAATTCGCGAAACGTCACCAACGTCACGCAAAGTGACAGTGGCGCGATTGCGGCGGGCGCGGCCATCGCATCGGCGGCGCTCACGGGCAATAGCAGTACCGTAGCCAATGTGCTGGATTTGACAAAAATTCTGTTTTCACAGCAGCAAAAAAGCCTTGATGCAAACGTTCAGCTAACGGGTGAATTGGCACGCGGGGCCAATACTGCATACAGCGATGCAACGGCGCAGGCCACCGGAAATAAAAGCCTGATTCTGGTTGCCATTGCAGTGGTCGGCATGGCCGCGTTTTTCATGTTCAAGAAGTCATAAAAATGCAAACCTACCAACAGACATTTTCAGGCGCAACTACTTGGGTGTTGAATATTTCGGGGAAATATTTCGTTTCCCTGTCAATACCAACGGCGTGCAACTATCGCTTTTACAAGCAAGGGAAAAAGCTGGATTTGGGCGACATTTCGTCGCTCGGTGTAGGCCTTGAAGTTGGCCCATTAGGTGACTACAACGCAGAAGATGCATTCGACCGGGTAGAGGTAGACATTACAGCGGCGGGCACGTACAAAATCGGCATCGGTAGCGGTGCAGTACGTTACAACAACAGCGTTGCAGCGGTCACCATAACCGACAACAAAGTTGCGCAAGTAAGCGGCGCACAAAGTCAAAAAACAGTAGGAACTGCATCGGCCCAGTTGCTGGCTGCAAATGCGGCAAGGCAGTCGCTAATCATTCAAAACAGAAGCACGACGGACTCTATCTACATAGCCTTTGGCATCGCGGCCACGGTAGCGGGGGGTATCCAGATTGGGCCGGGTGGGTCATTCACGCCAGACGGGGCTGTAGACGTCCAGGTCATCAACGCGATAGGCGGCATCGCGGGCATGAATGTTGTGGTGGTCGAGGGATAACTATGCCAATCAACAACCCACAAACCACTGGAGCATTGCCGGGACTCACGCTCAAAGCATGGGCGCGGGTAACCAGCGCTGGGGTGCTAATCAGCGGCTTCAATATCGCCAGCGTAGTCAGGACGGCGGCTGGTTCTTACACGGTGACATACACGTCAGCAATGGCGACAACCACCTACATAGTGCGCATAAATATGGTGGAAAGTGATTTTGGTGTCTACACCACTCTAACAGGAGTGCGAGTGGCAACAAAGGCGGCGGGGTCGGTGCAAGTGCGATTGGTTAGCAATAACGCATTGAACGACAACGACTTTTTTCTGGAAGTCTACGAGTAATGCAAACCCGCGATCTAGCCATCATCGCGGCTGCAACCGTGGCAGGGGCCTACATGGTCGGGCTGTGGATGCTACGCGGCCAGCCGGTAGACGAAGCAACACAAGACGATCAAACGCAAGACCAGCCGGACACCACAGACACCACAACAGCAGCGGACATCATCGACATGGTTACAGCACCAGTAAAAAGCGCATTGGGCCTATGGCGGCCCCCAGCCCAATATGCCGGATTGATCGCAGACGCAGAGCAACGCCACGGCATACCAACGGACATGCTGGCCCGATTGTTGTACCAAGAAAGCCATTACCGCCAGGACATCATCAGCGGGGCCAAAACATCGCCAGTTGGTGCGCAGGGCATCGCGCAATTTATGCCAGCCACGGCGCAGGAGTTGGGCATCGACCCATTGAACGTGCCACAGGCCATCGACGCGGCGGGGCGCTACTTGGCGCGGCTGTATCGCGCACTCGGCAATTGGAGTGAGGCGCTTGCGGCTTACAACTGGGGCATTGGCAACGTGAGCCGGAAAGGGCTAGCCAAAGCACCAGCGGAAACGCGCAACTACTTCACCAACATATTGGCAGACGTAAACGCAGCCAACGGCACAAACTACGCATAACGAAAGGGCAACACCATGAGCAAAAAACACATGATCTATGCGGGCATCGCATTGGCCGCGTGGTACTGGTACAAAAACCGGAAAACCACAGCATGAAAACCGAGACCCTAATCATCGCGGGCGCTGCGGCGGTGGGGCTTCTGTTGGTCTACAAAATGACCAGCTCAGGCGCAGCCACACAACCGGCAGGAACAAAAGACACCGTAAACGCGGGCGGGCAATTGCAGATTGTCACAAACCCATGGGATGGAACATCGGGCTTTAACTACATTCCAAGCCCAGTGTGGGCAGGGCTAAACAAATGAAAAAATTCATGTATGGCGCAATCGGCGTGATTGCCGTTTTACTCTGGGCCAAAGGGCGCAACGTCGAAAAATCGGAATCCGTTGTGGAAGCCGGTATGCACCAAGACGGCAGTAACTGGATGGGCGACATGTGGGACAGGCTGGGCGGCTTGGATTTGACCTACACCGGCTTTAGCAACATCGGCGGCGGCGCAGCGGCGGACGTGAGCAAAGTCACCATGTCAGAAATCCCAGTTTCAGGATGGCCCAATTGAAAACCGTACACGTTGCAGTGTTGGGCACTATCGGCGCAGTAGCGGCGGTGTACCTTGCCACCAAAGCGGCGCAAGGCGGGGCAACCTTGATTCGATCAATCGGTGACCAAGTAGACCCAACTAACCCGGACAACGTGGTAGCAGCTGGAATCAATAAGGTCGGAGGCGTGCTGGTCACAGACCCAGAAGGCCCAGGAAAGAATGCGGACGGCTCGTGGACGCTGGGCGGCTGGTGGTTTGACGTTATCAACCCAGAAACGGCGCAGGCCGTAAAAGAAATAACAAAAACAAAATTAGTAGCGCCAAAGTCACCGGACTACTGGCCGGATGACCCGCGCACAGACGCCATGGGCGCAGGCTGGTAAACCATCAACACGAAAGGCAAATATGAAAACCATTTTCAACCGACTACGCGAACCATCTACATGGGCCGGATTGGGCGTGCTGACTGCGCTCTTGGGCGTACCAACCAACACATTCGGGCTGGTGCAACAGGTTGTCATGGGCATTGCAGGCCTTGTCGCCATCGCAACACCAGAAAACAAGGCGTGATATGGACTTGCTGACAATCTTGCAGCTACTCGGGCCAGCCTTAGCCGTGTACGTCGGCATCCGTGCTGACTTGGCCGCAATGCATGTGCGGCTAGACCACCTTGAGCGCGACCTGTACAACCAACAAAAGGTAACACCATGACCAAGAAACGCAAAACGCCACCACGCAAGAAAAACGGCCAATTCCGTCGCCGGAAATAGTCGGCTACCATGGGGCCTTTTAAAAGGGAGTCCCATGAATATATCAATCAAAATCTCGGGCCTGATCGTGGCCGCAATCCTGACAGCATGCGGCGGCGGGGGCGGTGGGTCAAGCCCAGCGGCTACACCAGCGGCAACCGCGCCAGTAGTGGCCGCCACGCCGGTGGAGTCGGTAACCGGAGTCAATGCCACAATCACCGTAAATCGCGTGGGGGCCTACAACATCGACATAACCGGCGTGGGCAACACGGTAAACGTCACGGCGGGAAATACCGTCTCTGACCTGTCGATCACCGGCAACACCAACACCGTGAGCATTCCGTCACCAGCAACCATCAAAACCATTCGCGTGACTGGCGTGGATAACACCGTTTACATTCCTGTCGGCAGCACTGCAACAGTGAGCGACACAGGTCTACGCAACAAAGTTACCCAGCGCTAACCAACCCGAAACACCGGGCAATTGGCAGGAACTGATGGCCCAGCGGCAAGCGTTGCGGCCATCAGATCAATTTCCAGCTTGTGGATTTGAAGCTGGAGGCGGGCCGTTGTGGCCTCCATGCTGCGCACATAGCCACGTTCATACATAGCACCGTTGCCATGGTCAATCGCTACGCATTGAATGCCATCGGCAGTCATGTGCCACAGCAACGCAAGGACATGCCACGGGCAGGAATCATCGGCCAGCCAGCGCCAAACCGTGCGCTCGGTAACCTGCAATATTTTTGATACTTCTTTGGGTGTCGCAGGAAGATCGGCCAGCATCTGGCGCAGTTGCGCACCGTGCAGGCACTTGGGTGCAAACGTTTTCATTGTGTGCCCCCAATCTGTGCGGGGGTCGGTGTGACAGACGCGGCATTGTCACCACGCGGCCAGCCTGCAAAGCCACAATAAGCCGGTGATTTGTCGAAGCCGAACCATCAGAAAAGCGCCCACTGTCAAAAACGCTACTTGATACGATGTATATTATGTTAAGTAATGAATCCGACAATAACGCTGAATTGCCAGCTTTCACCGTATTGTGAAAGACACGGTCGGCACACTTGCATCTGAAAACGAAGCGCCCAAAGCGAGCTCGCCGCTTCCATGGAGCACGCATTCTTGCCTTCGCAGCAACACATCGCCTCCATTAGCACCCAAAAAACGCACCCAGCTACCGTAGCTGCTAGCGTCTACAAAGACAACACTTCCATTGCGCCACTCCAAACGCGCATGGATACGCGAGACCCTTCGATCGTCTACGACGAAGTCTGCACCCTTTGCGCGTCCAAGTTGAATGGGTAGTTCAAAAGACTGAAAGCGTTTCACAGTGGTCAGCCAGGTAAGTTCAATTTCCCGGCCCAACGCGTCCCTGTCACTGCCGGCCAAACCGTGTTCAAGATCGCCTTGCATGGTCAGAAAGTCGGAAGCGATTTCTTCATGCCATTCAATCTGATGGACCGTGCACGGCTCAGCGCGGCCCCGAATGCTGATGGGCCCTAAGACCCGAAAAGTCACACCTGGAAACTCACGCACCGATTCAAGTGCCGCTTCATTGGCCCAAATTTGGTTGGGGCCACACAAATCGCACAACCGTGAGGCAACATTGACTGCATCACCATAACAATCGCCGGCAACGATTTCCACTTCACCACTGGCAACGCCGATACGCATAGGCATGCGTTGGGAAAGCGTGGAGCGCATTCCTACCCGGTTGTGAATTCTTTGAATCTCTACGACGGCATTGATAGCACTTTGGCCATCGGGGAACATGGCCAGCACGCCATCGCCCAGTGTTTTTACGAGGCGACCTCCATTTTGAACGCATTGCTGTCCAACCCGGGTCGTGATTTGTGTCACCGTTTCGGTGGCAACTGCATTACCGAGCGCCTCAAACACCGCAGTGCTGCCATGCAAATCTGTGAATACAACCGTGGTTTGAACGCCCATGCGCGATAGTTCCAATGCAAGTCGAGTGGTTGAGTTTAGGGCATTGCGCCGCACTTTAGAAAAAACAGTATCTGCCGCAACCAGATCCATCGAACAAATGTGAAGTAACACTTCACGTAGCCGTCCTAAGTTGCTGAAATTAAACTTGTATTTTCCAATAAATGATGTATACACCTATTGCTAAGATCGTACACATTTTGATATCGTCTACCCAATTAGTCGTTGGGTGAAAAATAATGAAATGGATTACTTCGTCACTGGCCACGGGTATGCAAGTACTCTTTAACAGCCAAAGTGCCAATCAGGAAAAGCGTATTCAACACGCGGTGGAAGACATTCGCGAGGCAATGCTGCAGGCACTAAGTCGGCCGGGTGCAGGCCCCGCCGATGCGACGAAACTTGAGCTTAAAGTGACCTATGCCAACGACTTGCAAGACCTTTGGTACCTGCGTGGTGATGTGATGGCGTCTGTTGCTGCCGCAAAAGGTGAAGCTGCGGCACGCACCACATTGAATCAAATCAGTGAAATGTTCAAAGGTCTTTTGCCAAAGTCCCAAACTTCACGTCCTAGTTCTTTGGGAGAATAGGACGACCGAAAGTGTCAGTCGGGATGCCCCCACAAAAGCATTGCATCGCGGTCATCCACCAAGAGGTCTACCTTCTGGCCTACCGGTAGCAGGACTTTAGTCGCCACATGCCCATATGGCAGATTGGTGAGGACCGGTGTTTTGATTTGACCACGTAGCCATTGAACGACAGACGCAAACTTGAAACCTTTGTCATGTGGCGTTAGTTTGTATTCGGTGAACTGCCCCAACACGATGGCTTTTTGCTTGGCCAACACGCCCGCGTGTAAAAGCTGAGTCAGCATTCGTTCGATGCGGTAGGGGTGCTCGCCAACGTCCTCAAGAAACAAAACTCCACCTTTGATCTGCGGGAAAAAATCCGTTCCTAACAGGGAACTCACCATGGAGAGATTGCCGCCCCATAGTGTTGCATTCGCTACACGGTATGGTTTGCTCACTACTGTTGTTCCGCCACTCCCACTGCTTGACTCGCGGAGCTGTCGCCAACCTGCCCCCTCCCCTTGCCCGGTAATAAGATCGTTAAAGCAATCTTCCATAATGTCATCCGGCACTAGTGGGGGAACGTCCGTTGCAGCTCCTACGGGGCTGCCAACGCCAAAACCTTCGCATACAGCCGGTCCGGCCCATGTAGTGCAACCGGTTTTTACCAGAACTGCCAGTTGAAAGGCAGTGAAGTCACTAATGCCTACAAACCGAGTACCGCGCGATATGGCTTTGTGGATTGCCTTGTAGTGGATTCCACCAAGCAATCGAGACATACCGTAGCCGCCACGGGAGATGAGTGCGATATCCGCACCGCTGGCTGCCGCGCGATGAATGGCTGCTAGTCGGGTGGCATCATCTCCGGCGAAGCGTTGATGACTCTTCAGTGCGTCTGGATCAATTTCAACCTGATGCCCGAGGAACTGAAGGCGTTGAACGCCACGTTTGAACGCAGCCTTGTCTCGTACTGCTCCAGAAGGAGAGTAGATATAAATATGCTTCTTCACAAAACCGATGAACCAATAAAAATAAGATCGATCGCGTCAAACTTCGTTCGGACGCGCCTGAATCCACTCAATTAAATCTTGTGCAACCATCGGTTTGGCGTACAGAAAACCTTGTCCTTCATGGCATCCCATACCCAACAAGGTCTGAGCTTGCTCTTCTTCCTCGATGCCTTCGGCGATAACAGTTAGATTGAGGTTGCGGCCCAATTCGATCACCATCGATGCGATGTGCCCACCCATCACGGCACTGTTCAGCTCTGTGACAAAGGCACGATCAATCTTGAGTCGGTCAATGGGCAACTGCCGCAAATGGCTGAGCGACGAATAGCCAGTGCCGAAGTCATCAATGGCGATGGAAATTTCTAGTTTGCGGACTTTGTGCAAGGTCTCCAACATAAAGTCCGGATCTTCCATTGCCACCGATTCAGTAATTTCCAGTTCAAGACACTTCGGGTTAATGCCCGTGTCCGCAAGTGCCGATCGCAGGCGGTCCAAAAATTCAGGATGTCGAAACTGAATCTGCGACACATTCACTGACATTCTCAATTCGGGCAAGCCCAAGGCCTGGAGGCGGGCTAGCTCTAGGCAGGCAATGCGAAGCACCCAATCGCCGATTGCCACGATCATGCCGGATGTCTCTGCCAGAGGGATGAATCGCTCTGGCGGCACGAAAGAACCATCTTCATTGCGCCAACGAATCAATGCTTCAACGCCCACCAGTTTTCGGCTGATTAAGTTCACTTGCGGCTGGTAGACGACGAATAGTCGTTCGCTTTCAACGGCATGCCTTAGTGCTTGCAGCAATCGGACGCGTTCTCGGATGTCAGCGCCCATTTGGTTCGAAAACACAACGAAACTTCCACGACGGCTCTTCTTCGCCAGCTTCAATGCTATGTTGGAATCTTTCAGCGCATCACGACCAGCAATTCCATCACCCAGCTCTTGTGTCAGGCCCATCGTCGCGGTCACAACCATGGAGTCATCTTGGACCTTAAACGGCGATCGGAACAAACCCAACACTAAAAGGGGGTCCAGCACAGCGGCGGGGCCCATGAGCCCAAAGGTGTCGCCCCCTAATCGAGCCAGAATCACTGCGGACCCGAGCTCTTGTTTCAGTCGCTCTGCTACAGCCTGGAGCAGGCGATCACCTTGTTGATGCCCGAGCGCGTCATTGATTTCCGAGAAATCATCGATATCCAATATGGCAATCGCGTCTGACGCGAATTGCTTGGACAGCAGACGTTGGTCGCTTAAGTCGATGAACTTGTTGCGATTTGGAAGGCTGCACAGTCGATCGTAAAACGCCAGCTGATCGAGCTTTCGGATTTGTTCATATGCACGGACTGCGGCTGTAACTGTCGCAAACAGTTTGGTCCGCGTCAGCTCAGACTTGGTCTTGTAATCATTGATGTCGAAATCGTGAATCGTCTCAATTTCGGGGGCATACCCTGGCTGACCTGTGCGCAAAATAATACGCATTTCGCTCAGGCCGAGATCCTGGCGTATCACTTTAACCAGTGCCAGCCCAGCATCTTCCTGTTCCATGACCACATCAAGCAGTACAACGGCAACATCCTGCTCGGTGCGCAAGAGCTCTGTCGCTTCCGCTGCGGAATATGCATGCAGAAATTGCAAAGGGCGGCCCAAAATTTTGACGCCAGCCAATGCGAATGTGGTGGCCCTATGTACGTCAGGCTCATCGTCAATGACCATCAGACGCCAAACCAATCCAGCGGTCGTACTGACTTCACCTTCGTCATCGAGGAATTGGAGCGTGTCAGTGTCGTTATGCATTCAACTTCGGATGGTAGATTTTGGTAAACATTGTGCACCAGCAATATCAAAAATGTTGGCAAAAAACACATTCATTTGGAAAGTTTTGCCATTCCGTTCCCGGTACAACCGGGAATCTTTCAAAAACTGGTGTCTTCTAGTCCATTGCGCTGAGAATAGCGTGGGCTAGGGCTTCACTTGGTTCTGCATAAAGTCCCATGTCATCGGCAACCAGCCCAGGTGGAGGGTGGCCCCAATGAATACCAGATAGCGCTTTCACCGATGCCCATGCATCTGGAGCTTTATTCACGCGACTCACCAAAAGCGATGGCCCTTGCCATGGCTTTTGCCAAAATTCGTCGGAGAGTTCGTGTGTTGCAACTTCGGGAAATGCTCTGGTTGAAGCACAAAAACCGTTGGCGGGATATGGTGCGGCGTACGCGCTGCACTCAGCGCTTGTCAGTTGTGGTTGGATTCGCGCAAAGAGCGCAGCAATGTCAAACTTTGATTTCCTTGTCCATGCCTCCTGCCACGCCACAAGTTCCGGAATCGATTGTGCGACATCGTCGCGGTTGATTGGATTGATAACAACGACGCCGAAGAACCGCTCCGGCATTTCAAAAGGCAATGTGAGGCCGAGCACGCTCGACCAGTCCTGGACGACCAAAACAATATTGTGCAGATTCAGGCGCTCAATGAGTTGCAGCAAACATTGCTGGTGAAAGGCAAAGGTGTCGGCTTTCATGCGCTTTGGCTTGTCGCTTTTGCCAAAGCCCACCAAATCAGGGGTAACAACGCGATGCCCTGCATTGCGCAACACAGGCATCATCTTGCGGTAAGCGTAGCTCCACGTCGGGTGTCCGTGTAGGCAAAAATACGTACGCGGAGCATTGGCCGGGCCCTCGTCCAGATAGTGCATGCGTAGTCCATCAAGGACTGGCAAATCATTGATGTAGTTGGCAGGCCACGGGTAATCTGGTAAATCGAGAAATTGTGCTTCAGGTGTACGCACTGCGTCATCCCTCAAGGGGTGCGCAGTCAGCTTTTGCGTTGAATGATCCGCACGTTTCGCTTGAAAGAAACTTTTTATCAATGCAGAGCAGGCATCGCCATGCACGTCCCCTACTACGTCGGTTTGATGATTGAGCGTTGACTGTTCGAAAAGGTTAAGTACCGAGCCAACTGCACCGGTTTTGGCATCAGTCGCACCGAATATAAGTCTTTTCAACCTGGCGTGAAGAATCGCTCCGCTACACATGGAGCACGGCTCTAGCGTGACAAACATTTCGCAACCGTCTAGTCGGTAATTGCCCAATACCTTTGCAGCTGCGCGCAAGGCAACGATTTCGGCGTGCGCTGTTGGGTCGCAGTTGCTAATGGGCGCATTGCGCCCAGTGGCGATAACCCGGCCATCCTTGACGACTACGGCACCGACAGGAACCTCACCTGCCTCTGCCGCTTTTTGGGCCTCCAGTAGCGCCAACTGCATGAACTCCAAGTCACGCGTAGATGCTATCATTTTAATAGCTGCCTACGCATGATCTACGAGGGCTAGGGTGCCTTTTTTCAACTATTTATCTTCCGGCATTGGCCGAGCTTGCTGCAGCGTGTTGTCGACGCTTTGCTTAATTTGCTGCTGGATGAGTTGGCTCTGCTCTTTAACGGTAGCGCCCGCCGGTGCACTTGCAAGCCCCGCTGGTGGCACAGTCGTCGTCACGGCGCTCAGTTGTTTTTTGGCCAATATGCCCACAATGGCCAGCGTTAACAGCAAGCCGACGATTCCAAATAGACCTCGCATGCGCAATCTCCTGCTATCGTTTTATTCCCACTCAATGGTGGCTGGCGGCTTGCTCGATACATCGTAGGTCACGCGGTTGATGCCGCGTACTTCGTTGATGATCCGTCCAGACACCTTTTTTAGCAAGGCGTAGGGCAACTCGGCCCAATCCGCTGTCATGAAGTCACTAGTCTGAACGGCGCGCAATGCCACAACATAATCGTATGTTCGCCCATCGCCCATGACTCCCACGCTTTTCACGGGCAAAAATACGGTGAATGCTTGGCTTGTCAGTTCGTACCAGGATTTACCGGTCGCCTCGTCTTTGAAGTTGCGCAGCTCTTCGATAAAAATGGCGTCCGCGCGTCGCAAAAGATCGGCATATTCCTTTTTGACTTCGCCCAAGATGCGCACGCCCAAGCCTGGTCCTGGAAACGGATGGCGGTAGACCATGTCATGCGGTAGACCCAGTGCAACGCCCAATTCACGAACTTCGTCCTTGAACAGTTCTCGCAACGGCTCCAACAATTTGAGACCCAACTGCTCTGGCAGCCCACCTACGTTGTGATGGCTCTTGATCACAACAGCTTTCTTGCTCTTGGCTCCGCCAGACTCGATCACATCAGGGTAAATGGTGCCCTGTGCCAACCAAGCAACATGGCGCGACTGGTCATTCTTGAGCTTGCCCGCTTCAGCCTTGAAAACCTCAACAAACTCACGCCCAATGATCTTGCGCTTGGCCTCAGGTTCGCTGACCCCAGCCAAATGCCCCAAAAACTGGTCACTAGCATCAACCCGGATCACTTTGGCATGCAACTTCCCAACAAACATGTCCATGACCATGTCACCTTCGTTGAGCCGTAGCAGTCCATGGTCCACAAAAACGCATGTCAGCTGATCGCCAATGGCTCGGTGAATCAATGCGGCAGCAACTGACGAATCAACGCCGCCAGATAGACCCAGTATGACTTCTTCGTGGCCCACCTGTTGTCGAATGCGCTCGACCGCTTCCGCGATGTAGTCACCCATGATCCAATCAGCCTTGGCCCCGCAAATGTCGAGCACGAAGCGATTCAAAATGGCTTGTCCCTGTTGGGTGTGGGTTACCTCCGGATGGAACTGAACCGCATAGATACGGCGATCTTCGTCTGCCATTGCCGCAATCGGGCAACTGTCGGTCGTACCCATAAGCTTGAAACCGGGTGGCATTTGGGTCACGCTGTCGCCGTGGCTCATCCAAACATGCAACATTCCATGGCCCTCAGCCGTGGTGTAGTCAGCAATTCCATCGAGCAGTTTGGTGTGGCCCCTGGCCCGCAATTCTGCGTAGCCAAACTCGCGCTTATGACCGCCTTCAACCTTCCCGCCTAGAGCGTCGGCAATCGCGTACATGCCAAAACAGATCCCAAGGATTGGCACTCCCAGCGAAAACACAGCCATCGGCGCACGCAGACTTTCGTCTTCCCACAGGCTCGCATGGCTGCCAGACAGGATGACACCTTTCAGGTTACCGTCTTTGGCGTAGTCTCGAATCCACTCGTCGCTGACGTCACACGGGTGAACTTCACAAAAAACATGTGCCTCACGCACGCGGCGTGCGATCAATTGGGTAACTTGGGAGCCAAAGTCGAGAATCAGGATACGTTCATGTGTCATGGGTGTCAGCGCAGAATGGTGTCAACAAAGTAGGCCAAGAAGCTTTTAGTCTGCCCTGTAATTTGGAGCTTCTTTGGTGATTTGCACGTCGTGGACGTGGCTCTCGCGAATACCGGCCGTCGTAATCTCTACAAACTCTGCCTTGTTCTGCATGTCTTCAATGGTCGGGCAACCACAGTACCCCATGGAGGCGCGAATTCCACCTGCCATTTGGTAGACGATCGCAACCATGGAACCTTTGTAAGGCACTCGACCTTCGATACCCTCTGGCACCAACTTGTCAGCATTAGGGTTGCCGGTGCTGGATTCCTGAAAATAGCGATCGGCACTTCCTTGTTGCATGGCGCCAATGGAGCCCATGCCACGGTAGCTCTTGTAACTGCGCCCCTGGAACAAAATTACTTCGCCCGGAGCCTCTTCGGTACCGGCAAACATGCCACCCATCATGACCGTGCTCGCACCCGCAGCCAAGGCCTTGGCGATGTCGCCGCTGTACCGAATGCCACCGTCAGCGATCAATGGTACGCCACTGCCTTTTAATGCCGCCGCCACGCTGTCAATGGCCATGATCTGTGGCACGCCGACGCCAGCCACAATACGGGTTGTGCAAATGGACCCTGGGCCGATCCCGACTTTCACGGCATCCGCCCCCGCTTCAGCAAGTGCCAAAGCAGCCGCGCCTGTCGCAATATTGCCGCCAATAACGTCAACCTGCGGATAGTTCTTCTTGACCCACCGCACCCGTTCAATGACGCCGTAGCTGTGACCGTGCGCAGTGTCCACTACGATGGCATCCACTCCTGCGCGTACTAACGCTTCCACGCGCTCTTCGGTACCCTCACCTACGCCTACGGCAGCCCCTACACGCAACTTGCCTTGGGCATCGCGAGCGGCATTCGGGAAACTGGTTTGTTTGGTAATGTCTTTAACCGTGATCAGGCCCTTGAGCTCAAATGCATCGTTCACCACCAGCAAGCGCTCAATTTTGTATTGGTTCAACAACACTTTGGCCTGGCTGATGGTGGTGCCATCGGGAACGGTAATCAACTTGTCTTTGGGAGTCATGATTTGACTCACGGGGAGGTCGTAGCGGGTCTCAAACCGCAGATCTCGCCCTGTCACAATGCCGACAACCTTGCCCCCATCGCACACTGGAAAGCCAGAGACACCCAACTGTTCCGACAGGCTGATGACCTGGCGGACGGTGTGGCTGGGTGTAATCACGACGGGGTCGCGCAACACACCCGATTCATAGCGTTTGACTTTTGCAACCTGTGCGGCCTGCTCGGCAGCGGTCAGGTTTTTGTGCACGATACCAATGCCACCCTCTTGCGCGATAGCAATTGCCAATCGCGCCTCAGTAACCGTGTCCATGGCCGCAGAAACCAAGGGCAAGTTCAGCGAAATATTGCGGGAAAACTGTGTAGCGAGCGAAGTGTCCTTGGGAAGGACTTGGGAATACGCTGGGACCAACAACACATCGTCGAAGGTGAGCGCTTTGCCGAGGAGGCGCATGTCAAAGCTCCAAATGGCTAAATTGTACCCGTGGCACCACGCCCTAAAGGCTGGCAAAGACCTTGCTGAGCTTGAAAACTAACACTTGTTACGCAAATTTTTGTATGGTTATGGGTCTCGGACGCTACACTTTACCCATGAAAATGCTTCGAACACTTCTATCGGCGTCATTGGCGGTCCTGTGCTTTTCCGCCGTGGCTCAATGGCAATGGCTTGACAAGGATGGCCGTAAGGTTTTCAGTGACCGAGCACCGCCATCAGACATCCTTGAAAAAAATATCCTCAAACGTCCAGGCAATCGAAAACCAATAGAGCCCGTTGCTGAGCCCGCATCGGATGCAAGCGAACCAGCTGCCGCTGCAGCTGCAAGTGCACCTTTGGCGCCTGCGTCCGGTGCCAAAGCCGCTGGTTTGGACAAGGAACTCGAAGCAAAGAAGAAACAAGCCGCAGAGGCAGAAGCCGCCAAACGCAAAGCGGCAGAGGCAGAAAGAACTAAGGCAAAGATCGAAAGCTGTGCGCGCGCCAAACAGGCAAAAGCGACATTTGATTCGGGCGTAAGGATTGCCCGGATCAACGCAGCTGGTGAAAAAGAATTCATGGAAGACGACGCGCGCGCGGCCGAAGTCAAACGCATTAACGGGATTTTGGCAAAAGACTGCAATTGAGGCGGGTTACGAGCAGGTCAACTGAATTCAGTAACCTGCTTTGGCACCGTCACGACGCCGCGCAAACAAGCCAGCGGATTTTTTGGCGCCTTGGCGAACAAAACGCTCCCGTCGGGCCACCTTAGGGTCTACCGTCAACGATCGATAGAGTTCGACTCGGTCCATGTCATGCAACACGTGCGTGGTTGCAACTTTCTTCCCCCATATGCCCTGACCCGCAAAGGGTGCTTGATCGCCTGCGCTTTCTGCAAATAGCCCGCTAGCGGCCAGCGCATCTGCAACTGTGGAACCTTTGGCAACACGAAGCTTCCGTTCCGCTACCTCGCGGGCTTTTGGTGAATAGACCACCGTTACATGAATGTGCACCTTAGGTCCCATAGATGTGCTCTGCTCGCTTGACGAACGCCTCCATCAGGCTTGCTGCAATCTTGTCGAATACGGGGCTTATCAATTTACCCATGGTGGATCGGTCAAAACCATAGTTGAGTGTCAATTCGACCTTACATGCGCGTTGCGATCCGTCTCCCAGTGCCACGAATTTCCAATGCCCATCCAACTTGGAAAAAGGGCCGTTCAGAAGATTCATTTGGACTTCACTATCGGGGGTATGAACGTTTCGCGTTGTGAAAGTTTGGCGTACACCACCAAAAGCAATGCCCAATTCCGCAGTCATACCATCGGCATGCGCCTCTACAACGCGGGCATGGTCACACCACGGCAGAAACTCAGAATAGCGGTCTACATCCGTCACCAAGACATACATCTCGCGCGGGCTGTACCAGATTAAAACGGACTTGTGAACGGTTTTCATAGAATAGAGGTCTGCGCGGGATTGTAGACAAGCCCTTTTGCAAGTTCACACAACCCGACTGTCACCCCATCCCGAGTCCCATGGCCAAGAAACCAGCAATCAATACACGTATCGCCGACAACAAGAAGGCCGCGTTCAATTACTTCTTTGAGGAGCGCTTTGAGGCGGGCCTGGTCTTGGAAGGTTGGGAAGTGAAGTCATTGCGCGAGGGAAAAGTGCAATTGACGGACGGCTATGTCGTGATTCGTGGGGGCGAGCTTTTCATCATTGGTTTACAAATCAATCCGTTGCATACCGCTTCCACACACGTGAGTCCCGATAAAGTCCGCACCAAGAAACTCCTGATGCACAAAGAGCAAATTCAGCGGTTGATTGGTAAGGTAGAGCAAAAAGGATATACCTTGGTTCCAATCAATTTGCATTGGAAAGATGGCAAGGTGAAGTGCGAGATTGCGTTGGCCAAAGGCAAGGCCGAGCACGACAAGCGCGACACCATCAAAGACCGCGAAGGTAAGCGTGAAGTTGAGCGCGCGATGAAAAGCCGAGCCCGTTAAGGGCATGAGAGAAGGCTGCAGCAATCATTGCCTGCTGCGCTCTTTCAAGCCGGCCAATTCGTTGGCAACCAATGCGCCAATGACCACGGCTCCGCCGATCAGTACCGATGATTCTGGCTGCTCACCTGCCCCCCACCAAGCCAGTGCAATGCCAAATAGGACTTCTAAAAGGGCCAACAACGACATTTCAGGTGCCTTCAGAGTTTTTGCACACAAGACGGAGAGCACACACGGGATGGCCAACTGAAACACACCCAGAAAGGCCAGCAGGCCCAGGTCACGAGCTGTGGCATGCATGGGAAACGCCCACGGAAGCATTGCCACAGAGCTGAAAACGGCTCCGACAAAAACCGCGGGCACCAAATCCACGCCTTTGCCCAAACCATGGGCATGCTGGTTGACGGTCCAATTGATTGCGCCTGCCAATGGGACGCCCAAGGCAATCACAGAGCCCCAGTACTGATCACCAGCAACCTGAGATGCAAACATGTAGGCGATTCCGGCACCCGCGACGGCGATGGCCAACCACGTCCGCCAAGCGACACGGTGCCCAATACACGTGCGAGCAATGACAGCGGTGAACAACGGCCCCAACGATTCTGTAACAAGGACGTTGGCGACGGTAGTCATGGTAAGTGCCAGCATGAACGTGGTGAACATGATGCCCCAGCACAGGCCGGATATCCAAAAAGCGGCGCTGGCCTGGCGCATGTCTGCAAAGACTCGGCGCCCACGCATCCAGGGCAATATGACCAACAAGGAAAGCGCAGTAAAGAAAACACGCCAAAACGTGACTTCAATACTACCTGCGGCGTCCAAATGGCGGGTGACCACGCCTGCGGTGGACCACATGAAGGCCACCGCCACCATCAGGAGAACTGCGCGGTTGTGGGTAAGTTTCATGCTTCAAATCTCGAGACGTGGCCGGAGCGCGTGCCCCAAGTCCAGGGTTACCGACGGAGTCGGCTTAGCCGTGCCGCTGGTAACCCCCGCGAGGGGGAGGCCGCCCAAGGCCGCTTCGGGGGCACTTTCCCGCAGGGCCGCCCAACGGGAAATTAGCCCTCTCG
>CAYXWW010000044.1:20895-23277 GCA_964468905.1 uncultured Rhodoferax sp. | reverse complement strand
CATTTCTTGGATAACGCGTCAAGATCGCCGGCCTTCTTGGCTTCGGCAACGATTTCATTGACCTTGGCTTTGAGCTTGTCTTCACCCTTGGCTACGCCAATGAAGTTGGGGCTTTCCTTGAGCAGCAGCTTGTACTCGCTCGAGAGCTGCGGGTTTTTGGTCATCATGTTGCCGGCCACTGACGCGCCCAGCGCTACGAATTGCACCTGTCCAGACACAAAAGCGGCAATGGTAGCGTTGTTGTCTTCGAAGCGTTTGGTGTCCACACCAGAAGGCGCGACCTTACCCAGCTCCTGATCTTCCATGGCACCACGGGTCACGCCCACTGACTTGCCCGCCAGATCCGCAAAGCTTTTCACGGTGACTGTCTTGGGCCCGAATACCGCCTGGAAGAAAGGAGAGTAGGACGAAGCAAAGTCGATGACCTTTTCACGGTCGGGGTTCTTGCCCAGTGTGGCGATTACCAGGTCTGCCTTGCGTGTTTGCAGTGCGGGGATGCGGCTGGCGCTGACCACGGGAACCAGTTCCACGGCCACGCCCAGTTTCTTGCCAATCAGGTTTGCCATGTCGATGTCCAGGCCGATGGGTTTGAGGTCGGTGCCCACAAAGCCATAGGGCGCTGAGTCGGTTTGCACGGCGACCTTGATGACCTTGGCTTTCAGAATATCGTCCAATGCGGTCTGCGCTTGTACGCCGGTGGCAGCAAGTACGGCGGCGCAAGCCAGGACAAAACGCATAGAACGCGTGCGGTGTTGAAATAATTTCATAGCAGAGCTCCTAGGTAGGTTGATGTTTCTCTCGATGACTTTTTCGGGGAACTTGTATGCAAGTCTTGTGCCTGTTGATCAATCTTGGCCGCGCTTGTCAATGGTTTGAGTGCCTTGCGCAATTCGGCCAGCGGGTCACCGTCGGGTGTCTGTAGTTTGAGTGCCGCCTGTACGCTACCAATGTGCTGTTGCATGAGCTGCTCTGCGTGCGCCCATTGGCCCTTTTCCAGTGCATGAACAATTTCCACATGTTCCGCGCAAGATTGCGCCGCATCGTGGGACGACTGGTACAGCATGGCAATCAGTGTGGTGCGGGCAGTAAAGTCGCGCAAGGTGTCGGCCAACAAGGTATTGCCTAAACACTCGGCCAGGCACACATGAAAGTCGCCTAATAAAAAGCTACGCAGACCTACGTCATCTCCTTTGACGGCAGCTTTCTCTTTTGTGAGGTGTGCTTTCAACAGTTTGAGTGCTGGCTTGCTGACTGCGGTAGTACAGCGAATTAAGCCCATTTCAATGACCCTGCGCGCCTCAAACGCTTCGCGGGCTTCAGTGAGGGATGGCTCAATCAAGTACCACCCACGGCGGCTGCTGACAGTGACGATGCCGCGGGCTGCCAACTGGTTCAGCGCTTCGCGCACGATGGTGCGACTGCAGTCAAACAGCATGCCCAATTGTTGCTCGCCCAAGCGGGCACCTGGGGCCAGCTTTTGGGCCATGACGGCATCAATGATGCGGTTGGTAATGTCGGAAGCGCTTGTCATATGTGCGTCTCAGACAGCAACTAACGTGCCATTGGTATACAAGATTTGTTTACCCAATATGGGTCAAGACGCCCAAGAAAGGGCTTTCGGTGCACCGGCAATGTGCGCGCTCCGTCCCGACGAATGAAAACGGGGCCAGAGGCCCCGTTCAGTGTTTCATGTTGACAGTTTTACATCCCCGCGTAATTCGGCCCGCCGCCACCTTCTGGCGTAATCCACACAATATTCTGCGTGGGGTCTTTGATGTCGCAGGTTTTGCAGTGCACGCAGTTTTGGGCGTTGATTTGTAGACGCTGGGCGTCACCACCCTTGGCTTCATCAGGCACAAATTCATAGACCCCAGCAGGGCAGTAGCGGGCCTCGGGGCCTGCATACTTTTGCAAGTTGATATTGACCGGGACCGACGCGTCTTTCAGTGTCAAGTGCGCAGGCTGCTGTTCTTCGTGGTTGGTGTTGCTGATGAATACGCTAGAGAGGCGGTCAAAGGTCAGTTTGCCATCTGGCTTGGGGTAGACGATGGGTTTGCATTCGGCAGCAGGCTTAAGGTACTCATGGTCAGCCTTGGTGCGGTGCAGGGTCCAGGGCATCTTTCCGCGCAAGACCAACTGTTCAAAGCCATTCATCAGTGTTGCCACAGTCAGCCCATACTTGAACCAATTTTTGAAGTTGCGGTCTTTGTTGAGCTCGGTGTGCAACCAGCTCCTCTCAAACGCTTCTGGGTAGGCACTCAGTTCATCGTGCTGGCGACCCGCAACTACGGCGTCATGCGCGGCTTCTGCGGCCTGCATGCCGGTCTTGATAGCGGCGTGGCTGCCCTTGATGCGGCCCACATTCAAATACCCTGCGTTACA
>CAYXWW010000044.1:0-20885 GCA_964468905.1 uncultured Rhodoferax sp. | reverse complement strand
ACCAGTGCACCACCAGGGAAGACGGTCTTGGGCAGCGCGTTGATGCCGCTGGCATTGATGGCGCGGGCGCCGTAGGACAGGCGCTTCGCGGTGATTTCACCCTTGTCATTCTCAAAGTAGTAGCGAATGTTGGGATGTGTTTTCCAGCGCTGAAACTCTTCGAACGGGCTCAAGTACGGGTTGGAATAGCCCAGCCCGGTTACGAATCCGAGGGCGACTTTGTTGCCCTCCAAGTGGTACAGAAACGCGCCGCCATAGGTGTCTGATTCCATGGGCCAGCCAGCGGTGTGCATGACAAAACCGGGTTGATGGCGGCTGGAGTCAATCTCCCACAGTTCCTTGATACCGATGCCAAAGCTCTGAGGGTCGCGGCCTTCATCCAGCTTGAATTTGGCAATCAGTTGCTTGCCCAGGTGACCTCGTGCGCCTTCGGCAAAGACGGTGTACTTGCCTAACAATTCCATGCCAATCTGGAAGTTGTCGCCGGGTGTTCCGTCTTTGCCTACGCCCATATTGCCGGTGGCCACGCCTTTGACGCTGCCGTCGTCGTTGTACAGAACTTCTGCTGCGGCAAAGCCAGGAAATATTTCGACGCCTAGCCCCTCAGCCTGCTCGGCAAGCCATTTTGTTACCGCGCCCAGGCTAACGATGTAGTTGCCATGGTTGTGCGCAAAGGGGGGTAACAACACATTGGGGACACGCACGCCAGATGATTCTCCGAGGAATACGTAGGCGTCGTCCGTTACCGGCTGGTTCAACGGGGCACCCAATTCCTTCCAGTTGGGGAAGAGTTCGGTGAGTGCGATGGGGTCCATGATGGCGCCAGAGAGGATGTGTGCACCGGGCTCAGAGCCTTTTTCCAGTACAACTACCGACACATCTGTCCCTTTTTCTGCTGCCAGTTGCTTCAGGCGAATGGCGGTTGCCAGCCCCCCGGGGCCACCGCCCACCACCACAACGTCATATTCCATAGCTTCGCGGGGGCCGAATTGGGCAAGAATTTCCTCGTTGGTCATGGTGAGTCTCGTTCAATAATGGGAGTCAGATGGGTTCGGTCAGTCAGCCATGTTGCTGAGTGGGATTGCATAGGATTTTATGCTCTGAATCAGTTAAATAGCACGGTCGTTCGTTTTATTATTGAGGGTATTCAAAATGGCATACACCATCGATCTTTCGGGCCGAGTGGCATTCATTACGGGGGCATCGAGCGGACTTGGCGCGCAGTTTGCGAAAACTCTTGCGTCGGCAGGGGCCGCGGTGGTTCTTGCAAGTCGGCGTGTGGAAAAACTCAAGGAGTTGCGTGCCACGATAGACGGCGAGGGCGGTGACGCACATGTGATTGAGTTAGACGTCAACGACCATGATTCCATCAAGTCTGCGGTTGCCCATGCGGAAACGGAAGTGGGGTCTATTGATATCCTGGTCAACAACTCAGGCGTGAGTACGACGCAGCGAATCCAGGACGTGTCACCCGATGACTACGACTACATGTTCAATACCAACGTCAAAGGCGCTTTCTTTGTGGCCCAAGAGGTGGGCAAGCGCATGCTGGCGCGGGCCACGGGATCTGCTCCGGGCAGCTATACCGGCGGTCGCATCATCAATGTGGCATCGATGGCGGGGCTGCGGGTGTTGCCGCAGATCGGTGTGTACTGCATGAGCAAGGCAGCTGTCATTCAGATGACGAAGGCAATGGCCCTGGAGTGGGGGCGGTTTGGCATCAATGTAAACGCCATCTGTCCCGGCTATATCGATACCGAAATCAACCATCGGCACTGGCAGACCGAGGCCGGTCAAAAACTGGTGCAAATGTTGCCTCGCAAGCGGGTGGGGCAGCCCAAAGACCTTGACGCACTCATCATGATGCTGTGTTCCGATGAAAGCCACTTCATCAATGGGGCAGTGATTGCTGCTGATGATGGTTTTGGTGTTTGAGCCGTATTTGTTGTTGTCCGTTGCACATCACCCAGATGCATGAGTTTTTACTGCTATACTTTGCCCTCTTGAATACTGTAGGCGCGTAGCTCAGCTGGTTAGAGCACCACCTTGACATGGTGGGGGTCGTTGGTTCGAGTCCAATCGCGCCTACCAACAGAATAGCCCTTCCTCCTTTTCGGAGAGAGGGCTTTTTTTTTGGCTTTTTGAAACGTACTGTACGGGTGAGTGGTGTTGGGTCAATCCGTCTGCGGAGCCTTTAGGGTTATCCTTGCCTCGCGCACGGCACGCAGTCTCTAAAATGAACAAAGCGGTACAGTGAACGTGCATTAAAGGGATACGCTAGTCGTTATGCAAAGTCATTCCAATACAGACCGAAAGTCAAACCAGCGGGTCATTAAGAAATACCCTAATCGCCGTCTCTACGATACCGATACGTCGAGTTACATCACGTTGGCTGAGATCAAGCAATTGGTCATGGACAGTGAGCCCTGCATCGTGGTGGATGCCAAGACGGGTGAAGACTTGACCCGCAGCATTTTGTTGCAAATCATTCTGGAAGAGGAAGCCAATGGAACGCCGATGTTCACAGCGGCAGTCCTTGCAAATGTCATTCGCTTCTACGGCCATGCCATGCAGGGGCTCATGGGCGGATACCTCGAGAAAAATATGCAAGCGCTCATGGAGATGCAGGCCCCACTGGTTCAAGGCACTATGGGGACCAACTTGTTTCAGCAGATGCAAGAGCAGATGCAAAAGCAAACGGAGCAACTCTTGGGTACTTTTGGGCTTAAGCGCTAGTTCTGCACGCGAGCATCGTGGTGGCGATTGTGGATTTGCGGCGACAATCGTGGAATGACTGAAGTACTTTCCTCACCAACACGCGCACCCACCGTTGGATTTGTCAGCCTTGGCTGTCCCAAGGCACTGACTGATTCCGAACTTATCTTGACCCAGCTGAGCGCTGAGGGGTACCAGACTTCCAAAACTTTTCATGGCGCAGATCTGGTGATCGTAAATACTTGTGGATTCATTGACGATGCTGTCAAGGAGAGTCTGGATACGATTGGCGAGGCACTGGCTGAAAATGGTCGCGTGATTGTGACGGGGTGTCTTGGTGCCAAGACGGCTGATAACGGCGAAAACATGGTGCGCCACATGCACCCCAAAGTTTTGGCCGTGACAGGTCCGCACGCTACACAAGAGGTGATGGATGCGGTACACACCAATCTGCCAAAACCACATGATCCCTTTATCGACTTGGTGCCACATACGTTTGGTGTGGCTGGTGTCAAGCTGACTCCACGACACTATGCCTATTTGAAGATCAGTGAGGGATGCAATCACCGTTGTACTTTTTGCATCATCCCGTCTATGCGTGGGGACTTGGTGTCGCGTCCCATTGGCGATGTTTTGACAGAAGCACGTGCGTTGTTTGAAGGTGGCGTCAAAGAACTTCTGGTCATCAGTCAAGATACATCTGCTTATGGAGTCGATGTGAAGTACCGAACCGGTTTTTGGGATGGCAAGCCGGTGAAGACACGCATGTTGGAGCTCGTGCAGACGCTCGGCGACATTGCGGAGCCTTACGGGGCATGGGTGCGTTTGCACTATGTATACCCCTATCCGAGCGTGGATGACATTCTGCCCATCATGGCATCAGGCCGTGTATTGCCCTACTTGGACGTACCGCTGCAGCACAGTCATCCGGATGTGTTGAAACGTATGAAGCGCCCAGCAAGCGGGGAAAGAAACTTAGAGCGACTGTTAAAGTGGCGTGAAGCCTGCCCTGAGCTTGTCGTTCGAAGTACTTTTATTGCCGGATTTCCGGGTGAGACAGAGGAAGAGTTCGAGCACTTGCTTGAATTCATTCGTGAAGCGCAAATTGATCGTGCCGGGTGCTTTGCCTACAGTGCAGTGAATGGCGCTACAGCGAATGAACTACCTGGTATGTTGCCCATGGAGTTGCGCGAAGAGCGCCGTGCGCGCTTCATGGCAGTAGCTGAGGCTGTTTCAGCGGCAAAGTTGCAAAAGCGTGTTGGTGCAACCATGCAAGTTTTGGTGGACTCTGCACCGGCCATGGGCAAAAAGGGTGGACTTGGCAGAAGCTATGCCGATGCACCGGAAATTGACGGCGTGGTGCGTTTACTGCCACCAGAGAAAATTAGCAAGACTTTGAGAGTAGGAGAATTTACAAAGGCCCGCGTGGTGGCTGCACAGGGTCACGACTTGGTTGCCATGCCAATTTAGTGACACGGATGAAATACCACATTCGAAAACAAAAAAAGCCGCTGAATATCAGCGGCTTTTCATTAACTACATTACCATAGTTGGTGCCCAGGAAGGGACTCGAACCCCCACGAAGTTACTCGCTAGTACCTGAAACTAGTGCGTCTACCAATTCCGCCACCTGGGCATCTCAGGAAAGAGAGCAATTGTATCAAAAATATTAGCCAAACCAGCGGCTTGCTGGACGAAGTAGAAGGAATAGTTCAAGGTCATCGCGATGGCCATGGATTCGTGTCACGTGACGATGGTGCACCTGACATCTATTTACCCCCCAACGAATTACGTGCCGTTCTCCACAAAGACCGTGTAAAGGTTCGGATTGTGCGTAGTGACCGTAAGGGGCGCCCCGAAGGGCGAGTCGTTGAGATCCTTGAGCGGTCAAAACAACCCATCATAGGTCGTCTGTTACAGGAAAGTGGAGTCTGGCTGGTCGCACCTGAAGACAAGCGCTATGGACAGGATGTCTTGATTCCCAAAGGGGCTACTAGCGTTGCCAAAGTGGGGCAGGTCGTCGTTGTGGAACTGATGGAACCGCCAGCCCTATTTGGGCAGCCAGTGGGCCGCATCAAAGAGGTTTTGGGTGAAGTAGATGATCCTGGCATGGAGATCGAAATTGCGGTTCGCAAATTCAGCGTGCCGCATGAATTCTCGGAAGGCTGTGTTGCTCTGGCCCGCACTTTGCCTGACAAGGTGCGCCCACAGGATCGTGTACAGCGCATTGATTTGACCGACGTACCGTTGGTCACCATCGACGGCGAAGACGCACGCGATTTTGATGATGCTGTGTATTGCGAGCCGGCAACCAAAGGACGCGGGAAAACCGCAGTCAAGGGTTGGCGGCTGTTGGT
This sequence comes from uncultured Rhodoferax sp., assembly GCA_964468905.1. Lineage (GTDB taxonomy): Bacteria > Pseudomonadota > Gammaproteobacteria > Burkholderiales > Burkholderiaceae_C > Allorhodoferax. The sequence continues at coordinate 15,813 of CAYXWW010000044.1, read as the reverse complement.
CGCAATTGCGGACGTGAGTCATTATGTTGAGACAGGTTCAGCGATTGATGTTGATGCCTATGATCGTGCGACCAGCGTTTATTTTCCGCGGCGTGTAATTCCCATGCTGCCGGAAAAATTGTCGAATGGCTTGTGTTCTCTGAACCCTGAGGTCGAACGGCTGTGCATGGTATGCGACATGTTCGTTACCGAAGATGGCGAGGTGAACGCATACCAGTTCTATCCAGCTTTGATGTGGAGCCATGCCCGGTTTACCTATACCGAGGTGGCAGCAATACTGGGAAATACGCGCGGACCTGAAGCCATCAAGCGCAAGGCGCGTATTGGTGATTTACTCAATCTCCACGGGGTCTACCAGTCACTATTTAAGTCGCGGCAAAAGCGCGGTGCAGTTGACTTTGAAACCACTGAAACGCAAATTGTCTGTGACGAGAATGGACGCATCGAAAAAATCGTGCCACGCACACGCAATGTGGCCCATCGCGTAATTGAGGAGGCCATGTTGGCGGCCAACGTGTGCAGTGCGGACTTTATTGCGCAAAGCAAACACCCCGGTCTGTTTCGGGTGCATGAAGGCCCCACTCCTGAGAAGAAGGAAATACTGCAAAACTATCTGAAGGCCACTGGTTTGGGGATGACGATCAGCGATGACCCTTCACCCAGTGAGTTTCAGGCGATTGCAGTTGCCACCAAGGATCGGCCAGATGCGCAGCAAATACATTCTATGTTGCTGAGGTCCATGCAGCAGGCCATTTACACGCCAACTAACAGTGGGCACTTTGGTCTGGCCTACAGTGCCTATACCCATTTCACCAGCCCCATCCGGCGTTATCCGGATTTGTTGGTGCATCGGGTGATCAAAGCGATTCTGGAAAAGTCTCGCTACCAGCTTCCCGTACTGCCAACGCCAGGGGAGGCGCATGCGAAATTGGCACGCCGGCTGGAAAAGGGATTGGCGGCGCGTGTGGGGCAGCCAAAGCAAACGCCCAAGAAGACCAATGCAGAAGGAATGGCTTGGTTGGCTGCAGGTCTTCATTGCAGTGCAAATGAACGCAGGGCAGATGAAGCGAGCCGAGATGTCGAAGCTTGGTTGAAATGCAAGTACATGAAGGAGCATTTGGGCGAAGAATACGGTGGCGTCGTGACTGCCGCGACAAGCTTTGGTGTCTTTGTCACATTGGATGCCATGTATGTGGAAGGGTTGGTTCACATTACTGAATTGGGCGGCGAGTACTTCCGCTTCGACGAGGCGCGCCAAGAATTGCGTGGCGAGCGCACTGGAATTCGCTATGCCATTGGTTCAAGGGTGCGGATTCAGGTGAGTCGGGTGGATCTTGACGGGCGCAAGATCGATTTCCGATTGATTCAAGATGGTGATGCCGTACTGTCGCGGGCCATGGCGGACAAAGGTATCGGCCGGGAAATGAAGCCTCGCGTTGCAAAATCTGATCGAACTGATACCGGTGGAAGGGCGCATGCTGTGTCGTTCAAAGGGAGACACGCCGTCGTACTTCTGGTAAATCGAGCAAGGCCACCAAATCGGCGGACAAAGGGTCTGCCGCGCAAAAAAAGACACAGCGTAAACGCCGTTGATTCAAGAGCGGTTGTAGGGCCGCTACAGGGTTTCAACCAGTCTTTGTGCTGTCAAGGTTGTCTGGGTGAAGTAGAGGTCAGCGCAACGGCCGTGGTGATACACCGAGTCGCACGCTGCTTGGAATGCGTCAATGCCAGAAGCCATCTGGGCCCCAATGAGGCCAGCGAGGACGTCGCCTGTTCCGGCTGTTGCCAAGCGGGCGCTGCCAGTTGGGTTGATGCACGGCAATGCGTTGGGTGTCGCCACAATCGTTCCCGACCCTTTGAGAACAACCGTACAAGCAAATCGTTCCGCCAGGAGTTTTGCAAAGTGGAGACGATCGGACTGAATATCCTGGCTACTGACCTGCATCATGCGTGCAGCTTCCAGTGGATGCGGCGTCAGCACCGTGGTGTTGTTGGCCCGTGCGCACAATAGTTTTTGTAAAGCGCTGTCGCGTGCGACAGCATTGAGCGCGTCTGCGTCGAGCACGAGGTGCTTGGCATGCGCTAGTACGTGCGCCAAATGGGCGTGAATAGCAGAGCCGCCACCACAACCTGCAACTACTGCCATGGACTCCATTTTCAGACTAGCGAGATCACGAAACATGAGCTCTGGTTGCACGACGTCAATGTCCAAAGCGGAACTTGCCAATAGGGCTACAAATACGCGGCCTGCGCCGCCTTGCAGTGCGGCGCTTGCTGCAAGCAGTGCTGCCCCCACCATGCCGGTGTTTCCGCCAACTATGCCGACGTCTCCATAGTTTCCTTTATGGCTGTTGTGCGCGCGTTCCCTGCGCTGCGGTGCGGGGTTGATGCATGCACTTGCGTGTGTTGATACGTCACAGTCGAGCGAATTGAACCAAATATCGCCACATACTTGACGGCCATCGGCGGTCAAGAGGCCGGGCTTGAGCGTCAGGAGACTGAGCGTGAAATCAGCATTGACGCAGTTTTGCGCCGCGACACCCGTATCACTATTAAGGCCCGACGGAATGTCGATCGAAAGAACAGTAGCGTTGCGCGAATTGATGCGTGCAACCCAGCGCGAACACGCTTCGTCAAAAGGCCGCAATTGACCGATTCCAAACAGCGCGTCAATACACAAATCATATTGCTCGGGTATTGATTCGCTGAAAGCAACTCCAACATCAATCGCTTTCTGGCGCGAGATGCTTGCATCCCTCGGCAGCAGGTTACCGCCGTTTATGCACGTGACAATTGGCTCCTTTCCCCACAGCTTGAGGTTCCACGCTGCCTCGTATCCATCGCCGCCGTTGTTGCCTGGGCCGCATGCGATCCAGAAAGTTCGTGCATGAGGGGCAATCGCCAACGCGAACCGTGCCACCGCGAGTCCCGCCCGCTCCATCAGGGTGTGCGCTGCGAGTCCTTCAGAGCATGCCGTTTCGATTTGACGAGTGGCGGCGCAAGTGTGTAGCAACCTGGGCGCATGACCCACGAGCGTCTGGTCGCAAAAGACTCGTTCAGAATTCGTAGACTTCTCCCTCACGTGCCAAACGGATGTCCATGCCCTGCGCTAAGGTTGCATTTGTCGCGAGTGCTTTCTGAAATTCTGTTTCCAATGCATCGTCGCTTCGCGTAGGTTCGTGATGCGTACAGTACAAAACCTTTGCCTTTGCATGGAATGCTGTGGCAATGCTGGAAGTATAGGTTCCATGCCCCCAGCCCTTTTTGGCGGGGTATTCGGCGTCGGTGTAAGAGCTATCAGCGATCAGAACGTCAACGTTCTTCATGGCGTCCAAGATTGCTGCATTCTTTGCATCGATAAACTCTTGGTACTCCGCGTAGCCCTCGTCGCCTGGCTCGTAAATGTTGTAGGGCGGTTCATGGTCACCGGTAAAAAATACGGACTTTCCATCGCATTCGATGCGATATCCAAAGTCGATCACAGGATGGTTGAGCATGCAAGGAGTGACAGTGGCCGATCCAACCTGGACAGTCTCGCCGGGCATCAACGTCACGTATTCAATTTGGGCCTTCATTTCCGCCTCTCGAACGGGAAAGTAGCTGTATTGGAGTTGAACCGACATGACCTGTTCAATCCCTTTGCCCGAAACAGGGTCAAAACCTCCATGCAGGCGTAAGGTGTTGCCTGGGATGAAGTTGGGGATGAAGAAGGGCAAACCTTGGATATGGTCCCAGTGCGAGTGGGTGATCAAAACATTGGCAGTAACCGGCAGTTCTGCCAAAAGTGTTTGTGACAGTGGGAATATGCCGGTCCCTGCGTCCAAAATGATGAGTTCGTTGTTGTCTGTTCGGATTTCAATACATGTTGTATTGCCGCCATAGCGCACTGTTTTGGGGCCCGGTGAAGCAATCGAGCCGCGAACACCCCAGAATCTGACCTTCATGAATACTCCTTGTGTCGCTTGAAATTGTGTGGTCGTTTGCCAAATGCAATTATTTTGGTCGGGGTGCGTCTCATGCCGAGCGCACATTTTCAGCGCAAACGCACGCGCTTTTTGCGCAGAGCCCCGATCGTGGTTGCTTTTTGCATCATGTTATACTCGAATGGCTTTGCCGGTAGTGCATTTGTACTCTGGTGAAGAAATCGCAAATCCGCCCCATCAAGGTGCTGTCAGTCCAAATAGTGAATACGTTGGGTTGGCAATAAGGGGGCTGGGTTTTAGACCTAACCTTTGGAGAAACTCATGGCAGTAACAATGCGCGAAATGTTGGAGGCTGGCGTTCATTTTGGACATCAAACCCGCTTCTGGAACCCCAAGATGGCCCCGTTCATCTTCGGCCATCGCAATAAAATTCACATTATCAACCTGGAAAAATCGCTTCCGATGTTCCAGGAGGCTGCAAAGTTTGTTCGCCAAGTGGCGGCAAAGCGCGGCACCATTTTGATGGTCGGCACCAAGCGTCAAGCGCGTGAGACTGTGGCAGCGGAAGCACAGCGTGCTGGCGTGCCATTTGTCGATCAGCGTTGGCTCGGCGGCATGCTGACCAATTTCAAGACTGTGAAGACTTCGATCAAGCGCTTGAAAGAGATGAAGGCGCAACAAGAGTCTGGCTTGGAAAGCATGAGCAAAAAAGAGCAATTGATGTTTGCTCGTGAGTTGCAAAAGCTGGAAAAAGACATTGGCGGTATCCAAGATATGGGTGCTTTGCCTGATGCAATTTTTGTGATTGATGTGGGTTACCACAAAATTGCAATTGCTGAAGCGCGCAAACTCGGCATTCCATTGATCGGCGTGGTTGATTCCAACCACTCGCCAGAAGGAATCGACTACGTCATTCCTGGTAATGACGATTCTTCCAAAGCGGTTACTTTGTACGCTCGTGGCATTGCTGATGCGATTTTGGAAGGTCGCGCCAATGCAATGGACGACGTGGTCAAGGCTGTTGCCGCTGAAGCAAGTGATGAATTCGTTGAGGTGAGTGAAGCTTCTGCTTGAGGTTGAACCACCCGAAAAAGGGGGCTTCGTTGCCCCTTTTTTTTAGCCCTTTATTAAACTATTGAACTGAATACGGAGAAACAAAAATGGCTGCAATTACTGCGAGCATGGTTGCTGAACTGCGTGGAAAAACTGACGCTCCAATGATGGAGTGCAAGCGGGCTTTGACAGAGGCTGATGGCGACATGGTCAAGGCTGAAGAACTCTTGCGTGTAAAGCTCGGGAGCAAGGCTGGTAAAGCAGCTGCGCGCGTGACCGCTGAAGGTGTGGTGGCGAGCTGCATGGAAGGTAACGTCGGGGCAATGCTTGAAGTCAATTGCGAGACTGACTTTGTTACCAAGAATGACAGTTTTCTGGCACTCGCCAATGGGGCTGTTGCATTGATTGCAAAGCACAATCCTTCCGATGTAACTGCTTTGGGTGCGCTGGCTTACACACAGGATGGTTTCGGTCCTACGCTCGAAGATGTCCGTAAAGGATTGATTGGAAAAATCGGCGAGAACATGACCTTTCGTCGGTTTAAGCGTTTTGCAAGCGGCGCTCAGTTGGCGTCCTACTTGCACGGCACACGCATCGGTGTAGTCGTGGAGTTTGAAGGTGATGCAGTCTCTGCGAAAGACGTCGCCATGCATGTTGCAGCTATGAAGCCTGTCGCATTGACCAGCGCCGATGTTCCTGCAGAATTGGTGGAGCGCGAGCGTTCTGTTGCCGCCGCCAAGGCCGCCGAAGATGCTGCCATCGCTACTGCTGCCGGCAAACCTGTTCAGTCAGCAGAAATCGTTGCCAAGCGCATCGATGGTGGTGTGCAAAAATACCTCAAAGAGGTGTCACTTTTCAATCAAACTTTCGTCAAGAACGACAAGCAAACGGTTGAGCAAATGTTGAAAGCTGCAGCCACAACGGTGAAGGGTTTCACCATGTACGTTGTCGGCGAGGGGATTGAGAAGAAGGTGGATGATTTTGCCGCTGAAGTTGCAGCAACAGTTGCTGCTGCCAAGCAAGCCGCCTGATCGCCTGCTTTTATCCACCTCGTAAAAAGGGAGTCACCCATGTCTCACGAAGCACCTGCCTACAAGCGGATTTTGCTAAAGTTGTCAGGCGAAGCCTTGATGGGTGATGACCAGTTTGGTATCAACCGTGACACGATCGTGCGCATGGTTGATGAAATTGCCGAGGTGACCCGTTTGGGTGTCGAGGTTGCGGTGGTTATTGGTGGTGGCAATATTTTCCGGGGTGTTGCGGGTGGCTCGGTCGGAATGGACCGGGCAACGGCGGACTATATGGGCATGCTGGCTACTGTCATGAATGCGCTTGCATTGGGTGACACGATGAACAAGGCCGGCTTGGTTGCTCGGGTGATGTCGGCCATCGGCATTGAGCAAGTGGTCGAGCCCTATGTTCGCCCCAAGGCCTTGCAATATCTCGAAGAAGGCAAAGTTGTTATCTTTGCCGCAGGCACGGGCAATCCTTTCTTTACTACGGATACCGCTGCAGCCTTGCGTGGAGCAGAAATTGGTGCCCAAATTGTGCTGAAGGCAACCAAAGTAGATGGTGTCTACTCGGCTGACCCGAAAAAGGACCCGCTGGCCACGCGGTACTCCAAGATTACTTTCAATGACGCCATGTCCCAAAACTTGGGCATTATGGATGCCGCTGCATTTGCACTGTGTCGTGACCAGAAGCTTCCCATTAAGGTTTTTTCCATTTTTAAACACGGTGCGCTTAAGCGCGTCGTCATGGGCGAAGATGAAGGTACTTTGGTTTACGCCTGATGCGATTTGGCTGTATTTTTCTAAGAGTTTGACGCGCAGAGGATGAGCTATGGCAATTGATGACATCAAAAAAACGCTTGATGGAAAGATGGATCAGTCCATTGAAGCGTTCAAGCACAACTTGACAAAGATCCGCACCGGTCGAGCCAACCCAGCATTGCTGGACACCGTTCACGTCGACTACTACGGATCGATGGTTCCCTTGAGTCAAGTTGCCAACTTGTCGTTGTTAGACGCGCGCACGATCAGTGTGCAACCGTGGGAAAAAGGCATGGGCTCCAAGATTGAGAAGGCCATTCGCGAAAGTGATTTGGGTCTCAATCCGTCCAGTATGGGGGATTTGATTCGCGTCCCCATGCCTGTGATGACAGAAGAGCGTCGCCGTGAGTTGACCAAAGTCGTACGCGGCGAAGGCGAGAATGCAAAGGTTGCCATCCGCAATTTGCGACGCGACGCAAACGAATCGGTGAAGAAGCTCGTGAAAGACAAGTTGGCGTCTGAAGACGATCAAAAGCGATCCGAGGCAGACATTCAAAAGTTGACGGATCGTCATATTGCAGATGTCGATCGTTTGATTGCGTCTAAAGAAAACGACATCATGGCAGTTTGACTGCACAGAACGTCTGAATCGAGCCGCCCTACATGGCAGACCAGGTTTCCGCGCCACGCCATATTGCCATTGTCATGGATGGAAATGGGCGATGGGCTTCCAAGCGGTTTTTGCCCCGTATCGCGGGCCATAAGCAAGGCGTAGATGCGCTCAAGCGCATTGTTAGTGCCTGCCCTGATCGCGGTATCGATACGCTTACGGTCTTCGCCTTCTCTTCAGAAAATTGGAATCGGCCTGCCGAGGAAGTTTCAGGGTTGATGGACATATTGGCCATGGCCCTCGGGCGTGAAGTGCCCAAATTGCAAAGTGACGGTGTTCGCCTTCGATTCATCGGATATCGCGAAAACCTGTCTCCGAGAGTGCGGCAGGGGCTTGAGTCGGCTGAATTGGCTACAGCAAGCAATACCGTTTTGACGTTAAACGTTTGCTTTAACTACGGTGGGCGCTGGGATATTGCTTCTGCAGCAGCTCGCCTCGCGGCTACGGGTGAACCAATTACCGAACAATCGCTGGCGCAATCCCTTGCATTGGCCCACAGTACAGATCCGGATTTGCTGATTCGTACAGGCAATGAAATGCGTTTGAGCAACTTTTTATTGTGGCAAGCCGCATACGCAGAGCTCTATTTCAGCGAATTGCTTTGGCCGGATTTCGATGTGGCTGCATTGGATGCAGCACTGCATGACTATGGGCGTCGCGAGCGACGATTTGGCAAGACGTCTAGCCAAATTTCTGCGTCCAGTGATTCAAAGCCCTAAAGACACTCTATGTTGAAGCAACGAATCATTACTGCACTGTTGTTGCTGGCTGTCTTGCTCCCCGCTGTTTTTTATAACCGGCCAGAAGCGTTTACTGGCGTGGCGCTGGTGCTCATTTCCGCTGCCGCGTGGGAGTGGGCGCGCATGAACCAATGTGGCCCTGCAGCGTCACTTTCTATTGGCGGTGTTTGCGCGGTCGTGTGTTTGTTGTGCTGGTTTTCAGGGATGCTCACCATGTCGCTTTGGCAGCTATGGATCGCGGCTGGGAGCGCGTGGGTAGTGTTGGGCGCCTGGTTGTTGTATGGCGGCGTGGATGTGTGGGGGAAAGTGCCAAGACTGCTGCGCGTAAGTGGCGGCTTGTGTGCGCTCGTTTTGGCATGGATCGCTGTGAGCCAGGCACGACGCGTCGGCATAAATTTTCTCTTTTCGATCTTGGTATTGGTGTGGGTAGCAGATATTTTTGCGTATTTCTTTGGCCGTGCTCTGGGTGGAAAGTTTGTTCAACGCAAATTGGCACCCTCCATTAGTCCCGGCAAAACGTGGGAGGGTGCTGTTGGTGGCATGCTCGGCGTCATCGCATGCGCTTTCATTTGGCGAAGCCTCGACGTGTCAACTGCAGCAGATGTCAGCAGCATTTACACGCGGCTTGCCGACGTGAACATGGTTTTCATGGTTTTGGCTGTCGTGTTTTTGGCAACGATGAGCATTGTGGGCGACCTTGTTGAGTCTCTTTTTAAACGCAGTGCCGGCATCAAAGACAGTAGCGGTCTGTTGCCGGGCCATGGAGGCGTGCTTGACCGCGTCGATGCACTTCTGCCAGTACTACCGCTTGCGATGATGCTGTATAGCCTATGAGTGCGTCCAAAACCCGTGTTGTCGTTTTGGGTTCGACGGGGTCAATTGGCGTCAACACACTTGACGTCATTGAACACCATTCACACCGGTTTGAAGTTTTCGCCCTGACCGCGTCGACCAATGTTGCGAAGATGTTGGTTCAATGCGCGCGTCACAAGCCGGCATTTGCGGTCATGGCCAGTGAGGCGCATGGATTGCAGCTCCAACAATCGTGCCGCGATGAAGGACTGAGCACGCAAGTTCTGTGGGGCAGTAGCGCCATTGCCATGGTTGCTGCGCATGAAAAGGCTGACACGGTAATGGCTGCAATTGTTGGTGCAGCGGGTTTGGCGCCATGTTTGGCCGCAGCACATGCTGGCAAGCGTTTGCTGCTTGCCAACAAAGAAGCGCTGGTTGTCGGTGGGCAATTGTTCATGGAAGCTGTCGTTGCGGGTGGCGCTAGGCTGTTGCCAATCGACAGTGAACACTCTGCAATCTTTCAGTCTTTGCCCCAAGATCCGAATGATTGGGCTGGCCGCGTTGACAAAATCATACTCACCGCGTCTGGTGGGCCGTTTCGCAGGCGGGATCCATCGACCTTGCACAGCGTCACGCCAGAGGAGGCTTGTGCTCACCCTAATTGGGTCATGGGCCGCAAGATTTCGGTGGACTCGGCGACCATGATGAACAAGGCGCTAGAGGTCATCGAAGCCAAGTTTCTGTTCGGTGTTGCACCGGACCAAATACAGGTTGTCATCCACCCGCAAAGTGTGATTCATTCCATGGTGCAGTACGTTGACAATTCCGTTGTTGCCCAGTTGGGTACACCAGATATGCGGGGTCCCATCGCGTACGGCTTGTCATGGCCCGATCGGATTACTTCGGGTGCTGCAGCGCTTGATTTTTCGACTATGGCGGCGCTCACTTTTGAACCTTTGGACGGCGAAGACCATAAAAGGCGCTACCCCGGAATTGATTTGGCGTGGGCTGTCTTGAAGAGTCCGCCGGGATCTACTGCAGTCCTGAATGCTGCAAACGAAATTGCTGTTGAAGCGTTTCTGTCCCGCCGGATACGGTATGACCAAATACATCATGTCAATGCCGAAACGTTGAATGCGCTGGTGCCACACGCCCCAGCGTCACTGGACGATTTGTTGGCACTGGACGCACAATCACGGCGCGCTGCCGAGGTAGTGATCGCGCGTTTACCCAGTCGGTACTAGCAGGCGACCCCTATGTCATTTATTGTGGCAATTTGCCTATTGGTCTTTGTGCATGAGCTGGGCCACTACAGTGTTGCACGCTGGTGTGGTGTCAAAGTGTTGCGTTTCTCCGTTGGGTTTGGGCCACGGCTTTGGGGCTGGACATCAAAGCGTACTGGAACGGAGTTTGTAGTTGGCATACTGCCCTTGGGTGGCTATGTAAAGATGCTTGACGAACGTGAAGGCGTCGTGGCGCCGAATGAACGCTCACTGGCTTTCAACACGCAACCTTTGCGGTACAGGGCTGCGATTGTTTTGGCGGGACCTGTTGCCAACTTCTTGTTGGCTGTCGCCTTGTACAGCTGTGTCCATTGGGCTGGCATGGAATTGCCCCGGGCCATTGTTGCCATGCCAGCAAAAGGTAGCCTGTTGGAAAGTGCGGGCTTTGTGGGTGGCGAGCATATACAACAAGCCGCGTTTGAGGGCGACGAAATGGAGGCGGTGCGCTCGTTTGACAGTTTGCGCTGGTTGCTAGCCAGAGGTGCAATAGAACGTCGCAATGTGCAAATAGCGTTTGTGACGCCCACAGTTTCCCGTCCCCGCTCAGTCCTTTTGAATTTTCACGGTGTGGACGCGCTGACCGCAGATGACCGATTGTTTCAACGGATTGGCTTGCAGGCCCCGTATGCCCAAGCGCGAATCGCCGACATTGTGGCGGGTGGTGCAGCCGCTCAAGCACAGCTTCATGTAGGTGACATCGTGTTGCGGGTGGATGATGTCGACATCAATGATGCAGGGCACTTGCGAGCCTTGATTCGCCAGTCTGTGCCAAAGGGTGATCCAGTGCCGCAGCAATGGGTCATTTTGCGCAATTCGGATCGCCTGACACTATCAGTTACACCCAAAATTGAGATTGAAGGTCAACACGCCGTTGGCCGCGTTGGCGCCATGATTGGCGCGCCACCGGCCATGGAAGTCGTCCATTTTGGGTTGCTGGAGGGGTTGGAGAAGGCGGTAGCACGCACCTGGGACAATTCGGCGTTGACCTTGCGAATACTGTGGCAAATGGTTGCGGGTCAGGCCTCGTTGGATAACTTGAGTGGCCCCATATCCATTGCGGGGCAGGCAACAAAATCTGCCGAAATCGGTTTCATGTCGTTTCTAATTTTTTTGTCCGTCATGAGCGTCAGCTTGGGGGTTCTCAACTTGCTGCCGGTGCCAGTCCTCGATGGAGGGCACCTGATGTATTATCTTTGGGAGGCGCTTTCCGGTAAACCCGTGTCGCAGCTATGGACTGAGCGGCTGCAAAAACTGGGTTTGGTGGCCTTGCTGATGGTGATGTCCTTGGCCATGGTGAACGATGTGACGCGGTTGCTGCGGTGACCGGGCCGGGCTTTCCTCATGTTTCCGGAATACTTTAATTGATAAAAATGCAATTCAATCGAAATTTTTTGCGCCGCGCATCCGCTGCTGCGGTCTCGCTGTTTATCTTGCAGGCCGCAATGGCAGTGGAGCCATTTACCGTCAAAGACATTCGTGTTGAAGGTCTCCAAAGAGCAGAAGCAGGTACCATTTTTGCGTCGCTGCCGGTGCGCGTGGGCGATACCTACAGTGACGACAAGGCCGCTGCTTCGATCAAGGCGCTGTTTGGACTTGGCTTGTTTAAGGACGTGCGAATTGACGTGAACGATGGCGTGCTCGTGGTCACTGTTGAAGAGAGGCCAACCATTGCTGAGGTGGATTTTGTTGGTGCCAAAGAGTTCGACAAGGACGTGCTGAAAAAGGCGCTTCTGCAGATCGGGTTGACGGATGGTCGGCCGTTTGATAAGGCCCTGGTTGACCGTGCTGAACAAGAGTTGAAGCGACAGTACATCAATCGCAGCATGTATGCGTCTGAAGTGATTACCACGGTGACGCCGGTCGAGCGCAATCGGGTCAATTTGAGCTTTTCGGTGGATGAGGGCGTCTTTTTGACCTGGATACCGGTGGCTGGCTCACCTGGTATACCAAGGCGAATCGCTATGCCCGTACCAAATTGAACGCGGATTTAGAGGCTTTGCGGTCTTACTATCTGGCGCGCGGCTATTTGGAGTTCAAGGTTGATTCCACGCAGGTCGCCATCTCCCCCGACAAGAAAAATATTGCGATCACGATCAATGTGGTCGAGGGTGATCAGTTTGTTGTATCAAAGGTTAATGTAACGGGCGATCTTTTGGGCAAAGACGATGAATTCAAGTCCTTGGTCAGTGTGCAAGTAGGGCAACCTTACAACGCAGATCAAGTAACCGCCACCACGAAAGCGATCACGGAGCATTTTGGGAACTTTGGCTACGCCTTTTCTCGCGTAGAACCCCGTACCGTTATTGACAGAGCCACCAACCGCGTGGAAGTAACCTTGAAAGTCGACCCGTCTCGCCGGGTGTATGTCCGCCGACTCAACGTGGCTGGAAATGACAGGACACGCGACGAGGTGGTGCGCCGTGAGTTTCGTCAGTTTGAGTCGTCCTGGTACGACGGCGAAAAGATTAAGCGGTCTCGCGACCGTGTAGACCGGTTAGGCTACTTTAAAGAAGTCACGATGGACACGGCAGAAGTACCCGGGTCCATGGACCAGGTTGACTTGACGGTCACGGTAGTGGAAAAGCCAACTGGAAGTATTAGCTTGGGCATTGGTGCTTCGAGTCAAGAGGGTATTGGTGTGTCGTTTGGCTTCAAGCAAGACAATGCATTCGGTTCGGGCAACTCGCTGGGCGTTGAGCTCAACACCAGCAAGCAAAATCGCACCTTGGTCTTTAACACGACAAACCCCTATTTCACTGAAGATGGTGTGTCGCGCACTATCGACGTCTATCAACGCAACTCAAAGCCGTATGGTGACTTTGATAGCTACTCGATCGAGACAATCGGTGGAAGTGTGCGTTTTGGTGTTCCTTTTACTGATTTTGACACGGTGTTCTTCGGCTTGGGCGTGGACCATACGACCATCGTTCCAGGGTTTTCTATGCCGCCGGTCTACCAGGACTTTGCGAACAAGTACGGATTTGTCAGCAATTCGGTCCCGTTAACTGTGGGTTGGGGGCGCGACACCCGTGATAGTGCATTGACACCAACTTCGGGCCGTGTGATGCGTGCAAATGCGGAGTGGAGTATTGCAGGCGAATTGCGGTATGCACGCGCCACAGCTTCTTTTCAACAATACATTCCAATTACGAACAAGATCACAGCGGCGTTTAACGCTGAAGTCAACCTGGGTATTGCAACCGATGACCAGGCATTTCCAATCTTCAAGAACTATTACTCTGGTGGCTTGGGATCCGTCCGCGGCTTCGAGCCAGGCAGTTTGACAACCGCAGGACAGCGCGCCTTGGGAATTACGGCCACTGGCGGAACCAAAAAGATGAGTTTCAACGCCGAGGTACTTTCAACCTTGCCAGGCGGCGGCAAAGACAAGACGCTGCGAGTCTATGCTTTTGTGGATGCTGGTGGTATCTACGGTCCCAATGAGGGCTTTGAATTCGGCGACATGCGCAGCTCTTACGGTCTGGGCGTCAGCTGGATTTCACCAGTAGGGCCACTGCGGATTGCCTATGCCATACCGACGAAGAAATTCGCAGGCGATAAAATACAGAATCTTCAATTCCAGGTGGGAAGCTCCTTCTAATGAAAACATTCAAACTACGTTGCTTGCTGTCGGTGTTCCTGTGGAGCATCGGGGTGACCGCATTTGCACAAGATTTTAAAGTGGGCTATATCAACACCCAGCGTGTGACAACTGAGTCGGCACCCGCAAAAGCCGCGCAAACGAAGTTGGAGCAAGAGTTTTCCAAACGTCAAAAAGAGCTGATTGACCAGCAGGCCAATCTGAAAGCATTTGGTGAAAAGTTCGAGCGCGATGCGCCCACATTGAGCGATAGCCAACGTGCTGCGCGGCAAAAAGAAGGTGCGGAATTGGGACGCGACTTGCAACGCCGCCAACGTGAATTTCAAGAAGACCTCAATGGGCGCCGCAATGAAGAATTGCAGCAGGTTTTGGACCGTGCAACCAAGGCAGTCAAACAAGTTGCTGATTCTGAAAAATACGATGTTGTGATTCAGGAAGTCGTCTACGTGAACGCGAAGCACGATATCACTGAAAAGGTTCTCAAGATCCTGAACAACGGTTCAAAATAGGCGGCAGGCGGCAGGCGCCAGTCGATTGGGTATGCAGATTGCACTGGGCGCCATTGTTGCGCAATTAGGGGGGGACTTGGTTGGAGACCCTTCTCACATCGTTTCAGGACTGGCTCCACTTGAATCTGCAACACCCCAGCAGATCAGCTTTTTAAGTAACCCCAAGTACCAGCAGCAGTTGCTCGCATCCAAGGCCGGTTGTGTCATTGTTGCCCCGCAAATGCACGCGTTGGCGGTCACCCGCGGTGCGTGCATCGTCGCAGCCCAACCCTACTTGTACTATGCCAAGCTCACCCAGCTGTGGAAGCGCGGGTTGTCACAGGCTGCGGTGGCGTTTGTTCATCCCAGCGCGGTGGTCGATCCGTTGGCAGAGGTCCATTCTTCAGCCTCCATTGGGCCGCTGTGTGTGGTTGAACGTGGAGCCCGCATTGGTGCTGGTACGGTATTGAAATCACGTGTGACGATCGGCGAAGACTGCGTTGTGGGAGCGCGCTGCATTCTGCATTCGGGTGTGGTCATTGGTGCCGACGGATTTGGCTTTGCGCCAAATGGAGATGCTTGGGAAAAAATTGAACAACTCGGTGCAGTACACATTGGCGACGATGTGGAAATTGGCGCCAATACCTGCATTGACCGCGGTGCCCTGCAAGACACGGTGATTGAGGATGGTGTCAAACTCGACAACCTGATCCAGATCGGGCACAACGTGCGTATTGGCCGCAACACGGCCATGGCGGGCTGTGTAGGCATTGCCGGTAGTGCGACAATTGGGGAACATTGCACGGTGGGCGGAGGTGCCATTATTTTGGGTCACCTGACCATTGGCTCCAATGTCAATATTTCTGCTGGCACGCTGGTCAGCAAGTCCATATTGAAGCCAGGCCACTACACCGGAATTTTCCCCGTTGACGACAACGCCACCTGGGAGCGCAATGCCGCTTCGCTCAAGCAATTGCACAGTTTGCGCAATCGAATCAAGACCTTGGAACAAGAGACTAAAAAATGATGGATATCCACGAAATTCTGAAACAGCTCCCGCACCGCTATCCGTTTTTGATGATTGATCGCGTGGTGGCTTTGGACAAGGGCAAGAGCATTCAGGCACTGAAAAACGTTTCCATCAATGAACCTTTTTTCACCGGTCACTTTCCCCACCGTCCGGTCATGCCGGGTGTGCTCATGCTAGAAGCCATGGCGCAAGCTGCCGCCTTGTTGGCCTTTGACACCATGGGCACCACCCCAGACGACAAAACCATTTATTACTTTGCCGGCATTGACGGTGCGCGCTTTAAACGACCTGTTGAGCCTGGTGATCAGTTGATCATGGACGTTGAACTGTTGCGTTTGAAATCCGGCATGTTCAAGTTCAAAGGCGTGGCCCGAGTGGATGGCAACGTCGCTTGCGAAGCCGAGCTGATGTGCACCATGCGCAAAATTGCCTGATCGCTGTTGGTTACTGCTGTGCCCAAC
>CAYXWW010000043.1:0-23522 GCA_964468905.1 uncultured Rhodoferax sp. | reverse complement strand
TACCAGTGAGACCACTTACACTGCATTCCGTTGCGCTTTGTACTTGAATCCGCCGTCAAATTGGCCTCTAGCCCCTCGAATACATTGCGTGAGTAGCTATTGTTTTTGTAGCGATTCACGCCATGCACCGCATGGGTCGGTGGGCTGGGTGTCCCTTCGTCGGCCCCATTTGCGGTTGCTACAGAACAGGCTCACCAACCACTGTGTTAACGCAGCAGTGCATGCAAACCAAAGACAGCCGCCCGCGAGCGTGGGCTAGAGAAGGGATGCCCAGTCCACCGGCCCCGCCAACACAGAATGCCTGAAGTGCCTGAGATGCCTAAAGTTCTTAAAAACCTCCTGCACTGCAAATGTCTGCTCTTGACCAGCCCTTACCCAGTCACATTCGTAACGGATAACCTCGCCTCAAGTCACTGCAAGGCGCTTGCCGCAGGCTTGACCGCTACCAGATTCACCAGTGTTTCATTGCGATGGGTGGGCACCTTGAAGCCCAGCCACTCAAAGAAACCCACATCTGGGCGGCTCCACCACAGGTAGGGCAGGGATATCTTCTCGTCTGGAACCTGGAATCCGGCTGCGCGAACGATGGCAATGTACTCGTCGGCCGTTTTCTGCACTTCCATCGGGTGGCGGAACAGCAGGCGAATCTGTGGTGAGTGGATGTAGTACTTGGTGGACTCGGCGAACAACAGCATGCCACCGGGTTTCAGGATTCGGTAGAACTCCGCCATTGCTGCTTCCTGCTCCACGATGTGGTGAAAGGTCTGGTGGCAAAACACAATATCGAAGTCTGCATCCGATAGGCCGGTGCGGGCGGCGTTGGACTCGCGCAGTTCGACCGGGCACGGGCAGGCGCGCGCCATATCACCGGCGCGCGCTCTGAGGCCGGGATCGGCATCCAGACCCACGATGGAGGAGGGAGAAAAGCGCTTTGCCAATTCGTCGAAGGAATGGCCAAAGCCGCAACCCACGTCGATCACGCGCGGCTGGGTGGCCACAGCTTGCGGCTGCATCAGAGCTTGCAAATCGTCGAGTGCGCGCACCAGCACGCTGCGCTTCCAGACCTTGGTTTTTAAGAACCAGTTGCCAAAACTCGTTTCCTCGACAAAGCTTGCTGTTTCAATCATGGCGAAAGTGTAAACGCCCGACCACTACTCATCGGCCCTTGCAGCCACGCGTTGGCTGGATTGTTTGAGCACCCATGTGATCGCAATGCCACCTGAGAAACCGCTCTTTTGTGTCACGAGCGGACTGTTTTCGAACACGGCACCCCGCACGTCGTCGTAGCGCACAAACCCACCCATCCAAAAAGACGGAAAGCGCCTCCACACCGCCGACAAGAGCTGCATGCCTGCGTAACCGGATGGTGCCTCAAAGGCAGGGCGCGCCGCCGTGGCGTACTGGGGGGCCACGCTGTAGAAGTAGTCATGCTGCTCACGGCTGCCAAAGACCGGGCCGCCGACCATGGCAAACGTCCACCCAGCATGTCCAAATGGGTTGGATACGTCGAGGTTGAGGCGTGGTGTGAATTGCCAGCCAATGAACTTGGGATCGCTCTCCAGCGTCATGGCGGCGCGTATAGGTACCGACAGCTTGAGCCGGGCATCGCGCCCGCTGGATTGCCAGAGTTTGATGTCTACTGATGGTCCCAATTCCAGACTCGAATGCAGGTTGGGCATGCCCTGGCGTGCCTTGATGTTGTTGCTGTCAACGGGTGGTGAGGCAGCCAAGCTCAGGTTGACCTCAAAACGGTCCGAGTCAAATAGTACGCTGCGCACTCCGTCTTTGTCGGCTTTTAAATGCTCTCCCCGGTAAACCACGTAGGGAATGGGCAGAACGTCGGTCCGTGTTTCTGACGAACCGCGGTAGGCGGGGAGTTGCAGGGCGGCTACACCCAAACCCAATTCCCATAGTGGCTGGTCTTCTGCAAGGGCCTGCGTGGGCAACTGGCAGCACGCCAACAAGGCCAATCGAAACCATGGTGTGGCGGAGCCATGTTGCATGAGGACAATTCCAGGGTATGAGTGTGAGGGGGAGGAGCGCCAATTCTAGTCAGTGCGCTTGTGGGTAAAATCGACTGGGTTGACAGCCAGTAGCTCATCCGGATAGAGCACGAACCTTCTAAGTTCGGGGTAGGGGGTTCGAGTCCCTCCTGGCTGGCCAACTTCAGTCTATGGCGATGGACTGCACCGGGTGGTTGAGTTGCAACCACCGCGATAACGCCGACCGCAGCGAATCGGGGCTTCCGGTGGTCTTGAAAATCAAATCATCCAACGCTTTTCGATCAGACGCAGGGGGCTGCGCCAGCCAGCCACGATCCGCTAATACACGCCGGGTCTGGCGCGCTACCGGGGCACCGCCCTCCAGAAACACCACGCCGTGGCCCACCAGAGATGTAAGTGTGTCACTGGCAAACGGGTAGTGCGTGCAGCCCAGTACCAGTGTGTCCACTTCGCCAGAATTTGAGCCAAATGTGCCGATGGCCCTCGTGGAATGTGCGCAAATAGCTATTATTTTTGTAGCATCATTGCGCTCAATGGCATCTGCCAGACCATCGCACGGTTGCAGAGTGAAAGTGGCCTGGCCGTGCAGCGATGTCAGCAGGGAGCGAAACTTCTCGCTGTTCAGAGTGCCTCGGGTGGCCATGACCCCAATGTGTTTGGTGTGGCTGTGCGTGGCCGCGGGCTTCAAGGCGGGCTCGATACCGACGATGGGCAGATCTGGAAAATCCGCGCGCAAGTGTTTGATGGCCGCCGCTGTGGCGGTATTGCACGCGACCACCAGCGCCTTGATGCGGTGCTGTGCGATGAGGTGGCGTGTGATGGCGTGGGAGCGGGCCATGACGTGGGCATCATCACGCTCGCCATACGGGGCGTGGCCGCTGTCAGCCACGTATACCCATCGCTCCCATGGCAGCTCGGCCCGCAGGGCGCGCAGTACGCTTAAACCGCCCACGCCGCTGTCAAAAACACCGATAGCGTCCGCAGACCGGTCACCACAAGGGGGTACGGCGGTCGCGATCACGTCTGCAGGGCCCTGGGTCAAGGGGCGCTCAAAGCGATGTCACGGTAATGTTCTTGAATTCACCGGTTGCAATCTTTTTCTGCCATTCAGCTGGCCCGGTGATATGGGCGCTGGTGCCACCCGCATCGACCGCTACGGTCACCGGCATGTCGACGACGTCAAACTCGTAGATGGCTTCCATCCCCAGGTCGGCAAAGCCAACCACTTTGGCTGCTTTGATGGCTTTGCTTACCAAGTAGGCTGCGCCACCAACTGCCATCAAATAGGCGCTCTTGTGCTTCTTGATGGCTTCGATTGCGACTGGGCCGCGCTCAGCCTTGCCCACCATACTAATCAGCCCGGTTTGCGCCAGCATCATTTCGGTAAACCCGTCCATGCGAGTCGCAGTAGTCGGGCCGGCAGGGCCCACAGCTTCCCCTTTGACGGGGTCGACAGGACCCACGTAGTAGATGACGCGGTTGGTGAAGTCCACTGGGAGTTTTTCACCTTTGGCCAGCATGCCCTGGATGCGCTTGTGGGCAGCATCACGGCCGGTCAGCATCTTGCCGTTCAAGAGCAGGGTTTGACCTGGGGTCCAGCTTGCCACTTCGGCTGGAGTCAGCGTGTTCAGGTCTACCTTCTTGCTCTTGACATAGTCAGGTGTCCAGTTGACTTCGGGCCATGTGTCGAGCGAGGGCGGTGTCAGATAGACCGGGCCACTGCCGTCCATCACGAAGTGAGCGTGGCGGGTGGCGGCGCAGTTCGGGATCATGGCAATGGGTTTGCTGGCGGCGTGGGTGGGGTACATCTTGATTTTTACGTCAAGCACCGTGGTCAGTCCACCCAGACCTTGTGCGCCAATGCCCAGGGCGTTGACTTTCTCGAATAGCTCCAGACGCAGCTTCTCGACATTGGAGAGTTCTGCGCCACTGGCCGCCTTGGCCTGCAGTTCATACATATCCAGATCGTCCATCAGGCTCTCTTTGGCCATCAGCACGGCCTTCTCGGCGGTGCCACCAATGCCGATGCCCAGCATGCCGGGCGGGCACCATCCGGCGCCCATAGTTGGTACGGTTTTCAGAACCCAGTCCACCACCGAGTCACCCGGGTTGAGCATGTACATTTTGCTCTTGTTCTCGGAGCCGCCGCCCTTGGCAGCAACCGTTACTTCAACGGTATTGCCGGGCACTATTTCGGTGAAGATGACAGCGGGCGTATTGTCCTTTGTGTTCTTGCGCAGGAATTCGGGGTCGGCCACCACGCTGGCACGCAGTGTGTTGTCGGGATGGTTGTAGCCCTGGCGCACGCCTTCGTTGATGGCGTCATCCAAGGAGCCAGTAAAGCCCTCCCAGCGCACGTCCATGCCCACCTTCAGGAATACATTGACGATACCAGTGTCTTGGCATATCGGACGGTGGCCGGTGGCGCTCATCTTGCTGTTGGTGAGAATTTGCGCAATGGCATCTTTGGCCGCAGGGCTTTGCTCGCGTTCGTAGGCGCGGGCCAAGTGGGCGATGTAGTCGGCAGGGTGGTAGTAGCTAATGAATTGCAGCGCAGCGGCTACGGATTCGATGAGATCGGCTTGGCGAATGGTTGTCATGGGGTTCAATGCCTTGGAGGATGCAACGTCAGTGTGATTCGGTGTATGTGCGCGACATCAGGCGATCGGTGTAGGCGATCGCAATGGCCGAGAACAAAAATGTGATGTGAATGGCTGTCTGAGCGATCAATACCTTCTCGTCGTAGTTCGCTGCATTGATGAAGGTTTTGAGCAAGTGGATGGAGCTGATGCCAATAATGGCCGTGGCGAGCTTGACCTTGAGGACGGATGCATTCACATGGCTGAGCCATTCGGGCTGGTCCCGGTGGCCTTCAAGATCCATGCGGCTGACGAATGTCTCGTATCCCCCAACAATGACCATGATCAGCAAGTTGGAAATCATCACCACATCAATCAGCGCCAGCACGACGAGCATGATGATGGTTTCATTGAGCCCTCTAGTGGCGGCCGTTTCTTTGTAGCCAATGCTGGAGATCAACGCTTGCAGAGCGGTCTGGCTGCCAAACGCCGCCTCCAAAAGATGGACCAATTCAATCCAAAAATGGAAAACATATACGCCTTGTGCCGCGATCAGGCCTAGATACAGTGGTAGTTGCAGCCATCGGCTGGCAAAGATGAACCGGGGCAGCGGGCGAAGTTTGGTACCGGTAGATTCTGGTGTGGGTTTTGTCATGGAATGGGTGCCAAGGCTGAAGTGATCTTGCAATTGTAGGGTGGCGAACTGTAAGCTTTGTGCCAGTCAGTGGCTTGTAAGTGCTGTCCAACACCATACGCGGCAGTTGATATTCAAAAATGAGGAGACATCGATGAGCACACAAGCGTCTGGCATTACTTCTACGCTGGTTGAAAACCGGGTTTTTCTACCCAGTGACAGTATGGTGAAAAATGCCCGCATTTCCGGCATGGATAGTTACAACGCCTTGTGTGCACAGGCGGAAAATGATTTTGAAGGTTTTTGGGCCAAATTGGCCCGTGAAAACGTTGTTTGGAATAAGCCATTTACGCGCACACTCGATGAGTCCAATGCGCCGTTTTACGAGTGGTTTGACGATGGTGAGCTGAACGCATCTGCCAATTGCCTGGACAAGCACATGGGCACGCCGACCGAAAACAAGACTGCGGTCATCTTTGAGGCGGACGATGGCACTGTCACCAAAACTACTTATAAGGAACTATTGGCGCGGGTCAGTCAGTTTGCCAATGCCTTGAAGGCTGATGGTGTGCAAAAGGGTGACCGCGTGTTGGTCTACATGCCCATGACGCTGGAAGGCGTGATTGCCATGCAAGCCTGTGCCCGCATTGGTGCTACCCATAGCGTGGTGTTTGGCGGCTTCTCTGCCAAAGCCTTGCAAGAGCGCATCATTGACGCAGGTGCCGTTGCCGTCATTACCAGCAACTACCAGATGCGCGGGGGCAAAGAGCTTCCACTGAAGGCCATTGTGGACGAAGGTCTGGCGATGGGTGGCTGCGAGTCCATTAAAAATGTTTATGTGTATCAACGTACGCAAACCGCGTGCAACATGGTCGCTGGTCGCGATAAGACTTTTGCTGAAGCACTGGCAGGCAAGAGCACCGAATGTGCACCGGTGCCGGTTGGGGCAGAACACCCATTGTTCATCCTCTATACGTCCGGTTCTACTGGCAAACCTAAGGGTGTGCAGCACTCCACGGGGGGATACCTTTTGTGGGCCAAGCTCACAATGGACTGGACTTTTGACTTAAAGCCAACCGACGTTTTCTGGTGCACCGCTGATATAGGTTGGATCACCGGACACACCTATGTCGCCTACGGTCCGCTAGCTGCAGGTGCGACCCAGATCATCTTTGAGGGTGTGCCAACTTACCCCAATGCGGGGCGATTCTGGCAGATGATCGAGCGCCACAAGTGCACGATTTTTTATACCGCGCCTACTGCCATTCGTTCGCTAATTAAAGCAGCTGAAAGCGATGAAAAGGTGCACCCCGATCGCTCTGATCTGTCGAGCTTGCGTATTCTTGGTTCGGTGGGTGAACCCATCAACCCCGAGGCGTGGATGTGGTACTACAAAAATATTGGGCATGAAAAGTGCCCCATTGTTGACACCTTCTGGCAAACAGAAACCGGCGGCCACATGATGACCCCATTGCCTGGCGCCACGCCGTTGGTCCCTGGAAGCTGCACATTGCCGTTGCCAGGAATCATGGCCGCGATTGTCGACGAATCGGGCAATGACATTCCGAATGGGACCGGTGGCATTTTGGTAGTGAAACGTCCGTGGCCGTCCATGATTCGAACCATCTGGAACGATCCGGAGCGTTTCAAATCCAGCTATTTCCCGGCAGAGATGGGTGGCAAGATGTACTTGGCCGGGGATGGGGCTGTGCGCAGTGTGGACCGTGGCTATTTCCGTATTACGGGTCGCATCGATGATGTTCTGAACGTGTCCGGACATCGCATGGGTACTATGGAAATTGAGTCGGCATTGGTTGCCAAATCAGACCTGGTTGCTGAAGCCGCAGTGGTGGGCCGACCCGATGATCTGACCGGCGAGGCAATTTGTGCGTTTGTGGTGCTCAAGCGTGCGCGGCCGACTGGTGACGAGGCCAAGGCCATTGCCAAAGAATTGCGCGATTGGGTTGCCAAAGAAATTGGACCCATCGCCAAGCCCAAAGACATTCGTTTTGGCGAGAATTTGCCTAAGACGCGGTCTGGCAAGATCATGCGGCGCTTGCTTCGTTCGCTTGCGAAAGGTGAAGCAATTACCCAAGATACGTCAACATTGGAAAATCCGGCAATTCTTGATCAGCTTGGCCAAGCGTATTGATTGCGCACTTGCTGTACAGTGGAGCCGATAGCAGCGTAGTGAGTCAATTTGCCTGAGGCTAGTACACGCTGCTGCGAAACAGGAGTTAGCGATGTTGTTTGTCGGTCTTGGTTTGGTATTGATGGTTTTGAAGTTTATGGAAATCGGCCCCGTTGCGCTTTGGAGCTGGTGGATCGTTCTGTCACCGTGGGCGTTGGCTGTTGCATGGTGGTCTTGGGCAGATTCAACTGGCTACACCAAGCGCAAGGAGATGGAGCGTGAGGAGGCCCGTCGCGACGCACGCATAGAGCGTAGCCGCGAAGCTATGGGCCTTCTGAGTCGCAAGAAAAAGAAGCGCTAAGCGCGCCGCAGTGCATTCTGCTCAGGGAGCGCACCTTTAAGGCGCTCCCTGAGCCAACTCAGAAATTGTCCAGTACGGCACCTTTGCTTGCGGTCGACGCGTTAAATGCAAACTTGGCTTGCACTCCGCGTTTATAGCGAGGTGCTGGTGCAGTCCATGCAGCACGGCGTTTCGCGATTTCTTCGTCGCTCACATTGAGCTGCAGCAACAACTGATGTGCATCAATCGTGATGGAGTCACCTTCTTGAATGAATGCAATGGTGCCGCCAGCAGCGGCTTCAGGTGCCACGTGGCCCACCACCATTCCCCAGGTTCCACCAGAGAATCGCCCATCGGTAATCAGGCCGACTGACTCACCCAAACCTTGGCCCACGAGCGCGCCAGTGGGTGCCAGCATCTCGGGCATGCCAGGTCCGCCTTTGGGACCAAGATAGCGCAGCACCATCACATCGCCGGGCACAATTTTGTTGGCCAAAATAGCTTTGAGCGCTGATTGTTCGTCTTCGAAGACACGGGCTGGTCCTGTCATCACAGGGTTCTTTAATCCTGTAATTTTGGCGACTGCTCCTTCAGGTGACAAGTTGCCTTTGAGGATTGCCAAGTGACCTTGGGCATACATGGGGTTGTCAATGGAGCGTATGACATTTTGATCAGCACGTGGCACATCGGGAATATCCCTCAATACTTCGGCAACTGTTTGTCCGGTGATGGTGACACAGTCACCATGCAACAGACCAGCGGCTAAAAGCGTTTTCATCACTTGGGGAATGCCGCCGGCATTGTGTAAATCTACGGCCAGATATTTTCCACTCGGCTTGAGGTCGCAAAGGACCGGCGTCTTTTGGCGCACGCGCTCAAAGTCGTCAATGGTCCAGTCCACTTCTGCCGCATGGGCGATGGCCAGAAAGTGCAACACGGCATTGGTGGACCCGCCAATGGCCATAATGACTGCAACCGCGTTTTCAATAGACTTGCGAGTGACAATGTCGCGTGGCTTGAGGTCTTTCTTGATGGCCTCTATCAATACCCGCGCCGACTCTTTTGCAGAGTTCAGCTTTTCGTCATGGGGGTTGGCCATGGTGCTGGAATACATCAACGAAATGCCCAGCGCCTCAAACGCTGACGACATCGTATTGGCGGTATACATACCACCGCATGAACCCGTTCCGGGAATTGCGCGCAATTCAATTTGGTGCAAGTCTTCATCGCTCATGCGGCCCGCTGCGTTTTCGCCGACAGCTTCAAATACGCTGACAATGTTGAGGTCTTGGCCCTTGTAGTGGCCAGGCAGAATGGTGCCGCCATACACGTAGATGGCGGGTACATTGGCACGCAGCATGCCCATCAGGCCGCCGGGCATATTCTTGTCGCAGCCGCCTAGCACCAGCACGCCGTCCATCCACTGTCCCTGCACACAGGTTTCAACGCAATCGGCGATGACTTCGCGCGAAACCAAGCTGTATTTCATGCCCTCTGTACCCATGGCCATACCGTCTGAAATGGTGGGCGTTCCAAAGATTTGTGCGTTACCGCCGGCTTCCTCGATACCCGCTACAGCAGCATCGGCCAGCTTTTGCAGCCCGCTGTTGCATGGCGTAATGGTGCTATGCCCGTTGGCCACGCCCACCATCGGCTTTTTGAAATCGCCTTCGGCATAGCCCATGCCGTAGTACATGGACCGGTTCGGTGCGCGCGACTTGCCTTCTGTGATATTGCGACTACGGGGGTTCAAGATGATCGGTTTTGTGTCCATGGCGGGTGTTGTGGTCGAGTTTCTGAAAGGATAAAGGCGCTGAGTATGCATCGCGCACTGTATATTTTCAAATATATTTAATGACTTGTTTTAATATGCTGTACATATGAATGAGCATTTGGTCGAGTTGCGTGTGTGGCGTCAATTTTTGGCAGTCGCCGAAGAACTGCATTTTGGTCGTGCTGCGCAGCGTCTGCACATGTCTCAGCCGCCCTTAACGCAGGCAATTGCCTTGCTAGAGAAGCGGCTGCAAGTGCGATTGTTTGAGCGCACCAAGCGCTATGTTGCCCTGTCGCCTGCGGGCGCCGCATTGTTGTCCGAAGTGCGCGAC
Organism: uncultured Rhodoferax sp.; assembly: GCA_964468905.1. GTDB lineage: Bacteria > Pseudomonadota > Gammaproteobacteria > Burkholderiales > Burkholderiaceae_C > Allorhodoferax. The sequence continues at coordinate 13,730 of CAYXWW010000043.1, read as the reverse complement.
TTGCTCAACCGTGCGAGAGCCTTGCCAGCGCTTGCACGCGCTGCTGAGGCAGGGGAATTGGGTAGATTGCGCCTTGGGTTTGTTTCCACGGTCGGATACCTCTTGTTGCCCGAATGGGTGCACAGTTTGCGTGCGCAGCACCCAGGCGTGCAATTGGAATTGCTTGAAGCGACAGGCGACATACAAATCCACGCCTTAGAACGCGGTGAAATGGATGCTGGCTTCATGCTGCATGCGCCTGGTTTTGCGCCTGAGGCGCTTCAGAGTAAATTGATTAACAGTGAACCCCTGATCGTAGCTTTACCAAAGCAGCACGCACTTGCGAAACTGAAGCGTGTAACGATGGCCCACGTTTTGCCGCAACCATTGGTCATTTTTCCTCGCCATATTGCACCTTCGCTGCATGATTCAATTTTTGCGCTTTACCACGCGGCTGGCTGTTTGCCAGACGTTGCGCAGGAGGCGATTCAGATGCAAACCATTGTCAATTTGGTATCAGCAGGATTGGGCGTGGCTTGGGTTCCGTCAAGTGTGCAGCAGTTTCAACGTCATGGCGTGGTCTATCGCGAGGTACAAGGTTCTGTGCCGTTCTGTGACACGAGTCTGGTATGGGCGCGATCAAGTCCTGTACTTGAACGCTTTTTGGCATTTGCGCCGCAGGCGGACGGTACGTGAATATCCAAACTGCCGACTATTCGCAAGTGGATCTATCCCAATTTTTGTTCAAAGTAGGTGCAAAATGCGGGCATGCTCATACATCCTCAAATCGACCCCGTGGCCTTGCAGTTGGGTCCCATTGCCGTTCATTGGTATGGTTTGACCTATCTGGCGGCGTTCGCACTTTTCATGTTTCTTGGCAGTCGCCGTTTGCGCCACGCGCCATTCGCAAACTCTACTGGCCCCGCTGCGTGGAGTTTTCGTGATGTAGAAGATATTTTGTTTGTCGGAGTTTTAGGTGTTGTGCTGGGCGGGCGTATTGGCTATTGCCTCTTTTATAAGCCGCTTTACTACCTCGCACATCCTCTGGAAGTGCTCTTTGTGTGGCAAGGGGGCATGAGTTTTCACGGTGGCATGTTGGGCGTTATCGCGGCCATGGCTTGGTACGCGTACTCGCGCAAAAAGTCATTCTTGGAAGTTGCAGACTTTGTTGCACCGTGCGTCCCCACGGGTTTGGCCGCCGGGCGGGTTGGCAACTTTATCAACGGTGAACTGTGGGGGCGTATTGCTGATCCATCGCTTCCTTGGGGTATGGTGTTTCGCGGCGCTGGCGACTTGCCCCGCCATCCCTCGCAGATTTACCAATTTTTGCTCGAAGGGTTGTTACTCTTCGTGGTGCTGTGGTTATATGCCCGCAAGGCTCCAAAAAGGGGGCAGGTTGGCTCAGCGTTTTTGTTCGGTTACGGCGTCATGCGGTTTGTTGCTGAATTTTTCCGTCAGCCAGACGAACACCTGGGCTTTTTGGCATTGGGTATGAGCATGGGACAGTGGTTGTGTGTACCAATGATTGCGGCCGGAATCGCCTTCTGGATATGGTTTGGCATGCGACCACGGGCATCCAATTGATTGTTGATTGGGCGTAATTAAAAAAGGAGACGGCAATGACAGAAACACAACGGCAAACAAACTTTTTGTTCGATACAACGCCGCACAGTATCACGCGACGGGACCTGCTCATTGCCGCTCTGTCCGCCGGGTCTGTCGCTTCGGCGCAGGCGCAATCACGATGGCCGGCGCGCCCTGTCTACATGGTGGTGCCCTTCCCGGCAGGTGGTGGAACGGACTCCTTTGCGCGCCCATTATCTGCCCAATTCTCAAAATTGACTGGCTCGCAGATGGTGATTGACAACCGGGGCGGTGCAGGCGGTACGTTAGGGGCAAGCATTGCGGCCAAAGCTGCCCCGGATGGCTATACGTTGTTCATGGGTGCGGTACATCACGCCATTGCTCCGTCCATGTATCCGCGTCTGGATTACAACATCGAGACGGATTTTGTGCCATTGGCACTATTGGCAAATGTTCCGCAAGTTTTGGTCGTTAACCCCAAAAATATCCCGGGAAACTATGCAGCGTTTATGGCCCAAGTACGGGCCAATCCCGGCAAACTGAACTATGGATCAGCAGGTGGCGGTACGTCCCATCACCTTGCAGGGGAGTTGTTCAAGCAACAATCAAAAACATTTATTACTCACATACCTTACCGTGGTGCAGGGCCGGCTTTGCAGGACTTGATGGCTGGAAATGTTGACATGATGTTTGATGGATTGGGTTCGTCCGCTGCCCACATAAAGGGTGGACGTATCAAGGCATTGATGGTTTCTGGTGCGAAACGCAACGCTGCGTTTCCAGACGTTCCGTGCGCTGCTGAACTGGGGCTGCCTGACTACACCGTGACAACTTGGTACGGTTTGTGGGCGCCCAAGGGAACCCCGGCCGATGTCCAGGCACGGATCGTTGAGGAAGTGCGGCGCGTTGGCGCACAGGATGAAATTAAGCAGGCGTGGGCTGCCAACGGCGCTGAATTTCCAAGTATGACAAGCCAGCAGTTTGCAAGTTTTGTCAGTGCAGAGGTCAAGCGGTGGGCAGCCGTCGTCAAATCTTCTGGTGCCAAGCTCGATTAGCTTGGTCCATTGCAGCGTTGGTCGCCACTGTGGCAGGCGAGGGCGGGGCTATCGCTGAGATCAAGCTAGATCTCATATTTTTCACATCTTTTGGCCATGATGAATCAAAATTTGTTTGAAGCGCTGCGCGCAGGGTTCCCCTCGAACCTTGACACGGTGGCCGTTGAGACGGACACCGGCTTGCAGTATTCGTGGCGTGACCTTGATCGTGCTACTGCAATGCTGGCCAACTTACTGGAGTCGTTGCGGTTGCCTGCCGGGTCGCGGATTGCTGTTCAAGTTGATAAGTCTGTTGAGTCACTCATGCTCTACCTCGCAAGTTTGAGGGCAGGCTTGGTTTTCCTGCCCTTGAATACTGCGTATCAAAGTGCCGAGATAAGCTACTTCATCGGGGATGCGGAGCCTGCTGTCGTGGTTTGCACACCCAGTAACTTTGGCTGGGTCAGCAAAATCGCGTTTACTGCGGGGGTGCAATACGTATTTACGCTCGGTGACGACAGAACCGGATCACTTTTGGAGAGGGCTGCATCGAAGCGGGATGAACATGCCGTTGCATTGCGAAGTGCAGATGATTTGGCGGCCATTTTGTACACCAGTGGAACAACTGGGCGCAGCAAGGGCGCGATGCTCACCCATGGCAATCTCCTGAGCAACGCGAAAGTGCTAAAAAAGTATTGGGGATGGGAGCCTGGCGATGTGCTGATGCATGTACTTCCCATATTTCATGTGCACGGTCTGTTTGTGGCCGTGCATGGTGCCTTGCTCAACGGTAGCACCATGCTATGGATGACCAAGTTTGACCCCAAGCCGGTTTTGGAGAAGTTGCCAGCGGCCACGATTTTTATGGGGGTCCCAACGCTATATGTCCGCTTATTGGCAGAGCCGGGCTTGGACAAGCATATGGCTCGCAATATGCGCCTCTTTATTGCCGGATCCGCGCCACTATTGATTGAGACGTTCGACGCGTGGCAAAGCCGCACAGGCCACACCATTCTGGAACGCTACGGCATGAGTGAGACAGGTATGTTGACCTCAAACCCGTACACCGACGATGAACGCTATGTCAATGCCAGCCAACGCCGCGGCGGAACTGTGGGATTCCCGTTGCCAGGCGTCACATTGCGTGTGTGCGACGATGCGGGGAACCCCGTACCCGCCGGGAGTGTGGGTGGAATTCAAGTACGGGGTGCCAACGTGTTTTCGGGCTATTGGCGCATGCCGGAAAAGACCCGCGAAGAATTCACAAGCGATGGATTTTTCAAAACTGGTGACCTTGGCAGTGTGAGTCAAGATGGCTATGTGACTATCGTCGGGCGCAGCAAAGACCTCATCATCAGTGGGGGATACAACGTGTACCCGGCAGAAATTGAAGGCTATATCAATTCATTGCCAGGGGTTGCGGAAAGTGCTGTTGTTGGGGTTCCTGATGCAAATTTTGGCGAAGTCGGCGTGGCCATAGTTATCGCCAAGCCACAAGTCAGCGTAGACCCTGCAAATATTTTGACATTGCTGAAGACAATGCTGGCAAACTTCAAGATACCAAAGCAATGCTACCTGGTGCAAGAGTTACCGCGTAACGCGATGGGCAAAGTGCAAAAAAACCTGCTCCGTGAACAATACAGCAGGCCAACCAGAACTGGAGACTGAGTATGAAGGTGATGCAAGCGGTTTTTCACAATGCTGTCAGTGGGGCCAGCGATTTTTCCAATTTGACAAGTATTGACCCAAATCTCGTGTTGGTGTTTGGTTCAGTGGCTGCACTTCAGCAGGCTGCTTCTGCTATTGAGCAGGCATTTCCCAATGCAACGCGCGCAGGTTGTTCTACTGCCGGCGAAATCTCTGCCAAAGGTGTTGAGGATGGGTCGCTCGTGGTGACTGCATTGCACTTTGATCAGACGCAATTGGCTCAAGTGAGTACCGTTTTGTCCAGTATGGAAGACTCATTTGCCGCGGGCAAGCGTCTTGCGACGGATCTGCCAGCCCAAGGTTTGCGCGCAGTGCTGATCTTTGGACAGGGTGTACAAATCAATGGAAGTGCGGTGCTGTCTGGAATGGCAGACGTTTTGGGTAACAATATTCCGATCACCGGTGGGTTGGCTGGCGATGGTGGGGCGTTCGCCCAAACGTGGATCTTGGATGCACAAGGCATGAGTAGTGATCGCCTGACATGTGTCGGCCTCTATGGTGACGCGCTGGAGTTTAGCCACGGTTCATTCGGTGGCTGGTCGCCGTTTGGCCCCGCTCGCAAAGTAACACGTTGTGCGAATAATGTGCTGTTTGAACTCGACGGCGAGTCAGCCTTAGAGGTTTACAAGCGCTACTTGGGAGATCATGCGAGCGGTTTGCCGGCTTCGGGCCTACTTTTCCCCTTCGCCATGTTAGGCAGCGACCATTCGGAAGTTGGCTTAATTCGCACCATCTTGGGCGTTGACGAAGCATCGGGGAGTCTCACCCTTGCGGGCGATATCAATCCTGACGGGTATTTACGCCTCATGCACGCTAGCACTGACGCTTTGGTCGACGGTGCGGAGGCCGCTGCGGAAGCGGCCAAGGCAATGCAGGCTAATTCGGGCCAAGGGCTTGCGCTGCTGGTAAGTTGTGTCGGCCGCAAGCTAGTAATGGGCGGGCGGGTTGATGAAGAGGTGGAGGCGGTCGGAGAAGTATTTGGCAAGGGCTCAACGTTGGCCGGGTTCTATTCATACGGTGAGATAAGCCCATTTACAAAAGGGGTAGAGTGCAAATTGCACAATCAAACCATGACCATAACGTATATTGCCGAAGCAGCTTGATTGCGGCCAACGGTGGTTTGCATGCACAAGCTACTTGCTCGCCAAATCAAACGCGGACTCGAAGTTGACCCCGCCGAGTTGTCTGCGTTACAAGACGAGTTGGCCAGGTTGGCCGACAGTGGTGCGGTATCACCCGAAGCAAGTAAATTGTTTAAAGGTTTGCCCGGATTCTTCCAGAGGGTCGATGAGGCATACCAACAAAGCGACCGCGACCTCGAGCTCAAATCGCGAAGTTTGGAGCTCAGTTCTGTCGAACTAACTGACAAGAATACGCAACTACGGGAAGACCTGGCCAGCCGCACCCGCGCTATTGATTCATTGCGCGCTTCGGCTCGCGATCTGATGGCGTCGATTGAAACAGATCAGACACTGGCCGCCGATGACAATCTGGAGACTCTGTCGACTTTGATGCGCAACCTGGTCCGCCAGCACGACGAAAGCCAACGTGACTTGCAGGCAGCGCTGACTGATTTGGCCTATCAAAAATTTGCGCTTGATCAACACGCGATTGTCAGTATTACCAATCTCGCGGGTGAAATAACCTATGCCAACGACAAGTTTTGCCAGATCAGTGGCTATGCCCGTGCCGAGCTGCTAAACCAAAACCATCGAATGATCAATTCGGGGGTTCATCCGCCCGAATTCTTCACCCACTTGTGGTCGACGATTGCAGCGGGTAAGGTATGGCATGGCGAGATTTGCAACCGCAATAAGTCGGGAGAGACCTATTGGGTAGACGCCACAATTGTGCCCTTGGCCGATGAATCCGCTAAGCCAACTATGTTCATTGCGATCCGCACGGACATTACGCAGCGCAAGCGCATGGAGGGCACTGTCAAGGCAGCAGAAGCCCGCTTGCGTCACATTACGAATACCGTGCCGGGTGTTGTGTTTCAGTGGCATGTGGCACCTGACAACTACCGTTTTACGTTTGTCAGCGAGCGGGTGCGGGATGTATTGGGTTTGACGCCCGACGCGCTCAAAGCTGATGCCTCGCTCTCGACTAATCAGATATTCGAGGAAGACCGTGCCCGTGTCATCGGTGGCGTTCAAGATGCTGCGCGCCGACGAACGATTTGGCGTGGCGAATACCGTATTCACGTCGAAGGTGAAGCCTTGCGTTGGATTCGCGCAGAAATCAATCCAGAGCCGGATGTCGCTGCGAACGGTGCCACCGTGTTCACTGGGATTTGGCAGGACGTAACAGCCTTGAAGGAAGCAGACGCGCGCTTGCGCGAAGTGACCGAGAACATACCCGTCGCCGTGTTTCAGTACACGATTGCGGCCGGCGAGGCGTTCAAGATTACGTTCATGAGTGACTCTATTGAGGCAATTTGTGGCGTGAGGGCTGACGCAATATTGGAAAACACAGCACTGTTGCCCGATCGCGTTCACCATGACGACAGAAACACATTCTCGGCCCACATGGGTGTTGCAGACACATCTTCATCGGCGCAAGCAGTCGACTTTCGCATGGTCCATGCGCACAGCGGTGCCATTGTGTGGGTCCACGGTGAAGCACATCCGCGGCAGCTCAGCCATGGCGGGTGGGTTTGGAACGGCTACTTTACCGACATCACTGCCTCAAAGCAGGTTGCTGCCGAGCTGCAAAAGGCCAAGGAAGATGCCGAAGCAGCGAGCCGTGCCAAGTCAGATTTTTTGGCCAATATGAGTCACGAAATCCGCACACCGATGAACGGTGTGATTGGCATGACCGATTTGCTCCTCGATACGCAATTGGATGCCGAACAAAAGGACTACCTAGGGATCGTCAAATCGTCAGCAGATGCCTTGTTGCGTGTCATCAATGACATTCTGGATTTTTCCAAGATTGAGGCTGGAAAACTACTGATAGAACATATTCCTTTCCACCTGGGGCAGTCGATTTCCGAGACCATGAAGGCCGTGGCATTGCGCGCCAATCAAAAAGGGCTGGAGTTAGTCTTTGATATTGCATCCGACGTCCCCAATGCGGTGCTGGGTGACCCAGGACGAATACGACAGATACTGGTCAACATCATCGGCAACGCAATCAAGTTCACAGAAAAAGGTGAAATTGTTTTGCGCGTTGCGTGCGTGCAGCTCAGTAGCTCCTCTGTCGAACTTCACTTCAGTGTGATTGACACGGGCATAGGGATTCCCCAGGACAAGGTGGGCACCATTTTTGAGGCATTTTCACAAGAGGATAGTTCCACCACCCGTAAATATGGGGGTACCGGTCTTGGCCTTACGATTTGTTCGCGTTTGGTCAGCGCAATGGGTGGCCGCATCTGGGTAGAGAGCGTCGTAGGCAAAGGGAGTACGTTTCATTTCACCTTGATTGTTCAGGCTGACAAGGTTCCAGACCAGCCTATCGCACCGTTGGTTCGATTGGAAGGCCGCAGGGTGCTGATTGTTGACGACAATGCCGTCAATCGGCTGGTGTTGTCGCGGTGCCTTGAAGCGGAGGGAATTTCTGCTTTTTCTGTGGAGTCTGGTCAACAGGCCTTGGATTGGCTTGCCGAAGCGTCAAAACGAGGCAGCGTCTGTGATTTGGTGTTACTGGATGCGCAAATGCCCGGCATGGATGGTTTTACCGCAGCGGAAAAAATAATCCAAACACCCTCTTGCGCCAAGATTCCGCTCGTCATGCTGTCGTCCGCGGGCATGAAGGGCGATGCACAGCGTGCAAGTGATGTAGGAATAGTGGGGTATCTCAGCAAACCCATAGCGCGTGAGGAATTGATGGGGGCCTTGGCTCGCGTTTTCAATTTGCAAGGGGAGCAGCCACGGGCAATAGTGACCAGTCACTCGATTCGCGAGGACCACGTCACCTTGAATGTGCTGTTGGTCGAAGACCACGTGGTGAATCAGAAGCTTGCGGTGACGCTATTGGAGCGTTGGGGGCATCATGTGCAGGTGGCTGACAACGGCCAGATCGCCGTTAATATTTGCGCAAATCAAGCGTTTGATGTCATCTTGATGGACATGATGATGCCCGTGATGGATGGGCTTGAAGCGACGCGGTGCATTCGGGCGGCGGAAGATGGCCATCGCACCCCGATCATTGCCATGACAGCCAACGCTATGCCTGGCGATAGAGAGCGTTGTCTCGCTGCGGGTATGGACGATTACTTGTCAAAGCCGATTAAGGCAACCGACCTGCAACTCATTTTGCAACGGTATTCCAATGGGCAGCAGACGCCGACAAGCAGCGCAGACACTGTGCCGGTTGCCGCATTGCCGATGACTAAAAACTTTGACTATGCGGCCGCTATGACTGAGGTGGACCAGGAAGTTCTCGGCATCATTTCCCAAGCATTTGTCGAGCAGTGGCCAGACGATCTTGCGAGAATGAAGTCGGGCTTGAAGTCCGGCGATTTGCAGTCGGTGTTGCATGTGGCCCATGCGCTCAAAGGCACCCTCTCCATGTTTGGTGCCAGACCAGCAAGCGATTTGGCCCAGCAAATTGAAAAAGGTGCCGAGGGTCAGGATTCTGCGGTGATCAGTGCACTGTTGCCATCACTGATTGTTGAGATGGAACAATTAATTCCTGTTATTCCGCTGGATCGGACTGCTTAATCAAGCAACGACGCAAAGCCAAAGATTCAGCCCCTATGACCCATCATGTATTGATCATTGACGACACCGAGGTGAATCTGATTTTGTTCGGCGCTTTGGTGAAGAAGCTCGACGATTGCATTCCCCATACGTTTGCACACGCGCGCGACGCACTGATCTGGTCCCAGGACAATGATCCGGATTTGGTCATCGTGGATTACATGATGCCAGACCTGGATGGCTTGGAGTTCATAGGCTTGTTTCGCGAAATGCCCGGACGCGACGCCGTGCCGATTGTGATGATTACGGCCAATGACCAGAAGCAATTGCGCTACCGAGCTCTAGACCTCGGCGCCAATGATTTTCTGACCAAGCCGGTTGATAAAGTGGAATTTTTGGCCCGTTCGCGCAATATGCTGCTTGTCAGCGACGCGCGCAAGCAGCTTGCAGACCGTGCCATGTGGTTGGCTGACGAAGTGCGCAAAGCCACCGAAGAAATCCGCGCACGTGAACGCGAAACGGTCATTCGCCTGTGCAAAGCGGCAGAGTATCGCGATCCCGAAACGGGTGCTCACATATTGCGAATGGCACACTATTCGCACTTGATTGCACGGGGTCTGGGTATGTCCCTTGAAGACCAGGACCTTCTGTTGGAAGCTGCACCCATGCATGACATTGGCAAAGTGGGTATCGCTGACAAAATATTGCTCAAGCCCGGACGCCTGGATGTCGAGGAGTTTGAGGTCATGAAGATGCATGCCATGTATGGCTATGAACTGTTGAAGGGGAGTTCATCCAAGGTCTTGCAGGCCGGTGCAGAAATTGCCCGCGGACACCATGAGAAATTCGACGGCTCTGGCTATCCGAGCGGTATTGCGGGTGAGGCTATTCCTATCTTTAGCCGGATCGTGGCAGTGGCAGACGTTTTCGATGCCCTCACCTCTGACCGACCGTATAAGGTTGCCTGGACACTTGAGGCCGCGGTCGACTTTCTGGTGCATGGATCCGGTAGCCATTTCGACCCACAATGTGTGCAAGCCTTTCTCGACGCTTGGGACGATGTCATGGACATTCGCACCCGTTACCGCGAAGAAGAATGAGCGATGCTGGCGCTTCTATTTCAAGACAAGTACCGGAACGCTTGCGTGTGTCAGAACCTGTTGTGTCTCGCTCCCCAATAGCAGGCGCTTGATGCCCTTGCGACCGTGCGAGGCCATCACAATCAAGTCGCACTTGTGTTTCTTCGCAGCGGCCAGTAGGGCGTCCGATACAACGTCAGACTTCACTGTCAGCGCTTTGGTTGATACGTTTTTTGCCGATGCTGATTTTTTGACGGCGTCCACTATGGCCTGTCCCTCGGTGGCCCACTGATCTTCTACGCGGCGTACATCTTCAGCCGGCAAGGCAATGCCACCTTCAAAGTAGCTTTCCGGATAGCGTGGAACGACCTTAATGGCAACGAGCTCAGCACCACACAGAGATGCCAGCTCGATGGCGCTCTTGACGGCCTTTTTGGAGAGTGTTGATCCATCGGTAGCGATCAGAATGCGTTGATACATATTGCGTTCCTCATTAAAGTTGAATCTTCAGGTTACTCCGCTTAGCGCGCTCGGTCTTGATGTAAATCAAGTTTTCAATCGACGTTCGGCGGCACACTCCTGACTTATGCCCGCCGCCGCCATGTCTTTGCCTATTCACGATCTACAGCCCCATGCGTCAGATGCATTGGCACTGCTTGACGATCCGCAGGAATGGGGGGCATTTAGCCGCCCCAGTGGCCAAGGTGCAGCGTGCTGGGAGTCCAGCGTTGTTATCGAAGGTATGTACTGTGCCGCGTGTTCACTCACGATAGAAGACGCATTGCGGCGTGTCCCTGGTGTCTTGGGTGTGCAAGTGGGTGCTGCAAGCCATCGGGCGAAGGTCACTTGGTCAGCAGCCCACGTTCTCCCATCGGTGTGGATGCAGGCCGTGCAAGCATGTGGCTACCGTGCGGTACCTGCCAACGACGCATTCGCCAGTGAACGGCGCAAACTTGAAACCCGGCAGGCCCTATGGCGCTGGCTGGTTGCTGGCTTGTGCATGATGCAGGTCATGATGTATGCGTACCCAGCGTACGTGGCCCAACCGGGTGACCTGACCGGTGAGATGGAACAATTGTTGCGATGGGCCTCCTGGGTGTTGACGTTGCCTGTGATGCTGTTTTCTTGCGGGCCCTTTTTTCGCAGTGCGCTGCGTGACATTGCTCATGCGCGCATCAGCATGGACTTGCCGGTTGCCATTGGCATATTGATTACGTTTGCTGTCAGTACAGTGGGAACGTTTGAGCCAACTGGCGTGTATGGGCGGGAGGTCTTTTTTGATTCCTTAACCATGTTTGTCTTTTTCCTGCTGACCGGCCGCTGGCTTGAAATGCGTTTGCGCGACCAGACCGCGGGGGCGTTGGAAGCATTGATGAATCGCTTGCCCGATAGCGTGGAACGTTCAGTGGGAGCTGGGCAATTTGTGCGCGTTGCGGTACGCCGCGTTGTGGTGGGCGATGTACTTCGGGTCTATCCTGGTGAGACATTCGTCGCCGATGGAGCGGTGCAGAGTGGATCGACTTTGGTCGATGAGGCATTGTTGACCGGCGAATCAAAGCCACTTACGCGCGGTGTCGGTGCCAGCGTGCTGGCTGGCAGCCACAACCTTAGCGGTACCGTGCTCATACGCGTAGAGCGCTTGGGTGCAGCAACCCGCTTCGCGCAGATTGTGGCGCTAATGGAAAGCGCCTCTGCAACCAAGCCGCAAGGTGTGCAGTTGGCTGACCGATTGGCCAAACCCTTTCTCATAGCCGTCCTGGTTGCTGCCGCAGCGGCGTGTGCGTGGTGGTGGGGTCGTGATCCTAGCCATGCGCTGATGGTGGCTGTTGCCGTTTTGGTGGTAACTTGCCCGTGCGCACTGTCACTGGCTACACCGGCTGCCATGCTTGCAGCGGCCGGGTTTCTGGCGCGTGGTGGTGTTCTTGTTCGTAAACTGCAGGCGCTGGAGGCGCTGGCACGTGTTGATACGGTGGTGTTTGACAAGACCGGAACCTTGACCCGTGATGCGATGGTGGTGGATTCCATTTCGGTGCGCCCTGAGTTGACCGCTGATGTGGCGCTATCCACGGCTGCTGCATTGGCAACACATTCTCTCCATCCAGCATCCAAGGCATTGGTCGCATGCATGCAAGCGCGCTACGGTGATGGGGCGAACGGCCCAACGTGGACCTGTGACGCCGTAACCGAATACGCGGGGCAAGGGGTGGAAGGAACCGCCGCGCCTGTGAATGGAGCCAGCGGCGTCGGTCCGGTCGTCTTGCGACTGGGCTCGGCGGTTTTCTGCGCTGTGCCGTCCCAAAACGCGTCTGGTTCGTGCGTCTATTTGAGTGACGACAAGGGGTGGTTGGCGACGTTCGTATTGGCAGAAGACCTGCGTCCTGAGGCTGCGGCCGTTGTTGCTTCTTTTGCAGATATGGGCATTGCGGTGCACATGCTTTCCGGGGATAGCCAGGGTTCCGTGGCCCGCGTTGCAGCCCTTGCCAAGATAGAGCATGCGCAAGGATCCTGCACGCCAGACGCCAAGCTTGCCTGCTTGCGTGCCATGCAGGCACAAGGCCACAGGGTGGCAATGGTGGGCGATGGTCTCAACGACGGCCCCATTTTGGCTGGCGCCAATGTGTCGTTTGCGTTTGGGCAAGCGGTACCACTGGCGCAGGCACAAGCGGACTTTGTCATATTGGGCGGGCAATTGACCAGCGTTGTCCGTACCGTCAAACTTGCCCGCCGCACGATGGCAATCGTTCGGCAAAACCTGTGGTGGGCACTGGCCTACAACGCAGCCTGTGTGCCCCTGGCTGTTATGGGGCTGTTGCCTGCCTGGTTGGCGGGTTTGGGTATGGCCACCAGCTCGCTGGTTGTGGTACTGAATGCTTTGCGCCTGGTACGCACACCCATCCGAGAGAGGGAGCGCTGATGGATATCCTGTATTTACTCATCCCGTTGTCCGTTGTCCTGGTCTTTTTCATTCTGGGCGGGCTCTGGTGGGCGATTCACCGAGGTCAGTTCGAGGATATCGAGGCCGAGGGGGAAAGAATTTTGATCACCCCGCCAGGAGAGGCTGAGAATTAATTCCAAGCGATATGTGTCGGTATCCCTCGTGGAATATGCTTAAGTAGCTCCTAAAACAATAGCACGTTTCTGGCAATGTGCATCTTCCCTGCTGCATCAGTCGCACGCATTCACAGAAGTTTGACTTGGGTCAACTCGGCAAACAGCGTCATCCGTAAAAATCGAAACTAGGTCTTAATAGCAAAGAGGTAGAAATGGCATTTGCAAATCAACAGGCGGCTGTTTACAACGATACCGTTGTACGGCAGTTCGCCATCATGACGGTGGTCTGGGGCGTGGTGGGCATGCTGGTTGGCGTCATCATCGCCGCCCAGTTGGCGTGGCCAGAACTCAACTTCGGCATTTCGTGGCTGAGTTACGGCAGGCTGCGGCCCTTGCATACCAATGCAGTAATTTTTGCATTTGGTGGCTGCGGCTTGTTTGCATCGGCCTATTACGTGGTGCAACGAACCTGCCAGGTTCGGCTATTTGGCGACAAGTTGGCGTCATTTACGTTTTGGGGTTGGCAGCTTGTCATTTTGGCCGCTGCCGTATCGCTGCCATTGGGCTACACCTCGGGCAAGGAGTACGCCGAGCTGTAGTGGCCCATTGACATTCTGATTACGCTGGTATGGGTATCGTTTGCCATCGTGTTC